>NZ_JBYQCG010000059.1:0-267113 GCF_057837105.1 Burkholderia sp. APQ4-4ca | reverse complement strand
GGGCTCCTCTTCGGCGATTGCGGCACGGGTGCGCGCTGCGCCACTGGCATCACGTCGTTGACGGTCACGACCGGTACGAATGCCGATGGCGCCGGCTTACCAGCTGTCGTCAGCGCAGTCCCGCTCGTACGCTCGCGCAAGTGAATCCATTTATGCAGTTGGTTCGCATTGACGCCGGCCTTCAGCGCAAGTCCGGCAATCGACGCACCTGGCTGCATACAGGCCTCGACCAGCTTGCGCTTACCCTCTGGATCAAAGCGTCGCTTGCCGGTGGCGGTCACGCCCGTCACGCGCAGCGGAAAGAAATCAACTTCGTTCTCTGTCATCGGTTGCGTCCGCAAGTTGTAGTTGCGGACGCAAGCCTGCGCGCATTCAGCCTGGAATTCTAGGTGTGCTTAAATTCGCGCTTACGATGGTGCTGCGCAAAGCGCCATCTGCATCGGAATCAGTTGCCGCGCGATGATGCTGGAGTCCTCGATGCGGCCATTGCGAAACGCCACGTCGATCCGTTCCGACACCAGGTCGAGCGGCCGGTCGTCGAGCAGCAGGTCGAAGACGATGTCGGGGTACGCCCGTGCAAACGTTTCCAGCAACGGCGCAACGATTTTCCGGCCAAACCCCACCGCCGAGCTGATACGGATCAGGCCGCGCGGCGGCCCCTGCCGCAGTTCCAGCATGTCGTTCATGGCCTCGACGATCTGCGCGACGCCCTGGCGGCAGTTCTCGAAAAATCGCTGGCCTTCGCTGGTCAGCTCGGTCATGCGCGTGGTCCGCTGGAACAGCCGAGTACTTAGTTGCGTTTCGAGCTTCTGGACATTCCGGCTCACGGCTGGCCGTCCGACGCCGAGCCGTTCGGCGGCCTTGGTAAAGCTTCCCTCGCTCGCCACTGCAACGAAGGCAAGGATGCCTGCATAGCTCGCCCCGAAGCTCGCGGACAGCGCATCGGCGCGACCGGTCAGGTCGCGACAAACGCCCTGCCCCGAAGGTTCCGAATGATTCATTTCCGCTTCCTCAGACATGTCGCTCACTCCGATTGCCCGTTGCCGGCGTGGGTCGGCGAACCACTGCACACACGAACGCGAATCAGCTTCTTGCGAGCCACGGGTCGAGACCGATGCGGCCGAGTCGCGCACTCCCGAGCGGCACCAGCGATTTCTCCTCGACGCGGCCGCCGTAGTAACGGGCATCGCGATCGGTCACCACCGTACGCGTATCGCCGACCGATTTCAGATACCGCGCGACGATCTCCGCGAACGGCGCGCGATCCGGGCCCGCGATTTCGACCGTGCCGTTCCGCGGCCCGGTGAGCGCGATCTGCGCGACGAGCGACGACACGTCTTCCGCGGCGATCGGCTGAAACAGGCCGTCGCCGATGCGGACCGTGCCGTCCACCGTGCCGGCATCCGCGATGCCGCCGATGAATTCCATGAATTGCGTCGCGCGAACGATGGTGTACGGAACGCCCGCCGCCTCGATCGCCTGTTCCTGCGCGACCTTCGCCGCGAAATAGCCGTTCTCCGGCATGCGGTCGCAACCGACGATCGACAACGCGACATGGTGGCGCACGCCGGCCGCCACTTCCGCCTTGCCGAGATTGCGTGCCGACGTGCGGAAGAAGTCCAGCACCGCCTGCGGCTCCCATGACGGCGCATTCGCCACGTCCACGACGACGTCCGCGCCCGTCAATGCATCAGCCAGGTCTTCGCCCGTGATGGTATTGACGCCGGTGCGCGGCGACGCAGCCAGCGCATGATGACCGGCTTCGCCGAGCAGCGCGACGACATGCGAGCCGATCAGGCCCGAACCACCGATGACAACGATCTTCATCGCAAAATCTCCTGACGAATGGATTACATTGAACTGCGAGGGGGTACGCGGCGGCGTCGGATCCGTTGAAAGGCGATCGTGACCGTCGCATGCCGTGCCGCAATTGTGGAAGAATCATGTCCTATCCATAAGTGCCAAGAATCGTCGATCGGACTGGTCCATGCGGCATCGATTCCCGTCCTGTTCGCGCTACCCGGGAGACCGTGATGTCCGCGCAAACGCCCCCGCTGTCCATCGAAATCGACCGGCACCACCAGTTGCCCGTCTATCTGCAGATTTGCGAGCGGTTCAAGGCCGCGATCGCCGCCGGTCATCTGCGCCCCGGCGATCGCGTGCCCGCGCTGCGCGGCCTGGCGACGCAACTGAATACGGCGCGCGGCACGGTTGAGCAGGCCTATACGGTCCTAGTCGACGAGGGCTATCTGCAAATGCGCGGCGCGGCAGGCACGTTCGTCTCGCCGTCCCTGCCGGTCTCGCTGACGCAGTCGCTGCCCGCCTCCGCCGAACATGCCGACCCGCAGCGTGCGTCGGTCGGATCGAACGACACGCCGCCGCTACGCCGAGCGCAGCCGATCGCCGTCGCGCTGAGCGGCGAGCCGCACCCGCTGCAACCCGGGCTCCCGGCGCTCGATGCATTTCCGCGCAAGGTCTGGCACCGGCTCGTGTCGCAGCGCGCGCGCAGCAGCGAACGCGCACTGCTCGGCTATCCGGATCCGGCCGGTTACCGGCCGCTGCGCGAACACATCGCCACCTATCTGACGCTGTCGCGCGGCGTCACCTGCGTGCCGGAACAGGTGTTCGTCACCGGCGGCTACCGCGCCACGCTGGAACTCATCCTGCGCAGCCTGGCACGGGCAGACGAGCGCGTGTGGTTCGAGGATCCCGGCTATCTGCTCGCACGCGGGTTCCTGTCCGAGACCGGCGTACAACTCGTCCCCGTGCCGGTGGACGCCGACGGGATCGACGTCGAACGCGGCATGCAGCTGGACGCGCAGGCACGTTTCGCCGTGGTGACGCCGTCGCATCAGAGCCCGCTCGGGCATACGCTGTCGCTGTCCCGCCGCATCGCGTTGCTCGACTGGGCGGAAAAAATGTCGGGGTGGATCGTCGAGGACGACTACGACAGCGAGTTTCGCTATCTCGGCCGCCCGCTGCCCGCGTTGAAGAGTCTCGACCGGCGCGATCGCGTGATCTATTGCGGCACCTTCAGCAAGGCGATGTACCCCGGTTTGCGGCTCGCCTACGCGGTCGTGCCGGAGCGCGCCGTGGAGCGCGTCGAACGCGTGGCGTGCAGCATGAATGCCGGGTCGCCGCCGCTCCTGCAGGCGGCGCTGGCCGATTTCGTCGAACAGGGGCACTTTGCCCGCCATCTGAAGCGCATGCGCGCGCTGTACGGCGAGCGCCGCATGCTGATCGTGCATGCATTGCGTCAGGCGTTCCGCGAGCGGCTGATCGTCGAGTCGCCGGTGGGTGGGATCCAGTTCGCGGTGCGATTCACCGACGGGCCCGATGGGCCGGTCGACGACGTCGCCGTCGCCGCACGCGCGCGCGACGCCGGGCTCGCGGTCGTGCCGTTGTCGATCTGGTATACGAACAGCCATACGCAGCTCACGCCGCGCGGCCTCGTCATCGGGTTCGCGAACATCGTCGACGCGGACGAAGCGCAGCGTCACGCGACAACGCTGCGCGCCTGCGTCGGCCGCTGACGCGCGGGCCGCAGCCGGCCGGAGTGTCACAGTCCTGCGTCAGGGCCCCGATTGGTGTCCGACGGGAAACATTGAATCGCCCGCGACGGCCATACCGTCGCACGGTGCGCTCCGCTAGCATGGGGCGCCCTTCTCGATGGACGAACCTGGAGTCGGGCTGCACCGGAAGATCGCCGCGGTCCGCATACGATCGTTCGCTCCACCTGTTCGTGAAGAGGCCATCTGCCCGGCCGTGCAGCCCCCCTTTGCAACACGCTTCGACAAATGAACGACCGGGAATCGAAGCGTCGCCGAACTCGAGCACGCATCATGAATGACAACACGCTGCAGGCCCCGCCGCTCTCCCTCCTCGACAAGTATCGGGGTCGGGATTTTCAGCCGCTCTATACGACGAGCGTCACCGTGTCCGGTGGCGAGACGGGACACGGCCGCGCATCCGGCGTCGTGCGCTCGGACGACGGAAACCTCGCCGTCGATCTGCGCCTGCCCGCCGAGTTGGGCGGACCCGGCAACGGGACCAACCCCGAGCAATTGTTCGCGGCGGGTTTCGCCGCGTGCTTTCACGGTGCGCTGAACCTGCTCGAGCAACGCGCCGGCATGGAATCCGCCGATACGATCGTGGAGGTGCGGGTTTCGTTTGGCCGCGATCCGATGGACGGCGGCCATGCATTGCTCATAGACGTTCGCGTCCGGATGCCTGGCGTCGATCAAAACATCGCGGAAGAACGGGTTCGAGCCGCGGAGCGCCTGTGCCCGTACGCGAAGATGGCTAGACAAGCCATCGTCAATATCGTGACTGTCGTTGATTGACGCGACGCCCGTCGGGCGGTAGCGACACCTGTCCGCTGAAGACCTTCGTTGCGGCGCTGTCGCGCGTGGCCGCTGCGCCCTGCACTCGGTGGCGCGCCGAGCCCTCGATGAGGCAAATGAAATGCATCTCGGAAAATCGTACAAGTTGTCGGAGTTCCTGATCTGGACACGCTGGAACCTCTACGCGCTTTTCGTCTTCGGGACTGTGCCGGTCATTTTGTACAAGTTCCTGTGCGTCACATGGTTGTCGATCCCGCTGACGATCGTGGTCTCCTCGGAACCGCGACGTCGTTCATCGTCGGCTTCAAGAATGTCCAGACGTACAACCGCGCCACGGACGCGCTGGACATCTGGACCGAAATCGTGGGCAAGAGCCGTCGCTGGGGCCAACTCGCGCGACCACACGATCATCGCGTTATAGGAACGCGAGCGGATCGATATCCGCGACGCCACCGTGGCCGTCGAAGTCACGTTCGGTCGTGATTCGATGGATGGCGGATATGCGCTGATCGCCAATCTCACCGTCCGCATGCCGGGTATCGACCGGCAGTTCGCTGAACGTCTTGTCCGCGGCACGGAACGCCTGTGCCCCTATACGAAGATGGTGCGACAGGGAATCCGCAGCGTCCTCGCCGTGTCGGTGTGACTGAATCTCGCCGGCATACGTGGCGCACGATTGGTGCCGAAGCGACAACAGAGTGCAGGCGCGCCCGGTACTACTGCCCCGCGGGAGCCGCGATTACGATGGTTGCCACGCGGGTCGTGCGATCGATCGCGATACGCAGGGCCGGAAGTATCCATGTCCACAAATCAGGAGAACGGATCATGACGCAACGTATCAACTACTTTCAGCAATCGCCGGAATTCACCAAGAAACTCGTCGAGCTCGACGGGTTGTTTCAAAAGACGACGATCGAAGCGCCGGTCCGCGAGCTCGTCGAGATGCGCGCATCACAACTGAACGGCTGCGCGTTCTGCGTCGACATGCACGTCAAGATGGCCCGGATCCACGGCGAGCGCGAGCTGCGCATGCATCACGTCGCGATCTGGCGCGAGTCGACGCTCTTTTCGCCGCGCGAACGCGCCGCGCTCGCATGGACCGAAGCGCTGACGCAGCTTTCGTCGGATGGCTTGCCGGACGATCTCTACGAACGCGTGCGTACCCACTATTCCGAAAAGGAGCTGTCGGATCTGACCTTCCTCGTCGGTGCGATCAACTGCTGGAACCGGCTGAATGTCGCGTTCCGGATCGTGCCCGGATCGTTCGACAAGACGTTCGGGCTCGACAAGGCCAACCTGGAGTAACGACATGAAACGCAACATGCTCGCACTTGCACCGCTCGCACTGTCGCTGCTGATGCCCGTTCAGCCGGCTGCCGCCGCGCCGCACGCGACCGTTACAACGCTGACCACGGAGCCGTTGCCCGAGTATCCGGGCAAGGAGGTCGAGATGATCGTCGTGGATTATCCGCCCGGCAGCGTCGATCCCGTTCATCGTCACGACGCGCACGCATTCGTCTATGTGCTGGACGGCAGCATCGTGATGGGCCTGAATGGCGGGAAGGAGGTTACGCTCCATGCCGGCGATACGTTCCACGAAGGCCCGAAAGACCTGCACACGGTGGGCCGAAATGCCAGCAGCACGAAGCCGGCAAGATTCGTCGTGTTCCTGATCAAGAACAAGGGCGCGCCGGTCCTCACGCCGGTGAATTAGCGCAATCGTCGTCGAGGCCCGGCAACGCCGGGCCGTTTCCCCGGTTTTGGTCGAGCGAATGCGTCGCGATCGCGCGCGACCCAGGTCGTAATTCTTGACCATGCCGTTCTGTTCAGATTGCCCAACTTAATCAATAGGATTATTGAAGATGAGCGCAACAATCCGCAATGTGCAGCCGGTCACCGCCAACCTTGGAAAAGGCGGATCGGGCGAACTCGTGTCTTCCCGCTATGCCGTGCGCGTGGGCGACGTCGACGTCGTGTTGATTAGCGACGGCGTTTTGCCGCTGCCGACGTCCACCATGTCGACCAACGTGAGCGAAGCCGACCGCAACGAATGGTTCGACGGTCGTTTCCTCCAGCGCGACATGTTCGACTGGGCACTGAACATCGCGCTCGTGCGTAGCGGCGAACGCCTGATCCTGATCGACTCGGGCGTGGGTGACGGATTCGAATACTTCTCGCGCGCCGGTCGGTCGGTGATGCGTCTGGAAGCGGCCGGCATCGACCTGGCGGCGATCACCGATATCGTGATTACACATATGCACATGGACCATGTCGGCGGACTGAACGTCGATGGCGTCAAGGCCAAGCTGCGCCACGACGTGCGCATTCACGTGTCGGCCCCGGAAATTGAATTCTGGAAAAACCCCGACTTCAGCAAGACGGTGATGCCGGAAGCGGTACCTCCCGCGCTGCGCAAGGCTGCTGCAAAGTTCGTGGAACTCTATCGCGAGAACATCGCGCAGTTCGATCGGACCGTGGAAGTCGCCGCGGGCGTGTCGGCCCGCGTGACGGGTGGTCACACGCCGGGACACTGCGTCGTGGACATCACGTCCAACGGCGAGAAACTCACGTTCGTGGGTGATGCGATTTTCGAAGTCAACTTCGACAATCCCGATTGGCAAAATGGCTTCGAGCATGATCCTGAAGGCGCTATCGACGTCCGCATGGCGTTGCTCGACGAAGCGGCTGAAACCGGCGCACTGCTGGCCGCGGCGCATGTCGCGTTCCCTTCCATCGGTCACATTGCAAGGCGCGGTGAAGGTTTCCGCTTCGTGCCGGTACAGTGGGACTACTGATCGATACTCGACTCTCGACCATCGTCGTATAGGTGGCCTTGACGGTTGCCGGAGAACTGCCGCGAGCTCACATGACTCGCGGCGGTTTTTTCGTCAATAGTCGCCGGCACGAGCGACGATCGAATCGACTGAAAGTCCTGCCAGCGGCGTTGCAGCGAAAGCAACATCGTGGTTCGCGAATCTGCCTTCCGACGCGAATCGCTACACGATACGGTTGATGCCGGCGTACTGAACTCCTACCCTTCAACGGAGCACATCATGCGATCGAGGATTTTATTTCCCGCGCTGCTATGCACTTCAGCAGCAGTAGCGGTCATCCCGGCGACAGCCGGCGCGGCGCCGTTCACCATCAGGGTCGATGACCTCAGTCACGGACACTTCACGAACGAACATGTGTACGGAGGTTTTGGCTGTCACGGTCGGAACGTTTCACCGCGCATTTCGTGGACTCACGTTCCGCGCGGCACGAAGAGCATCGTCGTGACAATTTTCGACCCCGATGCGCCGACCGGCGGCCTCGGCTGGACTCACTGGGCGATCGTCAATATTCCACCTTCGACGTCGTCGATCGAAAAAGGCGCTTCCGGCAATCCGACGTTCTTGCCGGCGGGCGCGGTCGAGACGTTGACGGACTTTGGCGAATCCAGATACGGTGGGCCCTGCCCGCCTGAGGGAGCATCGCATCGATATGTCGTGACGGCGTCGGCCCTGGACGTGGCAAAAATTGACGTGGCGTCGGCGGCGAGTCCTGCGCTCGTCGCCTATCAGATGCACGGGAAAGTCATCGCTCAGGCCAAGTACGTCGCCAGATATCGTCGCGCCTTGACTGACGATTGATGGGTGCAATTACGCGGGGCGATCGGCTGCGTCGATACCCAATCTGGAAAGACTGGGCATGTCGACGGAACCTGGACTCATCACATTGGCCCCGATACCGCGCGCTTTGAATTCGAGCGCCCAACTGCGAGCGAAAGCTTCGAATACTTTCGCACGGGAGCTGGCCATGCAGCCTGCCGGATGGGTGACACCGACGATGCGCGAACTGCACCGATTCAAGGTCATTCGCCGGAACTAGAAATTGCGCGCGACGCCGACCATGAACATGTCCTGATCTTTGTCGTTGCCGGTTGCGACACGATTGAAGCGCAAGCTTGCCGCCCAATCGTTCGTGATCTGATAAGCCACTTGCGCGCTGAGCAACGCATTGAGTCGTGTCGTGCCCGAAACATCGTTCCGATCCCGCGACAGATACGGACCGACGCCTGCCGAAAGCGTCCATTTGCTCCTGATCGGCGCGACGTACCACAATTGCGCGGCCACGCCGCGTCGGCCGGCAACGCCATTGTTGCCTTCATAGATGAAGCTCGCCGAATAGGCCCACGCATTGCCGAGCGGCCGTTTGACTTCGACCATGTATCCCTTCTCGATCGGCACTTGAGGACGGTTCGTCTGCGACGTCCCGGCCCAAACGCCGACCTGCGTCTTGCCGTCCGAAAACGCCGGGCCCGGATCGCCGCCGAAATCCGAGCCGATACCGAAGAGCACCGCGTCGGAATTGAATCCGCCGATCATCTGGACGTGGTTGTACTGCAGCTTGAGGAAGAAGCGATTGGGAACGACGTAATACCGCACCGCTGCCGACGCGCGTACGCCCCAGCGCTTGTCGTTGCGTGGCTGGCCGTCGACATGCGTCGTGTCCATGCTGAAATACGGGCCCGCCGAAAATTCGAGCGCCACACGACTGCCGACCGGCCAACGAAACGAACCCAGGGCGGCAAAACCGTCACGGTGGTGATCCAGCGGATGCCCCTCGTTCAAATATGCAAGGTAGACGGAGAGGTAGTCATTCAAGACGTCGCCGAAGCCGACTTCGTACGCACGCCAATGCATGTCGCCGCCCTCGGTCGCGCGTCCGCCGCCATACACCGCGTAGACGTTGAGCGTTCTCCCGGATGGTGGGGGCCCGCTCGGCGAGCGCGAAGGACCCTCCTCGGCGTGCGCGTGTCCCGGCCCCGACAGTATTGTCAGACCAGCGATCGAGCTTGCGAGGACGAAGCGCGAACAGATGCGACGGCACTTTCCCATTTGGACACCCCCACCCTGGTCAGCACGATTTACTGGAAAAGCTGATAGCGATTATAGGCGGCGTCCGATCAGGCGGAGGACGTGCAGCGAGGCTGAAATGCGACATATCGCCGATCCCGCCAAACCGCTCATTCACCCTGCAACTACCACTACTGCCAGTACCTGCGCTGTCCCTGCCCCCTTAACCTTGTCGTCATCGCTGGCGCGCCGTCGAAGGCCGCGCCGCTTCGACCGGAGACAGGACAGATGCCATTCGACTGGACACAGGAACAGCACGCGACGCTTGCGCGGTTTCGCGAGATCGGCGCGGGGATCGCCGCCGCCGTGGAGCAGGACGGCCGTGCCCCCGCCGCATTCGACGAAGCCGGCTGGACGCGGCTCGGGCACGAAGGGCTGTGGGACATGATCGTGCCCGAGACGTATGGCGGAGACGGTCACGGCTGGTGGCATTTTTCCGCGGCGCTCGAAGGGCTTGCGTCGTCGATCCGCCGCCCGGCGCTGCTGCTGTCGGTGATCGCGCAGGCCGGCATGGTGCGCGCACTCGAGCGCCATGGCACGGCGGCGCAGCAGGACCGCTATTTCGGCGCGATCCTGCGTGGCGAACTGAGCGCAACCGCGATTGCCGAGCCGGGCACCGGCACCGACGTGCGCAGCATCGCGACGACGCTCGCCGAGCACGGCGACGGCTACCGGTTGACCGGCAGCAAATTCAATATCGCGCATGCGCCGCTTGCGCGTTTCATCCTCGTCGTCACGCGCATCGAAACGCCGGGCCGGCGCAATACCGCGCTCGTGATCGTCGATCGCGACCAGCCGGGCATGACGGTGGCCGCGCCCGACCGCAAGCTCGGCCTCGAAGACCTGCCCACCGGCGCGCTGCATTTCGACGACTGTCCGATCACGCGCGGCCAGTTGCTCGGCGAACCGGGCGCCGGCCTCGGCAACCTGATCGACATTATCTCGCTCGGCCGTCTCTATTACGGCCTCGTCGCGGCCCAGGTGACGGCGCCCTATCTGCGCGATGCGATCGGCTATTGCCGCGAGCGACGCAGCTTCGACAGCACGATCGATGCCCACCAGTACGTGCAGCGCCGCCTCGTCGACCTGCGGATCGGCATCGAGCGCGGCACTTGGCTCGCGCGCGGCGCGCTCGCGCAGTTGCTGACGGATCACCCGCAGGCGTTGATGACGTGCTCGATCGCGAAGCTGGTCGGCGCGCAGGATCTCGTCGACGGCGCGATCGGTCTCGTGCGGCTGTACGGCAGCCTCGGCTATCAGGCCGGGCCCGTGGCCGCGTTCGCGTCGGACGCGCTCGGCTTCATGAGCGTCGGCGGCACCGAGGAAATGCATCGCAAGAACATCTTCAACCAGATGATGCGCGCCGGCTGAGTGCCCGCGCCATCGCCACGCGCTCCACGCGCCCTACAGGAAACCACGCATGACACCGACGAACCGACGCCCTTCCCGCCTGCGCCGCTCCTGGCTGTTTCTCGCCGGCGCCGATCACGATGCGCTCGTTGAAGGCACCGCGAGCGGCGCGGATGTGCTGATCCAGGAACTGGAAACCTTCACCCCTCCCGACCGGCGCCCGGCCGCGCGCGAACTGAGCGAGCGCGTGCTCGCGGGCTGGCGCGACGCCGGCGTGCTGGCGTCCGTGCGCGTGAACCCGCTCGACGCGGGCGGCATCGACGACCTGCGCGCCGCGATGCGCGGCCGCCCGGACATCGTGATGATGTCGTACGTGGCGACGCCCGAGCAGGTCGTCGCGCTCGACGAGGCCGTCACGCGCTTCGAGCGCGAATACGACATCGCGCCGGGCTCGACCGAACTGGTGCCGAACGTCGAGACGACGCTCGGCCTCGTGAACACGATGGCGATCGCGCGCTCGAGCCCGCGTGTGTCGGCCGTGCTCGTCGCGACCGAGGACATGGTGGCCGACATGTGCGCGGAACGCACCCGTGCGGGCCGCGAGCTCGACTACGTGCGCTCGCGCTTTCGCGTCGAATGCGCGGCGGTCGGCGTGACCGCGATCGACTGCCCGTACAGCTATGCCGACAACGAAGGCGCGGAACTCGACATGCGCGTGTCGCGCGGCCTCGGCTACCAGGCAAAGGCGATCGTCAACGCGCAGTTCGTGCCGGTCGTCAATCGCGTGCTGACGCCGACGGCCGATGAAGTCGCCCTCGCGCGCCGCGTGATCGACGCATTCGATCACGCGCGGCGTACCTCCGGCGGCCGCCGCGTGGCCGCCGCCGTCGTCGACGGCTTCCTCGCGGAAGTCCCCGACTATCTCGCCGCGCATCGGCTGATCGCCCGCGCGACGCAATTCGGCATCGCATGAGTGTCGCCATGGATACGATTGCCACGCGCCTGAAGGCGCTGAAAACCCTCGCGTATGCCGCACCGCACGTGCCGGCCGACAACTGGGCCGATACGCCGCACGCGCAGTTCGAACGCTGGCTCGACGAGGCCGTGACCGCGGGCGCGCTCGAACCGCAGGTGAGCACGCTGTCCACGGTCCACCCGGACGGACGGCCCGATGCACGTTCCGTCGTGCTGCTGAACCTCGACGCTCGCGGCTGGCACTTCGCGGCGAACGCGCGCAGTCCCAAGGGGCGCCAGCTCGCGAACCGGCCATTCGCGGCGCTGACGTTCTACTGGCCCGCGATCGCGAGCCAGATCCGGCTGAGCGGCCCGGTCGAGCGGTTGCCGGACGCCGAAGGCCATGCCGATTTCGCGAGCCGCCCCGAGCGGTCGCGCGCGAGCATCCTGGCCGGACGGCAAAGCGAACGGCTCGACGATCCGGCCGACCTGACGCGTGCGATCGACGCGCAGCTCGAACGGCTGGCCGCCGATCCGGCGCTCGTGTCGGCCGATTGGCACCTGTATGCGCTGGCACCCGACGAAGTCGAGTTCTGGCGGGCCGACAGTTCGCGCCGGTTCGCGCGGCAGGCTTATCGTCGCGCCGGCGAGCACTGGGAGCGGTGTGCGCTATGGCCGTGACGCCTGACGAACCGCCGTCGCCGGCGTGCGACGGCGCGCACGACCGCCTGCACGACGACACGCGGCTCGCGCACGCGGGCCGCGACAGCGCCGCGTGGCACGGCTTCGTCAATCCGCCCGTGTACCACGCGTCGACCGTGCTCAGCCCGACGGTGTCGGATCTGCTGAACCGCACGCAGCCGTATATCTACGGCCGTCGCGGCACGCCGACGACGGACGCGCTCGAGCGCGCGGTGACGAGCCTCGAAGGCGGCGCCGGCGCGGTGCTGTGCCCGTCGGGCCTGTCCGCATGCACGCTCGCGCTGCTGTCGTGCCTGAAGCCCGGCGACCATCTGCTGATGACCGCATCGGTGTACGGTCCGGTGCGTCACGCATGCGAAGGCGTGCTGGCGCGGCTCGGCGTCGAGACGACGTGGTACGACGGCAGCACGCCGGTCGCCGCCGCGTTTCGTCCGAACACGCGCGCACTGTACGTCGAGGTGCCCGGCTCCTACACGTTCGACATGCACGACATCCCTGCCCTCGTCGGGCTCGCGCATGCACACGGCGCGCAGGTCATCGCGGACAACAGCTGGGCCACGCCGCTGTTCTTTCAGCCGCACGCGTTCGGGATCGACGTGTCGATCCAGGCCGGCACCAAGTATCTGGTCGGGCACTCGGATGCGATGCTCGGCACGGTGTCGGCCAACGCACGCGCATGGCCCGCGCTGAAGCAACTGCATGGCGATCTCGGACTGTGCGCGGGCCCCGACGACGTGTATCTCGCGCTGCGCGGGTTGCGCACGCTCGGCGTGCGGTTGCGGCAGCACCAGCGCAACGCGCTCGCGGTCGCGAGCTGGCTCGAGCGGCGTCCCGAGGTGCAGCGCGTGCTGTATCCGGCGTTGCCGGGCGACGACGGCCACGCGCTGTGGCGCCGCGATTTCCGCGGCGCGTCCGGGTTGTTCTCGGTCGTGCTGCAGCCGGCGCCCGCGCATGCGATCGACGCGTTTCTCGATCACCTGGCGTTGTTCGGGCTCGGCTATTCGTGGGGCGGCTACGAGAGCCTCGCGCTGCCGTTCGAGCTGGATGCGCACGGCCTCGCGGCGCGTTGGCCGTCCGGCAGCCGCGGCGTGCGCCTGCACATCGGCCTCGAGGATGCCGGCGACCTGATCGCCGATCTTGCGGCGGGCCTCGACCGCTACGCGGCATGCGCGTCGATCGCCGCCTGCGAGGATGCCGCGCGATGCTGACCGTCTGGGGCCGCCGCACGTCGTTCAACGTGCAGAAGGTGTTGTGGCTCATCGGCGAGCTCGGCCTGCCTTACCGGCATATTGCGGTCGGCGGCGAGCACGGCTCGCTGCAGACGCCCGCGTTCGCGGCGCTGAATCCGACCTGCCGGATTCCGGTGATCGACTGGGACGGCGACGTCGTGTGGGAGTCGCACACGATCCTGCGTTATCTGGCCGCGCGCGTGCCGAACAATCCGTTCTGGTGCCGCGACACGTTCGCCCGTTCCCGCGCGGAGCGCTGGATGGACTGGTCGCAGACCGCGCTCGAACCCGACGTGATGACCGGGTTGTTCTGGGCACTCGTGCGAACGCCGCCGGAGCGGCGCGACGACGCGATCGTGCTCGACAAGGCCGCACGCAGCGCGACGCATTACCGGCTGCTCGACCGGCTGCTGTCGACCCAGCCGTTTCTCGGTGGCGCGTCGCCGGGCCTGGCCGACATCCCGGCCGGCGCGACGCTGTTCCGCTATTTCTCGCTCGACGTCGAGCGGCCGCCGTTGCCGCACGTCGAGGCCTGGTACGCCCGTCTGTGCCGACGGCCCGCCTACCGCGAACAGGTGATGGTGTCGTTCGACGCGTTGCGCGGCCAGCCGGGCTGACCTTCTACCGACCACACGACATGACGCACTTAGCCCTTCGTCCGATCCTGATCGTGCTGCATCGCGAGCAGTCGAGCCCCGGCCGGATCGGCCGGCTGCTCGCCGCCCGCGGCCATCCGCTCGACATCCGCCGCCCGCCGCTCGGCGATCCTTTGCCGGCGACGCTCGCCGACCATGCGGGCGCCGTGGTGTTCGGCGGGCCGATGAGCGCCAACGACGGCGATCGCTGGATCCGCGACGAGATCGACTGGATCGGTGTACCGCTGCGCGAGGCGGCGCCGTTTCTCGGCGTCTGCCTCGGCGCGCAGATGATGATTCGCCACCTGGGCGGCCGCGTGAACGCGCATCGCGACGGGCGCGCGGAAATCGGCTACTGGCCGATCGCCGCGACGCCGGCCGGCCGGCGGCTCGGTTCATGGCCGTCGCACGTGTACCAGTGGCATCGCGAGGGCTTCGAACGCGTGGCCGGGCTCGAGATCCTCGCGACCGGCGAGCATTTCGAGAACCAGGCGGCTCGTTACGGGCCGTGCGCGTACGGCGTCCAGTTCCATCCGGAAGTGAGCTATCCGATGATGCGGCGCTGGAGCACTGCGGCCGCGCACAAGCTGACGGCGCCCGGCGCGCAGGATCTGGCGACGCAGGCCAGCGAAGGCCGCCGGCACGATCGCGCGACGGCCGCGTGGCTCAGCGCGTTTCTCGACCGCTGGCTCGACGAGACGCCGGCATCAGCGTCAGGTCGGCACCGTCACGTCGGAGATGCTGATCAGCCCCCACTCGACCGCGCGCAGCACGGCTTCGTGCCGACGTGACACGTTGAACTTGCGGCGGATGTTCATGAAGTGGAAGTTGATGCACGACTCGGTCACGTTCAGGATGTGGCCGATTTCCCACGAGGTCTTGCCGGCCGCATGCCAGCGCAGGCATTCGACTTCCCGCCGGCTGAGGCGCGGCACGCTGTCGGGCGGTGTGTGGCAGCGCGTGCCCGCGATCGCTTCGCAGGCGATGTCGCGCAGCAGCGTGAGCGCCGCCAGATGCCGGTCGCAGCGCTCGCGCGTGGCGGCGAGATCGTCCGCGCTCGCGCACGACAGCATGCCGACCTCCCCCTTCGGGCCGCGCACGGGCAGCACGACGCCGCTGCGCATGCCGTACGCGGCCGCCGCTTCGTAGCATGGCCGTTGCCCGGCCAGCCCGAACAGCGTGTCGTCCCAGACGAGCGGCAGCGCCGAGCGGAAGCAATGTTGCAGCGTCGGATCGATGCGGTCGAACTGCCGCTGCCGGTACAGCGCCGTCCAGCCCGGCACGCCGCTGCTCCACTTGCGCGCGAGATCGAACGATGCGCCGGTAAACGGCAACACGATCAGCACGACCTTGTCGAATCCCATGCCGGCGGCCGCGTCGGTCATCCGCTGCCATGACGCATCCGTGTCGCCGGGTACCAACCATTTCAGGCAATCCAGTCCTTTCATACAAGCCACCCCGTTTATTAGCTGGAATCTGCAATCAGGCGGACTTGCGCAACCGGTTCGAGGCGTTGCGCGCGAACGGGCCGCGCTAGACCGCCTCCGTCAAGCGTCGCCGACCCGCCTGCTTCGCGTCGTCGAGCGAAGCCGTCACGTCGAACGGAATCCCGAACGCCTTTTCGATGCCGGCCGCGTTGGCGATGGCCGCTTCACGCTCGCGCGGGTCCGGTTCGACCGACACGAGCGCGCGGCAAACCGCGGCGAGCGCGGCGCGGTTCTGCTTGAGCCACATGCCGCGCTCCTTGCGGTCGTCGTGCGGCTCGTCGGGGCGGGCCGGCGGAAAGATCATGACAAACGGCTCGCCGTGCCGCATCAGCGCGTGCATGTCGTCGAGCCAGCGCTGCGCGTAGCCGGCGGATGCGATTGCATCGTTGCGCACGACGACGAGCGGAAATTCCGTGACGTCGAACACGGCGAGCGCCGCCAGCGCGGACGGCGCGTTCTGAGCGTGGTGGGTAGGCATCGGGTCAATCTCCATCGAATTGAACAACATGGGTCGGAACGGGCCGCGCGGCGCCCGCTTCATCGTTTCGCGGCGGCGCCGGGGCCGAACGGCGGGCGGGCGAGCCACACCACCGCGATCACGGCGAGATACACGCAGCCGAGCGCGAACGACACGTCGTTGAACGAAATCTGATATGCCTGCGCGTCGACCAGGTTGCCGAGCAGCGTCGCCGCGCGTTGCGGATCGCCGCCGCCGAGCTGCGCGAGTTCGGCGCGAACGGCCGGATCGAACGTGCTCAGGTGTTCGCTGAGCTGCGCGTGATGCAGGATCGCGCGCCGGTCCCACAGGAACGACGTGATCGACACGGCGAAGCTCGCGCCGAGCGTGCGCAGGAACGTGGACAGGCCGGAGCCCGCGGCGATCTCGTCCGGCTTCAGGTCGGACAGCAGGATGCTGTTGATCGGCATGATGAACAGCGCGAGGCCGAGGCCCTGCAGCAGCTGGATCAGCGCGATGTGCGTGAAGTCGACGTCGGGCACGAAGCCCGCGCGCAGGAACGACGACGTGCCGAGGATCGCGAACGCGCAGCACACCAGCACGCGCATGTTGAAGCGCGGCGCGTACTTGCCCATGAACGGCGTCATCAGCACGGGGATCACGCCCATCGGCGCGACGGCCAGCCCGGCCCAGAACGCCGTATAGCCGAGCGTGCGCTGCAGCCATTGCGGCACGATCACGTTGACCGCGAAGAACGCCGAGTACGCGAGCACCAGCGTCAGCGTGCCGGCCGCGAAGTTGCGATGCGCGAACAGCCGCAGATTCACGATCGGGTTCGGCTCGTTGAGTTCCCAGATCAGGAACAGCGCGATCCCGAACGCCGCGACCACCGACATCACGACGATGAACGTCGAGTTGAACCAGTCGGCTTCGTTCCCCTTGTCGAGCACGATCTGCAGCGCGCCGACGCCGACGACGAGCGCGGCGAGACCGACGTAGTCGACACGCGCGGCGACCGTCGTCTCGACGCGCGCCCGCATCTGCGCGAACACGCACATCGCGGCGAACACGCCGATCGGCAGATTGATCAGGAACGCCCAGCGCCACGAATAATGTTCCGTCACCCACCCGCCGAACACGGGGCCCGCGATCGGCGCGACGACGGTCACCATCGCGATCATCGACAGCGCGAAGCCGCGCCGCTGCGGCGGGTAGATCGACAGCATCAGCGCCTGCGTGGTCGGGATCATCGGCCCGGCGACGAGGCCCTGCAGCGCGCGGAACGCGACGAGCTGCGGCAGGTTTTGCGCGAGGCCGCACAGCAGCGACGCGAACGTGAACGCCAGCGTCGCCCACACGAACAGTCGGACCTGCCCGACGCGCTTGACGAGAAACCCGGTCAGCGGCAATGCGATCGCATTGCTGACCGAGAACGTCGTGACGACCCATGCGCTCTGCGTCGTGCTGACGCCGAAGTTGCCGGCGATCGTCGGCAGCGACACGTTCGCGACGGTGCCGTCGAGCACCTGCATGAACACCGCGAGCGCGAGGCCGAACGTCGTCAGCGCGACGCTCGACGGACGAAAGCCGGCGTCCGCGGACGGCATCGGGCCGCTCATCGCACACGCTCCGTACGCGCGGCCGCCGGCAGGTTCGCATGCACGACGTCGGCGATCAGGCTGTCGGCGCGCGCGAGTTCGTCGCGGTACACGTCGGTCCGGAACACCGGCGTATCCTGCGCGCGATGCGACAGCATCGCACCGCTGCGGTCGTGCTGGTCGACGCGCGCATGCATCGACAGGCCGATGCGCAGCGGATGCGCGTCGAGTTGCGACGGGTCCGTCAGTTCGATGCGCACCGGCAATCGCTGCACGATCTTGATCCAGTTGCCGGTCGCGTTCTGCGCGGGCAGCAGCGAGAACGCGCTGCCGGTGCCGACGCCGAGGCTCTGCACGCGGCCCGTATAACGCACGGCGTCGCCGTACAGGTCGGCGCTCAGCTCGACCGGTTGGCCGATCCGCATGTGCTCGAGCTGCTTTTCGGTGAAGTTCGCGTCGACCCACAACTGGCGCAGCGGCACGACCGCGAGCAGCGGCACGCCCGGCGACACGCGCTGCCCGACCTGCACCGTGCGCTTCGCGACATAGCCGGTGACGGGCGCGACGATGTCGGTGCGCGCACGGGCCAGATAGGCGGCGCGCAGCCGCGACGCCGCGGCCTGAACGTCGGGATGCGACGCGACCGCGGTGTCGTCGACGAGCGCCTTGCTCGTCAGGTGCTGTTCGCTCAACGTCGCGAGCGCGCTTTGCGCGGCGGCGTACGCGCTTTGCGCGGACGTCAGCGTGTCGAGCGCATGCGCGAGCTCCTCGCGCGAGATCGCGCCGGAGCGGCCGAGATCCTCGCGGCGCCGGTAGTCGGCCTTCGCCTTGTCGAGCGCGGTGCGCCGCGCGTCGAGGTCGGCGCGTGCGCCGTCGATGCTGTTCGCGAGCCCGCGCTCGTTGCTGTACAGGCCGCGCACCTTGCGCACCGTGGCCGCGAGGTCCGCCTGCGCGGCCGCGAGCGCGATCTGCGCGTCGCTCGCGTCGAGACGGACGAGCGGCGTGCCGGCGCGAACGAGGTCGCCGTCGTCCGCGTCGATCGACACGACGGTGCCCGTCACCTGCGGCGTCAGCTCGACGACGTTGCCTTGCGCGTATGCGTTGTCGGTGGATTCGTACCAGCGGCCGACGAGCCCGTACCAGATGCCCCAGCCGACGATGCCGAGCGCGAACACGCCGACGAGCGCACGCACGAGATGCTTGCGTCGTGCGGGCGGCGGCGTGGCCGGTGCGGCGCCGCCCGGCGCCGGTTGCGTGCGGGCGTCCGACCCGCCTGGCGCGCGCGGCGCACCGGTGTGGTCGGCCGACGGGGGCTGGCGGGCAGTGGCGGGATCGGTGGTCGCGGGCCGCGCGGGAGTCTGCAGGGTGTTGTCGCTGCTCATGGTTCGATGTCAAGGACGGTGGGAAGGAGTGGCGGCGAGCGCGACGTCGTCCGGCTCGGCGTGGAAGCCGCCGCCGAGCGCGGCGACGAGCTGCAGCGACTGGTCCGCGCGCTGGGCGCGCAACGCGGCGACTTCGCGGCTCGCGATCAACAGCTGCTGGCGTACGACGAGCGCGTCGAGGTAGCTGCCGACGCCGGCCCGGTAGCGCGCATCCGCGAGCCGCCATGCGTCGGTGGCGGCGTCGAATGCGCGCTGCTGCGCATCGGCCTGCACCGTGAGCGAATGCACCCGGTGCAGATCGTCGGCCACCTCGCCGATCGCGCCGATCAGCGTCTTGTTGTAGCTGGCGACCGCGACGTCGTATTGCGCGTCGCGCTTGCGCAGCACGCCGCGCCGTTCGCCGCCGTCGAAGATCGGCAGGCTCACGGCCGGGCTGACGTTGTAGGTGCGCGAGGCGGCCTGGAACAGCGATGCGCCGCCGCGCGTCGCGAGACCGATCAGCGCGGTGAGGCTCACGTCGGGCAGGAAGTCCGCGCGGGCGGCCGCGACGTTGCGGCTCGCGGCTTCCACCCGCCAGCGTGCGGCGACGAGATCGGCGCGCCGGCCGAGCAGCGCGGCCGGCAGGTCGGCCGGCACCGCGAGCGCGGCGGTGGGCAGCGGCGCGGGCCGCACGAGCGCGAGACCGCGATCGGGGCCGGCGCCGAGCAGGATCGCGAGCGCGATGCGCGCGCTGTCGATCGCCTGCGCCGCACGTGCCTGCTCGCGCATCGCGGCCGCGACTTCGCTTTCGGCCTGGCGCTGCTGCGCGACGTTGTCGATGCCTTTCGTGACACGCTGACGCGTGAGCGACAGCGCTTCGTCGGCGCGGTCGTATTCGGCCCGCGCGACGTCCTGCTGATCGAACGCATAGGCAAGATTCACGTAGGCGCGCGCGACGTTGACGGACAGCAGCACGCGCGCGGCCCGTGCATCGATCCGCGCGGCCCGCGCTTCGCCGAGCGCGGCCTCCCACGCCGCGCGGCGGCCGCCCCACAGATCGAGATCCCAGCTCAGGCCGAGATTGATCTCGCGCGTGTGGCTGAAGAAACCGCCGCCCTCGGCCGTCGAGAACTGCGTGCCGGACGTGCGTTCCCCTTTCGCGCTGGCGCGGCCGACGAGGTGCGGCAAGCGGGCAGCCTGGGCTTCGATCACGAGCGCCTGCGCTTCGCGCGCACGCGCATCGGCGGTCGCGAGATCGGGATTGCCGGCAAGCGCTTCGTCGATCAGCGCGTTCAGCTGCGCATCGTTCAGCGCAACCCACCAGTCGGCGGCCGGCCAGTCGGCGACGGGCGCCTGCGCGAGGCTGCGCGATGCGGCGAGCGTATCGGCGCCGCGCAGCGTGCCGGCGGGTGTGAGCCCGTCGCGGCTCGCGCATGCGCCGAGCATGACGAGCACGACGGCGACGGCCATTCGCGACAGGACGCGCGGCGCGACGGCATCGCGTGGCGGCGGAGCAAGTGCTGCATGCATCGCATTCCTCGGATTCGTTTTGGTTTGAACACGACACGCATTGTTGGACGCTCCCCGGCAAAGCTGATAATGTTGTTTAGACAAAAAATAATGAATTCCGGCCATGCCCATCCGAGAAGCTTTTCCCGCCCGCGCGGTGCAACGCGCCGACGCCGATCCGAGCGAACGCGCGGACGGCCCGTCGCTGATCGCCGTCTGGGGCGAGGACGACGGCAGCAACGCCTACCAGCTCGGCACGCGCGAGGTCGACTGGCACAGCCATCTGCGCGGCCAGGTGTTCTGCGTCGAAAGCGGGTTCGCACACGTGCGCACGCCACACGGTTCGTGGCTGCTGCCGCCGCATCGCGCGGGCTGGATTCCGCCGGGCGAGCAGCACAAGGTCAGCATCAGCGGTGCGTTGAGCGGCTGGAGCGTCGTGATCGCGCCGGCCGCGAGCCGCCGGATGCCCGGCCAGCCGTGCGTGATCGCGATCAGCGAACTGATGCGTGCGCTCGTGCGGCGCGCCGTGTCGTGGGCCGACCAGGACCGGCTCGACCTCGAGCAGGCGCGCATGAGCGTCGTGCTGCTCGACGAGATGCGCCGCGCGCCGCACGAACCGCTGCACTTGCCGATGCCGCAGGACCGGCGGTTGCTGCGGATCGCCAACGCGATCCTCGGGCAGCCGCACGACAGCCGGACGCTCGACGCGTGGGCCGAATGGGCCGGGCTGTCCGCCCGCACGCTGAGCCGGCTGTTCGTCGCCGAAACGGGCACGAGCTTCGCGCAGTGGCGGCAGCAGGCGCGGCTCACGCATGCGCTCGAACGTCTGGCGAACGGCGACAGCGTCGCCGACATCGCGGACGCGCTCGGCTATGCGACGCCGAGCAATTTCATCGCGATGTTCCGCCGCGCGTTCGGCGATTCGCCCGCGCACTACTTCGCGAAGCGCAAGCAACCGTAATGCCGCGCGGCATCGCCCGGCTCCCTATCACCCCTGCCAGTACTGCGCGCGCGTCGACGTCGCTATAGTCGCCGTGCGACCGGCCGGTCGGTCGCCCAATGTGACCTGTGGAGGGTGTCGATGTCGAATGCCGTCGGATCGGACAACACGCCGATCGTCTCCGAGCAGCAGCTCGCCGATCATCTCGCCGCCGGCTGCAAGCCGGCCGCGCAGTTCCGGATCGGTACCGAGCACGAGAAGTTCGTCGTTTCCCGCGCGACGCACGAGGCTGCGCGTTATGAAGGACCGGCCGGCATCGCCGAGGTGCTGGCGCGGCTGCGCGGCGACGGGACGCCGATCGTCGATGCCGGGCAGACCGTCGGCGTGATCCAGCGCGACGGCGCCGCGATCTCGCTCGAACCGGCCGGCCAGCTCGAACTGTCGGGTGCGCCGCTCGATACGCTGCACGACACGCACGCCGAACTGCACGCGCACCTCGCCGCGGCCCGTGCGGCATGCGACCCGCTCGGCCTGCGCTGCGTGCCGCTCGGCTTTCACCCTCACCTGTCGCGCGACGCGCTGCCGTGGATGCCGAAGCAGCGCTACGCGATCATGCGGCGCTACATGCCGCGCGTCGGCACGCGCGGGCTCGACATGATGCAGCGCACCTGCACCGTGCAGGTCAACCTCGATTTCGCATCGGAAAGCGACATGGCGCGCAAGCTGCGCGTGTCGCTCGCGTTGCAGCCGGTCGCGACCGCGCTGTTCGCGAATTCGCCGTTCCTCGACGGCCACCCGTCGGGCCTGCTGTCGACGCGCGCCCACACGTGGCTCGATACCGACGGCGATCGCTGCGGCGTGCCGGCGCTGTTCCTGTCGCGCAGCTTCGGCTTCGAACGCTACGTGAGCTGGCTGCTCGACAACGTGCCGATGTACTTCGTGCGGCGCGGCGATCGTTACGCGGACGCGACCGGGCACACGTTCCGCGATTTCATGCGGCGGCGCATTCCGCATCTCGAAGGCGAGATGCCGACGCTGGGCGATTTCGCGGACCACCTGACGACGGTGTTCACCGAGGTGCGGCTGAAGCGCTATCTCGAGATGCGCGGCGCCGATGCCGGCTCGCCGGACATGATGGTCGCGCTGTCCGCGTTCTGGACCGGCCTGCTGTACGATCCGGCCGCGCTGTCGGAAGCCGAGACGCTGGCCGCCGAGATCGACCGCGGCACGCTGCTCGCGCTGCGTCGCGACGTGCCGCGCACCGGGCTCGACACGCCGGCCGGCGGCCGGACGTTACGCGCGATGGCGGCCGATGCGCTCGCGATCGCGCATCGCGGCCTGCGCGCGCGGGCGCGCACGGATGCGGCCGGCCGCGACGAATCGATGTATCTCGCGCCGCTCGACGAGATCGTCGCCGGCGCGCCGACGCAGGCCGAACATTGGCTGGCCCGCTATCGCGATGCGTGGGCCGGCGACGCGACGCGGATCCATGACGAAGCCGCTGTCTGAGCGCATCGCGCCGGGCCGCTCACGCGCAGCACGCGAGCAGCGGCTCGTGCGCGAACTCCGCGCCGGGCGGCAGCGCATGGCCGCGTCGCCGGGTACGCACGGCGTGCGCGAGCGTCTCGAACAATCGCGCGGTATCGGCGAACGACAGGCACGCGTCCGTGATGCTCTGCCCGTAGCGCAGCGGCACGCCGGGCACGAGGTCCTGCCGCCCTTCGATCAGGTTCGACTCGATCAGCACGCCGACGATGCGCGTATCGCCGGCCGCCACCTGCGCGGCGACTTCCGCGCCGACGGCGAGCTGGTTCCGGTACTGGCGGCGGCTGTTGCCGTGACTGACGTCGATCATCACGCGCGGCGCGACGTGCGCGGCCGTCATCCGCTCGCAGGCGGCATGCACGGCGGCCGCGTCGAAATTCGGCTCGCGCCCGCCGCGCAGCACGACGTGCGTATGCGGATTGCCTTGCGACACGCTCGCGCATAGCCGGCCGTCGGCATCGATCGACAGGAAACGGTGCGCGTGCGCCGCCGCGCGCATCGCATCGACGGCGACCTGGACATTGCCGTCGGTGCCGTTCTTGAAACCGATCGGGATCGGCAGCGACGACGCCAGCTCGCGATGCACCTGCGACTCCACGGTGCGCGCGCCGATCGCGCCCCACGCGACCAGATCGGCCAGGTAGCGCGGCGACAGCGGATCGAGAAACTCGGTCGCGGCCGGCATCTCCGTGCCGTTGACGTCGCATAGCAGCGCGCGGGCCGTCTGCAGCCCGACGTCGATCCGGTCGCTGCCGTCCAGCAACGGGTCGTTGATCAGCCCCTTCCAGCCGACCGTCGTGCGCGGCTTCTCGAAGTACACGCGCATCACGATTTCCAGCTCGTCCGCAAAGCGCGCGCGTTGCAGCGCGAGCCGTGCCGCGTAGTCGCGCGCGGCGTCGGGATCGTGTATCGAGCACGGGCCGGCGATGACCACGAGCCGGTCGTCCGCGCCGTCGAGCACGTCGACGATCGCGCGGCGGGTCGTATGAACGGTGCGCGACGCGCGCGACGCCGGCGGCAGTGCGCCGGCCAGATCCGCAGGGGACGGCAAGCGCAGCACGGGGTCGCGGTTTGTCGTCCAGGCGTTTGCATGCATGGGGACTGCCCTCCTGTCGATAATGAGCGGGATTTTTTACTACAGCGCGACTGTATTGAATGGCGCTTTCGATGCGCAACTAACATATTTATCAGTTTCTCATTAATAACGTTATGAATGAGAAGAATAAGCGTCGGGTCCGATAATCGGGGAACCCGGCTTGAGAACGTTTGCAGTGTGCGAAATGGCGCGTGAATCGGGTTTAATTCGAAAATGCGGATGTGATTCTGCAGAGGGGAATGGAGGCTGGTGCGACTTTCCGCCACGCGTCGCTATTCGTTCTGATAGTGGCGACCCGATATTCGTTCGATTAATTTTCGGATGCCCGACAGGCCGTTCGGGCTCGAAAATATAAATCAACCCAGTCATCGCGGAGAGTCACCATGTCGAAACGACATTACGAAACCCCCATTCACGTCAAGTATCGCGATACGGATTCGATGGGGCATGTGAGCAGCCCCGTCTATTACGACTACCTGCAGCATTCGTATCTCTGCTACATGTTCGACCTGCTCGGCCTGCCGCGCAGCGAGAAACTGCCGCACATCATGGTGAAGACGCAGTGCGAGTACCTCGCGCCGGCGCAATTCGGCGACAACCTGACCATCCGCTCGAGCATCGTGCGCTTCGGCAGCAAGAGCTTCGATCTCGAACACCTGATGGAGCGCGACGACCAGACCATCGTCGCGCGCGGCGTGTCGACGCACGTGATGTTCGATTACGTGAACAACACGACGCTGCCCGTGCCCGACGAATTCAAGACGCGCGTGCTCGAATTCCAGGGGTCGCTGTGATGCGTGCGCATCCGTTCGGGAGCGACACGTGAGCTGCGCGGTGGCGCGCGCCCGGCGCCGGATCGGCGCGATCGTGGAGCGGCGGGACGATCGCGCGATCGTGATCGTCCGGCAGGCGGCGCAGGCCTTGCTCGAGCCGGCTGCGCTCGAGCGGCACCGTGCGCTCGCGTCCCGCCACGAGGACGAGCTGGAGGTGCTGCTGCAGCCGTGCGGTGGCGCGCACGACGGCGTGCGCACGCTGCTCGGCCGGCTGCGGGACGCCGGCGTGGCCGTCGCGCTCGATGCGGCGACGGTCACTCACGATGCGTCGCTGCTCGAATTCGCGAGCTGGGTCACACGGTGTACGACGCCCGACGGCTCGGCGACGGCACCCGACGACGCGGCCGTGCCGGGCGGTGCGCTGCTCGCCGGGCTGGTCGTGCGATGGCGCGATCTGCACGGCAAGTGGCGGCGGCCCGAGCGCGACGCGATAGCGGAACGCACGCCGCGGACTATCGCGGCGGATGCGGCCAAGCACATCGCAGCCGGCGATCCGGACGAGCCGATACTCGGCGCGCTGCTCGACGCCGATGACGCATCGACCGGCGCGGCGCTCGACACGCTGTCGGACGCGGTGCGCGCGCGACGGATCTGCATGGCGACGCGGGCGCGCTGGCCGCTCGCGCGACGGTTATGAACACCGCCGTCGCGACGGCCGGCGGGCGCGCATTTCTGGTCGGCATGATGGGCGCGGGCAAATCGACGCTCGGCCGCGCGCTCGCGGCTTCGCTCGGCTGGGCGTTCGCCGACAGCGACGACGAGATCGAGCGGCGCACGGGGCGCTCGGTCGCCGCGCTGTTCGACCTCGTCGGCGAAGGCGGCTTTCGGTTGCTCGAAACGCAGATCGTCGACGAGTTGACGCAGCGCGCGAACGTGGTCGTGGCGACCGGCGGCGGCGCGGTCCTGAATCCGCGCACCCGCGTGCGCCTCAGCGAACGCGGCAGCGTGATCTACCTGCATGCGGACCCCGATGTGCTGTGGCGGCGGACGCGCGACGACGCGCGGTGTCGGCCGCTGCTGCAGGCGGGCGAGCCACGGCAGACGCTCGCCGCGCTGTACCGGCTGCGCGACCCGCTGTATCGCGAATGCGCGCATGCGCTGGTCGATACGACCGCACACGGCGTCGCGCATGCAACGGCGGAGGTGTTGACGCTGCTGTTTGCGCGGATGAACGCGCCGGCGTGACGGCGCGTTCACTTCCCTCCCCTTCGAATCGACCGCACGCCCGGCGTCACGCGCGTTTTTGAAATGACGAGTTTGGATTATCGATAGTACTATTGTGATAAGAAAAGTTATCCGGATAGCGATATTTTATTATCCAACTACGCGTTTGCGTAGCCAGCGAATCGACGCTTCAAGCTGCCGGAAAATCGGTCCATCAGGCCAGATCCCGCCCGCGCCGGAATGCTGCCGTCGCGCATCGACGCGCTTGTGTGCGACGTGGCGTGCCGACTGGGCGAACAGCCGGTGCAACGGCGGCGTACCCGACTCCAGCGCGGCGATCGCCGCAGACCCTCACCTTTTTCCCGTCATTTGTTCCCGCGACGCAAGACTGTTGCTCCATGGCGGGTGTTCGAAATCGTGACCGGCACGCCTACAGTCTGCCCATCGGATTCATCGATCCGGTCGGTACCGAGACCGAACACCATTCACCTGTCCAGGTACATCATGAGCGCATCCAAAGTCGTCATCGTCACCGGCGCATCGCAAGGCATCGGGGCGGAAACGGTCAACGCAGCGCCCGATACGCACGCGACGGTCGCGTCGCTGCATCCGGTGGGCCGGATGGGCGAGATGAGCGATATCGTCGGTGCGATCCTGTATCTCGATTCGGCTCGTCACCGGCGAAATCCTGCACGTGGACGGCGGTCAGAGCGCCGGGCATTGAGCAGCGGCGTCGAAGCCGCGAGCCGGTGCGTCTATCGCGACGCGCCGGCGCGTTTGCCGCTCGGGCCGGCTGTCCGGCTGGCAGGCGCATGCACGCGCTGTTCGACGAGAAAGTCGACGAACACCCACACGCGCGACGACAGAAAGCGCGCATGCGGGTACAGCAGCACGAAGGGCCGCGACCGGCCGCCGAGGCCGGACAACACTTCCACGAGCCCTGCGGGGCCGCATCCGCCCCACCGGGCGTTTTGGCAGGCCCTGCCCGGCATCCGGCACGCATGCCGGCGCACCGCGCATCGGGGCCGGATCATCCGAAAAGCTTGTCAGGCAAGGCGTTACACGTTTCAGATACATTGAAATACAAAATATCGCATGCGATTTAATCGAATCCGCTTGACGGCGACGGTCGCCAAGCGGAGACTGCATCGCATGCGATCGAATCGCATCTGACACAAACCTCGACTGACGGAGCAAACGATGAGCAAGATCGACAAAGTGCTGTACACGGGCAAGACGCATACGACTTCCGGCGGCCGCGACGGGGCGGCGCGCAGTTCCGACGGTCGTCTCGACATCCAGTTGTCGTCCCCCGGCAGCGCCGGCACCGGCACCAACCCGGAACAGCTGTTCGCAGCCGGCTGGTCGGCCTGCTTCATCGGCGCGATGCAGCTTGCAGCGCGTGCCGAGAAGGTGACGCTGCCGGCCGATCTCGCGGTCGACGCCGAAGTGGATCTTGGCACGGCGGGCAACGCGTACTTCCTGCAGGCCCGGCTGAACGTGAGCGTGCCGGGGCTCGAGCGCGACGTCGCGCAACGCATCGTCGACGCCGCACACCAGACCTGCCCGTATTCGAAGGCGACGCGCGGCAACATCGACGTCGATATCCGGATCGCCTGAACGTTGCATCGGGCGGCCGAGCGCCGCCCTCCCGAATTCCCGATTCCTTTTCCATCGAGGTGAAACATGAAAACCCCATTGATCGCCGCCCTGCTCGTCGCCGTTTCGTCTGCCGTTGCCGCTCCGGCATTTGCCAATGAGGCCACCGTGACGCGTGCCCAGGTGCGCGCCGAACTCGCGCAGCTTCAACAGGCCGGCTATCCGCTGAACCGCGCGACCGACGCCACCTACCCGAGCGATCTGCAGGCGGCGCTGACGCAGATCCACGCCGACGATGCCGTCGCGGCCCATGCACCGGCTGCCGGCTATGGCAGCAACGGCGACACCGCGACGCAATCCGGCCGCCGGTATGTCGCGAGCGTGGCCGAGCGTTCGATCTACTTCGGCCATTGAACGAACGCGCGAACGGCGCCGATGGCCGGCGTGCGGTGCGTTCCCTGAATTCCTTTTCCATCGAGGTGAATAATGAAGTCCCAACTGATTGCCGCCCTTCTCGTTGCCGTATCGGCCACCGTCGCCGCACCGGTTTTTGCAAGCGAAAGCACCGTCACGCGTGCGCAGGTGCGTGCGGAACTGGCCGCGTTGCAGCAAGCCGGCTACCAGCCTAATCGCCCGAACGATCCGAACTACCCGGACAACATCCAGACGGCGCTGAAACGAATTCGCGACGACGGCGCCGTCGCGGCCGATACGCAGGCGGCCGGTTACGGCAGCGACGCCGGCGGCGCCACGCAGTCGGGCAGCCGAATCGCGCTGCGCACCGCCGAGCGCTCGGTCTATTTCGGACATTGAGCACGGTACGGCGAATTCGCCGCCGAAGTCCGTCATATAAAGCGTATGCGATGTAATCGCGTACGCTTTTTTATATTGCATGGATCCGCGTCGACGGTGCTATCTGCCCCGGCCCATCCCGGATTATTCTGTGCGGCATCCCATCTTCCACCAAGGAGCCGCCGATGCCGGACGCCACGACCGGAAACACGACAGGCGATGCGCACGTGCTCGACCGGGTCGTCTGGAATGCGCTGACGGGCAGGCAACGCCGCTTTGCGCTCGGCGACGGCCGTGCGTTGCGGTTCCCGACGGCCATCGCGCCATTTGCCGCGATCGACCAGCCGAGCCCGGCGTCGTTCGACGCACTGCGCATGCTGATTGCGGCACACGGGCCGGCGGCGCTCGTCACGCCGGACGAGATCGAGCCGCCCACGGGATTGTCGGTGATTCGGCGCGCGACGTTGCTTCAAATGATGTGGCAACGGACGTTCGACCCGGCACCCGAACCGGAGCATGTTCCGCTCGGTGAAGCCGACGTGCCCGACATGCTCGCGTTGACCGCCGCCGCGCAGCCCGGCCCGTTCGGCCCGCGCACGTTCGAGCTCGGCCATTACATCGGCGTGCGCCGTGACGGCAGGCTGGCCGCGATGGCCGGCCAGCGGATGCAGGTGGACGGATATACCGAGATCAGCGCCGTGTGCGTGGATGCCGCGTTTCGGCGGCAAGGGCTGGCGGCGCGGCTGATCCGGTCGTTGATCGCGACGATCGATGCGCGTGCGGAAACGCCCTTCCTGCACGTCCTCACGACGAACCGGGTGGCGATCGAGCGCTATCTCGCGCTCGGTTTCGCCGTCCGACGCGAGATGCACCTGCTGGTGCTGGACGAGGCGCGCGCATGACAATGCGGCCGGCGCGATGCACGCGTCGGCCGCTTGCGGCGCCTGAGTATTTTCATGCTTCGGTCGACCGGATCAGGTTGCCGCGCAGCGTGACGATCGCCTTCTGCACCTTCGCGAACTCGTCCGGCTTCAGCCCGGTCGCTTCGACCAGGTTCATGTCGAGCCCCTTCTCGCGCACGCGGCGGCCGCTTTTCGTCAGGCTGACGAGCACCTGGCGCTCGTCGGACGGATCGCGGTGCCGCTCCAGATAGCCCATTGCCTCGAGCTTCTTCAGGATCGGCGTCAGCGTATTGGATTCGAGGAACAGCTTCTCGCCGAGTTGGCCGACGGTCTGGTTGTCCTGCTCCCACAGCGCGATGATCGTGATGTACTGCGTATACGTGAGGCCGAGCTCGTCGAGAAGCGGCTTGTACGCCTTGCCGAACGCGAGGTTCGCCGAGTAGATCGCAAAGCACAGGAACTCGGACAGCTTCGGCGCGGCAGACGACGGGGTTTCGGTCGGCTTCATGGACTTCCTCCAGCGACACGAACGGTCGCAGACAATCGCATTATATATCGCATGCGATCTTATCGGAAGCATGATAATCGGGGGCGATCGGCTGAGGCGCGGCGCGCTCAGCCCGGCTTGCGGCGCTTGCCGGTTGGCCGACGGCTCATCGACAGCAACGTGCATTGCACCGGATGTGCGATTTCGGTGGCGAGGCCGCCCGCGGCAAACAGCAGGATCATCAGCCAGCGTTTCATGCGTCCTCCACGACGGAGAGGCTCGCGCCATCGGCGACCGTCGCGTCGAGCGCGTACGGATCGACGCCGTCCAGGCAACCGAGATTGACGCGCCAGCACGCCGGATCCTTGCGGGTCTGGTGGAACGGATAGACGCCGCACCGGCTGCAGAAATAGTGACGCGCCGTGTGCGTGTTGAAGCGATAGCACGTCAGTGCGCCCTCGCCTTCGACGATCGTCAGGTTGGCGGCGGCGAACATCGGGCTCATCAACGCGCCGCGCCGGCGGCACAGACTGCAGTTGCAGCGGATGGCCGGCGCGATCGCCGTCACGACTTCGAATTTGACGGTCCCGCAATGGCAGGACCCTTTGAACCAGGTGGCAGACATGATGGACTCCAAAGCGGTCATGCCTGCTTTATAGCGAACCTGAGCGCGGGCGGTGTATCTCACTGTATCGGCGGTCGGTGGAGATACAGGACATTGCAAATCCACGGCTCGCGCGATTGGTCCCGCACCGGTTGCATCCGCTCGATCGCCGCGCGCGTTTCGCGTTCGCGCGCCGCGAACGGCTCGGCAGCCGAAGTGTCGGCACGCATGCGGCGCATTTCCTGTTTCGGCCCCAGGATATTCGTCGTGTTCTGCCGGACCACGCTTTCCGCCATGGTGCGCGAAGCGGTCTGACGACCCGACTCTCATGGTTTTCCCCACCCGCCCGGCCGCGCGGGCGCACCCCGTTTCCGGCAAGTCACCCGTGTCACGCAGGCCGCAACGGCCTGCCGCGCGCATCCTGTCCCCCACGCGCGCCCGACCCTTTCTGCTCGGGAAAGGAGGCTTGAGACATCCTCAATTATCACGTGCCGCCGATTTGCCCACCATGTATCGGACGATCGGCGCAACCCGCATGGCAGGCGCTTGCGCGAGCCCGGCGATGCCTGTCGTCGCGCCGCGCGGCCGACCCGTTACGCCGGTCGCGAACGGCGAGAGCCCGCAACACCGCATATCGATAATCAGGAGACACCATGAACAGCCAATCCCTCGACCTCGACGGCCACGCGGGCGGACCCGCGTCCGCCCGCCCGCCGACCGCCGTCGCAGGCGCTAGCACCGGCGTCGACGCAGCGGCCCTCCCCGCCCGCCGCGTCACGCTCGGCGATTTCATGGACGATCTGCCGGTCGGTGCGTTGCATCGATTCGTCGTCTGGGTGATCGGCATCGGGTTGTTCTTCGACATGTACGAGATTTTTCTCGTCAGTACGATCGGCTCCGCGTTGCAGCACGAGTACGGGCTGAGCCGGCAAAGCGCCGATTTCAAGCTACTGCTGGCGTCCGCGTTCATCGGCATGTTCGTCGGCGCGATGTGCCTCGGCAGCCTGGCCGACCGTATCGGCCGGCGCAAGGCGTTCTTGCTCACGCTCGGGTGGTACAGCGCGTGCTCGCTGGTCGGTGCGTTCTCGGTGAACGCCGACATGCTCGTGGCATGCCGGTTCCTGACCGGCATCGGCGTCGGCGCAATCTATCCGGTCGCCGACAGCTTCCTGTCCGAAATCCTGCCGAAGGACAAGCGTGGGCGGCTCGCCGCGTGGGCCTATACGACTTCGTATGTGGCGGTGCCGCTCGTCGGCTTTCTCGCGCTGTGGCTGAACCCGCTGCACGTGGCGGGCGTGGCCGGCTGGCGCATCATTCTCGCGATCGGCAGCCTCGGCGCCGTATATGTGCTGTTCGTCCAGCACCGGCTGCCGGAAAGCCCGCGCTGGCTGCTCGCGCAAGGCCGCGCGGCCGATGCGCACGCGGCGTTGCGGCGCTTCGCGGAAAGCGCCGGCGTGCGCGTGCCCGAACACTTCGCGGAACCGGTCGAGCCGCAGCGGCCGCTCGGGCTCGGCGAGCGCATCGCGCTGCTGCGCCGCCAACCGTATGGCGCGCGCTACCTGATGCTGGGGATCTTTCACCTGTTCCAGGGTTTCGGCTATTACGGGTTCGGCACGCTGGCCGGCACGGTCGTGAAGAGCCGCGGTTTCGACGTGACGGACAGCACGCTGTTCATCGCGCTATCGTTCATCGGCTACCCGATCGGCTCGCTGCTGTCGATTCCGCTGCTCAACTGGATCGAGCGCCGCACGCTCGTGATCGTGTCGATCGTATCGATCGCGGTGTTCGGGCTGTGCTTCGCGTATTCGGGCAATACCGTGCTGATCGTCGGCTTCGGGTTCCTGACGACGTGCGCGTCGAACGTGTTCAGCAACGCGTATCACGTGTACCAGGCCGAGATCTTCCCGGCGCGCGTGCGCTCGACGGCGATCGGCAGCACCTATGCGCTGTCGCGCATCGTCAGCGGCGCGCTGCCGTTCGTGTTGCTGCCGGTGCTCGTCAATTACGGTGCGGGCGCGATGTTCGGCGTGATCTCGGTTGCGCTCGGCGTCGTCGCCGTCACGCTGCGCGTGCTGGGGCCGCTGACCACGCGGCGCAGCCAGGACGAGATCAATCCGGTTTGACGCGGCGAACGGCACGGCGCGCACGGGCGCATGCCCGCGCGTCGCCGTTTCATCTCATCGTCGCATTCACCGCGCCGACATGAAATCGAACAGCTTCGCGACGTCGGTCGTCAGCACCGTGCCGGCCTTCACGCCGACCCACAGCGTGCGCGTCGCCCACGCGTCGTCGAGCGTCACGACACCGAGCCGCGCCGCGCGCTCGCCGGTCACCGCGTCGCGCGGCAGCACGCCGATGCCGAGGCCGGCCTCGATCATCCGGCTCACGCCGTCGAAATTCGATACCTGGATCCGCAGCTTCAGCGAGCGCTCGGCCGCGAACGCGGCATCGGTCATCCGCGCGAGCAGCGAGCTGCCGTCGCTCAGGCCCACGTAGTCCTCGTCGAGCGTATCCGCGAAGCGGATGCTGTCGCGCGCGGCGAACCGGTGCGTGCGCGGCACGAGCAGCACGAGCTCGTCGCGCCGGTACAACCGCCGTTCGATGCCGGGCGCCGGCACGTTGTCGGCGAATACGCCGAGATCGGCCTTGCCCGACGCGAGCGCGTCGACGATCTCGTGGCTCAGCCGCTCCTCGAGACTGACCTTGATGCCGGGGTTGTCGGTGAGGAACGCGGCAAGATCGGCGGGCAGGAACTGGACGATCGCGGACGTATTGGTCCACACGTGGATATGGCCGCGCACGCCGGCGACGTAGTCGCTCATCTCGTGCGCCATCCGGTTCACCTGCTCGATCACCTTCGCCGCATGATCGAGCAGCGCGCGGCCCGCGGGCGTCAGCTCGACGCCGCGCGCGTGCCGGACGAACAGCGCGCTGCCGGTCACGCTTTCGAGTTCGGCGATGCGCTTGCTGACCGCGGACAGCGTGAGCTGGCCGTGTTCGGCCGCCTTCGTCAGGCTGCCGTGCTCGGCGACGAGCGCGAACACGCGCAGCGACTGCAGATCGAAATGAAGCGGGTTCACCATGTCGGGATCCTGGAGGGCCATGCCGGGTATGCGGTCAGCGCACCGGCCTGACGCCGATCATACGCCCGGGCCTTGCGCGTGCGATATGCACGACACGCACGATACGGCACGATATGACGCGGCTAGCGCGGCGCGATGGCGTGCAACGCGGCGAGCATCGCGCCGTCCGGCGTCGCGAGATCGTCGAGCACCGCGAAGTGCCGCATGCCGGGCAGCCACGCGCGGACGACCCGCTCGCCGGCCGCTTCGCACGCCGTCGCGTACACGTCTGCTTGCCGGATGAGTTCGGGCAGTTCGGCGTCGCCGACCGCGATGACGGTCGGGGCGCCGGGCCCGACGTGACGCAGCGGGCTGTATGCGTCGACTTCGTGTGCGGTGAGCTGCAGCTTGTCGTTCAGGCAGCACAGCGCGATCGGTTCGAGATCGACGAGCGGGCTGATCGCAAGCGCCGACACGACGGCCGGATGCGCGCGATGCATGGCCGTCAGGTGGCCGCCCGCCGAATGGCCGCTCAGGTGGATCGGCCGCCCCGCGATGCCGAGGCCGTCGGGATTGGCCGCGAGATGGTCGAGCAGCGCGCCGATTTCGCCGACGATATCGGTCATCGTCGCGACCGGCGCGAGCGTGTATTCGGCGAGCACGACGTCGTAGCCGCGCGCGAGCGGCCCGCTCGCCGCATACGCGAAATCCTCTTTCGTGCAGTGCTGCCAGTAGCCGCCGTGGATGAACACGAACAACGGCGCGTCCGGCTGTCCGCACGGCAGCCAGTCGAAGCGCTGCGCGGGCCGCGCGCCGTAACGCAGGTCGCGGCGGCCGGGCGTCGCCGCGTACAGCGCCGCGCTGCGCGCCTGGCATGACGCCAGCAACGCGGGGAAATCGGGCACGGCCTTCGTGTTCAGGTACGCGGCGTCGAGCGCCGTGCGGTCCATGCCGCGATAGAGGATCGTCATTCGGGAGGCACCTGGATCGGGTTGCGGATGCGCGCGGCGGGCGAATTCCGTGCGCGCGGCGAAGGCGGCGGCCGCGCCGCCGCCGTGGCGCCATTATGCGTAGCGCAGCCGCGCACGGCTATCCGGAATCGGCGGGCGCGGCGCCTGCCTGTCCGCTTTCGGCGAAGGACCGTGGCGGCGGGCGCGCAGCGTGCCGGTGCGCGCGCGGCCGTCGGATCAGATCGGTTCGGAGATTTCGATCAGGTTCAGGTCGGGATCGCGCACGTAGACCGAGCGGATCTTCTGCGTCGCGCCCGTGCGTTCGACGGGCCCTTCGACGATCGGCCAGTCGACGCGCCGCAGGTGCGCGATCACGTCGTCGAGCGGCACCGACGCGATGAAGCACAGATCGAGCGCGCCCGGCACCGGCACGTGCGCTTTCGGCTCGAATTCCGCGCCGCGCACGTGCAGGTTGATCTTCTGGTTACCGAAACGGAACGCGAGCCGGCCGGCGCCGAAGGTTTCGAGTTGCATCTGGAGCACCTCGGTGTAGAAATGCTTCGTCCGCTCCGGATCGACGCAGGTCAGCACGAGATGATCGAGGTGGTCGATCAGCGCCATGGAATTCGCTCCTGTTTCTGTTGACGTTCACGAGAAAGCGCGTTGCGCGGGCATGTCGCCGGCGTCGGCGCGCGGCGGCGGATGAAGGTCCGAGCGGCGCCCGGCCTTCAGGAGCTGGCTCGGCACGTCGTGCCCGATCAGCGCGGGCAGCCGCGCCGACGCGGCGAGCACGGCCGCAAGATCGATGCCCGTATCGTAGCCGTCGAGTTCGAGCATGTGCACGAGTTCCTCGGTGCAGGCGTTGCCGGTCGCGCCCGGCGCGTACGGGCAGCCGCCGAGCCCGCCCAGCGACGCATCGAAGCGGTCGATGCCGGCGTCGAGCGCCGCGAGCGTGTTCGCGAGCGCCATCCCGCGCGTGTTGTGGAAGTGCAGCGTAAGCTGCAACGCCTGGAAGCGCTCGCGGGCACGTGCGGACAAATCGCGCACCTGCGACGGAAACGCCATGCCCGTCGTGTCGCACAGCGTGAATCCGTGCACGCCGAGATCCGCGAAGCGCTGCATCCATGCGAGCACCGTTTCGGCCGGCACGTCACCTTCCATCGGGCAGCCCATCGCGGTCGACAGCGACACGTTGATCGCGACACCCGTGCCGCGCACCGCGCCGATCACGTCGCGCAACTGCGCGAACGACTGCTCGCGCGTCATCCGCAGATTCGCGCGGTTGTGGCTCTCGCTCATCGACATCACGAGGTTGACCTCGTCGACGCCGCACGACAGTGCGCGCTCGGCGCCGCGCACGTTCGGCACGAGCACCGTATAGACGACACCCGGCGCGCGCGCGATGCCGTGCATCACGGCCTCCGCGTCGCGCAGCGCGGGAATCGCTTTCGGCGACGTGAAAGACGTGACCTCGATCTTCGCGTAGCCGCAGGCGCTCAGCGCGTCGACGAGCGCGATCTTGTCGTCGGTGTCGACGAACGCCGCTTCGTTCTGGAAACCGTCGCGGGTCGCGACTTCGTGGATATGGAGTCGTTGCGGATGGCCGGTCATGTCTTCGTCCCCGTGGTTGTTTCAGATCACGCCGCGCGTGCGCCAGTCGTCGCGCGTCGCCGCATCGATGCCGAGCGATTCGAGCACCGCATCGGTATCCGCGCCGAGCGCGGGCGCCGGCCGCTCGATGCGCCCGGGCGTGGCGTCGAGTTTCGGCACGATGCCCGGCACGAGCACGGGCGTGCCGTCAGGCAGCGCGGCGTCGACGATCATGTCGCGCGCACGGTAGTGCGGATCGGCCGCGATGTCGGCCACGTCGTAGACGCGCCCGGACGGAATGCGCGCGCCGTGCAGCGCGGCGAGCACGTCGTCGAGATCGTGACGCGCGCTCCATGCGCCGATCGCCGCATCGATGCGCGCGACCTGGGCGACGCGCCCGTCGTTGTGCGCGAGCGCCGGATCGTTGCCGAGATCGGGCCGGCCGATCAGTTCCATCAGGCGCCGGAAGATGCTGTCGCCGTTGCCGGCGATCAGCGCGTACCGGCCGTCGCGGCAGCGGTACGCGTTGGTCGGTGCGATGCCCGGCAGGCTGCTGCCGGCCGGCTCGCGCACCGCGCCGAACGCCGCGTATTCAGGCAGCAGGCTTTCCATCATGTTGAACACCGATTCGTACAGCGCGACGTCGACGACCTGCCCATTGCCGCCCTGCTGTTCGCGATGCCGCAACGCGAGCAGCACGCCGATCACGCCGTGCAGCGCCGACAGCGAATCGCCGAGCGAGATGCCGACGCGTACCGGCGTGCGGCCCGGCTCGCCGGTCAGGTGGCGCAGGCCGCCCATCGCCTCGGCGATCACGCCGAAGCCGGGGCGGTCGCGATACGGGCCCGTCTGCCCGAAGCCCGACACGCGCAGCATCACGAGCCCCGGGTTGATCGCGGACAGCGCGTCCCAGCCCAGCCCCCAGCCTTCGAGCGTGCCGGGCCGGAAGTTTTCGATCAGCACGTCGGTGTCGGCGACGAGGCGGCGCACGACGTCCTGCCCTTCGGGCGTGCGCAGGTCGAGCGTGAGCGAGGTCTTGTTGCGCGACTGCGCGGCCCACCAAACGGACGTGCCGTCGTGCAGCAGCCGCCATTTGCGCAGCGGATCGCCGACGCCGGGCGGCTCGACCTTGATGACCTCCGCGCCGAATTCGGCGAGCATCCGGCCCGCGAACGGCCCGGCGATCAGTTGGCCAAGCTCCAGCACGCGGATGCCGTCCAGGGGGCGTGTCATGACTGTCTCCGATGAAATTGTGTTGTCGATGACGGCGATCATGACGGCGTTCGCGCCCGGTGAAAATCGATCGATGGTCAACCCGCCTTTCCGAAACGGAAAGGCGCGCGACAGCGCGAGCGCGGTGTCGGCGACGTGTGGCGCGTCAGCCTTTCCATCCGGGAAAGCGCGCTCGCGCAACGGTCAAACGACGGCGCGCGCGCCGCCGGCAGAATCGGATCCGTTCCGCGCCACCGGGCGCCTGTCAGCGAGACCCGCCATGTTTTCCGTTTCCTCTCCCGCGAAGATCGTGTTGCTCGACCGCGCGACGCTGTCGCCGCAGACCGTGCTGAAGCCGTTTCCGTTTCCGCACGTGGTGCAGGCATTCGACCGCACGGCCGCGCACGAAGTCGCGGCGCGCATCCGCGATGCGGACATCGTCGTGACGAACAAGGTGCGGCTCGACGCGACGACCCTCGCCGACGCGCGGCGGTTGCGGATGATCGCGATCGCCGCGACCGGCACCGATATCGTCGATCTCGATACGTGTGCGGCGCGCGCAATCGTGGTGAGCAACATTCGCGGCTACGCGGTGCGTACGGTGCCCGAGCACACGTTCGCGCTGATCTTCGCGCTGCGCCGCAGCCTCGTCGCGTACCGCGACGCGGTACGCGCCGGGCGCTGGCTCGACAGCGGGCAGTTCTGCTTCTTCGATCATCCGATTCGCGACCTGGCCGGTTCGACGATCGGGATCGTCGGCGACGGCGTGCTCGGGCGCGCGGTGGCCGCCATCGCGCGGGCGCTCGACATGCGCGTGCTGTTCGCCGCGCACGGCGACGCGGCGGGCGACGGTCATGCGCCGCTCGACACGCTGCTGCGCGTGAGCGACGTGATCACGCTGCACTGCCCGCTCACGCTCGCGACGCGGCATCTGATCGACGCATACGCGTTCGCGCGGATGGCGCGCCGGCCGCTGCTGATCAATACCGCGCGCGGCGGGCTCGTCGACGAAAGCGCGCTCGTCGACGCGTTGCAGTCGGGGCAGATCGCGGGCGCCGGGTTCGACGTGGTCACGCAGGAACCGCTGCCGGCCGCGCATCCGTTTCACGCGATCCTGTCGCATCCGGCGTTCATCCTGACCCCGCACGTCGCATGGGCCAGTGACGAAGCGATGCAGGCGCTGGCCGATCAGCTCGTCGACAACGTCGCCGCATTTGTCAGCGGAGAACCGCAGCACGTCGTGTGACACACGCAAACGAAACGGCCCCGCTCGATTGCTCGAAGCGGGGCCGACGGAACGCGGGACTGCTTACGCCAGCGACGCGGCACGTAACGGGGTCGTGCATTCGCGCTGTCTTGCGGCGGGTTTCCGAATACGTGACGAGACGACTTCAGGGTATTCAGACCGGCAGTGACATCGCGCAAGGCCGAAAAGCGGAAAGCCGGCTCAGTAAGCGGACATCTCGACGCAAGGATCGACCTTGGACGGCGAGCAGATGACCGAATACTTGGCGCTCTCGCGCATCAGCGCTTCGCCTTCATGCAGTGCGATCTTGATCTCGGGGTGACGCTCGTACGCGAGGAAGGCCGAGCACACGACGGCGGACATCACGACGAGGGAAAACACAAATTTTTCAAGGGTTTGGAAGCGTTCAGGCATGGTATGACCTTTCTCTCATGGCCGGAATTATACCTTGAGATAAGGGTTTTCCCTATAACCCTGCCTGCATACCGAGGATGCGCTCAAACGAGATAGGTGCGGTGCTCGCGCCCTTTTTATCGGAGGGGAAGCGCCGCGGCGCGGCCGGCAAGGCCGAGCCTGTTTATCCGGGGGAACGGAACGAAGGCTCGCCGCCCGCGCGTCACTGCGGCGCCGACGCGCCGCTCGCCGCATTGCCCGGCCATGCCTTGCCGATATGGTCGATCAGCGATTTCGCGGTGCCCGTCACGAGCGCCGCGTCGACGCCCGACGTCTGCCACGCGCCGTCGGCCGCCTTCACGAAGGTCAGGTTCGCGCGCGACGGCGAATAATCGGCGTTGCGCCACGTGACCACGACGTCGCACGAGTACGTGCGATCGCCGAGCTTCTTGCAGTCGCCGTCGGGTTTCGCCGAGATCACGTCGGCCGACACGGGCAACGGCTGGCCGAACAGCGCGTTCAGCCCGCCGTGGTTTTCCGCTTCGAGCGCACGGCGCACCGCGGCGTCGACGTCGCTCGACCCGGGCCCCTCGTGAAGCAGGTTGCAGGCGGCGAGCAAGGTCGAGGCGCCAGCGAGTGTCAACAGCGTTTGAAACTTCATGGATATCCGTCGATCGGGTGAACGCCGCGTAGTCTGCAACGTCCGCGTGTCGTGCGCGGTATCCATTTGTAACCAATTGCATGGCGGCGGCGCGTCCGTTGCCGCCCTCGCCTACTGCCGCTCCTGCTTCACGCGGCTCACGAGCTGGGTCGGACTGACGAACTGCAATGCGATCACGACCCACACGAGCGTGATGGCCATGTAGATCATCGCCATCGCGTCGATCGACTGCGGCGCGCGCACGCCGGTCGAGAACACCGCGTAATACAGCGCGACGACGAGCGTCTGCGTGCTCGGGCCCGCGGTGAAGAACGTCAGCTCGAACATCCCGATCGTGCGCACCAGCACGAGCAACCCGGCCGCGAGCATGCCGGGCACCAGCAGCGGCAGCAGCACATAGCGGAAATAGCGCCACGTGTTCGCGCCGAAGATGCGCGCGGCGGCTTCGAGATTGGGGTCGATCTGCTCGATGAACGGCGTCATCACGAGGATCACGAACGGCAGCGCCGGCACGAGGTTCGCGAGGATCACGCCCGGCAGCGTGCCCGCGAGCCCGATCTTGTACATCACCGTCGCCATCGGAATCCCGTAGGTGACGGGCGGCACCATCAGCGGCAGCAGGAACACCAGCAGCGCGAAGCGCTTGCCGCGAAACTGCACGCGCGCGAGCGCATACGCGGCCGGCACGCCGAGCGCGATCGACAGCAGCACGACCGCGCCGACGACCTCGACGGTCACCCACAGCACGCTCGCGAGCTGGAAGTCTTCCCACGCCTTCGCATACCAGTGCAGCGTGAAGCCCTGCGGCAACGGCGTGCCGAACCAGCGCGTCGCGACCGAGTTCACCGCGACGGTCGCGATCAGCAGCATCACGTTCAGCAGGAAGAACGCCATCAGCCCCCAGACCAGCGCCTTCCATGCGCGGCCGGCGAGGTTGCTTTTCATCCGGTGCGGTTTCCTTGCATCGACAGGCCGCGCATCGGGCGCATCGTGCTTCGGCGGCCACGTGCGAGCGGCATGATTGTCGGTCGCCATCAGCCCTTGCCTCCCGTCACCGCGCCCGTATAGAAGAAGCGGCGCGCGCCGAGCATCGACGCGACCACCAGCAACTGCACGAAGCCCATCACCATGGCGATCGCCGACGCGAGCGAATAGTCGTAGCTCTCGAACGCGGCTTCGGCCGCCGCGATCGAGATCACGCGCGTCGGGCCGGCCGGCGCGCCGAGCAGCACGGCCGACGGAAACACCGAGAACGCCTGCACGAACGACAGGCATGCGGCCATAGTGAGCCCCGGCACGAGCAGCGGCAGATAGATCTGGCGGAACTGCTGCCACGGGTTCGCGCCGAGCGTCGCGGCCGCGCGCGCGAGCGTCGGGTCGATGCCGCTGATGTACGACAGCATCAGCAGGAACGCGAACGGAAAACCCGACACGATCAGCGACAGCAGCACGCCCCAGTAGTTGTGCGTGAGGCGCACTTCGTCGGTGTACAGGTGCAGCCCCTGCAGCGCCTGCGGGAACCAGCCGTTCGGCCCGAAATACGTGAGCATCCCGTCGGCGACGAGCACCGTGCCGAGCGTGACGGGAATCACGAGCAGCGTCGTGACGAACTTCTGGTACGGCGAATGGCGGCGCAGCGCGAATGCGACGGGCACCGCGATGCCGACGTTGAGCAGCGTGGCCGGCACCGCGAGCTTCAGCGTGACGAGCACGGTCGACCACATCGCGGTGTCGGTGAAGAACTGCACGTAGTTCGCGAGCGCGCCGCCGCCGTTCGTCGGCTGGAACGACAGCACGAGGCCGTACGCGAACGGATAGACGAACAGCGCGGCAATGAACGCGAGCGCCGGCGTGACGAGCCAGGCTTTCGCGTCGCGCGGCGCGCCGCTGGTCGCGAGCGTGCTCATGCGGCCTCCGGGGTACACGCCGCCTCGCGCGCCGGCTTGCGCGGACCGTTCATTGCGCGTCTCCCGCATAGACGAGCGTGCGCGCCGGCGCCACGCGCAGCCGCAGCGCCTCGCCTTGCGCGAACTCGCCGGCCACGCGCGCCCAGATCGCACCGAACGGCGTGATCGCGCGGATCAGCAAGTCGCGGCCGCCGTACTCGACCGTCTCGACGGTCGCGTCGAACGCATTGTCGGCACCGGCTTCCGCGCGCTCGACGTCGTCCGGGCGCAGCGCGACCATCACGTCCTTCGCATCGAAGCCGGCCATCGGCACGCCGACGAGGCGTACGCCACCGGCTGTCACTCGAACGCCGTCGCCGGCCATCCCTTCGAGCGTAAACGGCAGCACGTTGCGATAGCCCATGAAGCGCGCGACGTGCAGGTTGTGCGGGCGCGTGTAGACGTCCTTCGGCGACGCGACCTGCTGCACGACGCCCTCCTTCATCACGACGATGCGGTCGGCCATCGACAGCGCCTCGTCCTGGTCGTGCGTCACGTAGATCGTCGCGCGTTCGAGCTGCGTGTGGATGCGGCGAATCTCGGCGCGCATCTCGATGCGCAGTTTCGTGTCGAGGTTCGACAGCGGCTCGTCCATCAGCACGAGCGGCGGCTCGATCACGATCGCGCGCGCGATCGCGACACGCTGCTGCTGGCCGCCCGACAGTTGCCCGGGCAGCTTGCCTTCGTGACCGACGAGCTGCACGAGTTCGAGCGCTTGCTGGGCACGCCGCCGCGTTTCCTGCTTCGCCACGCCGCGCATCTTGAGGCCGAAGCCGACGTTGTCGAGCACCGACATGTGCGGAAACAGCGCGTAGTTCTGGAACACCATCCCGAAGCCGCGACGCTCGGGTGGCAGCACGTCGATGCGCGTGTCGTCGAGCCAGATGCCGCCGCGCGTGAGCGGCTGCAACCCGGCGATGCAATTCAGCGCGGTCGATTTGCCGCAGCCCGACGGGCCGAGCAGCGCGATGAACTCGCCGCGCCGGATCTCGAGGTCGAGGCCGCTCAGCGCGGCGACCTGCGCGCCTTGCGCATTGGTGAAACTGCGGCACACGCCGTCGAGCCGCAACCGTTCGAAACTGTGCTTCATTCCACGAACTCCATCGACGCGGGCGCCGCGGCGCCCGCCGGTTCAGCCGTCACTTCGATTTCTGCGAGCCGATCTCGCGATCCCACTTCTGGAACGCGGCGACCATCGCCTGCGCGTTGAGCGGCTGCACGTGCGGGCGATCGGCGAGCAGCTTCGCGTATTCGGGGCGGCCGAATTTCCTGATCACTTCCTGGCTGTGCGCGGGCGCCATCTCGAGCGTCACGCCCTTCACCGCCGGGCCCGGATAGAAGTAGCCGTCGTCGTAGGTCATCGCCTGCTGCGCCGGCTCGAGCAGGAAATTCATCAGCTTGAACAGCACGTCGAGCTTTTCCTTCGGCACGCCCTTCGGGATCACCATGTAGTGCGCGTCGTTCACCCACGTCATGTTGTCGAACGCCTGGATTTTGAATTCGGCCGGCACGATGCCGAGCGCGCGCGGGTTGATATCCCAGCCGGTGACGGTGACCGTCATGTCGCGCGTGCCTTCGCCGAGCTCCTTCATCACCGCCGACGTGCCGCCCGGGTAGTACGGCACGCAGTCGTTCAACTGTTTCAGGAACGCCCAGGTCTTGTCCCAGCCGTTGATCGGGTCCTGCGGATTCTTGTCGCCGAGCACGTACGGCAACCCCATCAGGAACGTGCGGCCGGGGCCCGAGTTCGCCGGGCGCGCATAGATCAGCTTGTTCGGATGCGCCTTGCACCACGCGAGCAACTGATCGGGCGTCTTCGGCGGGTCGCTGACCTTCGCCGGGTTGTATTCGAGCAGCGGGCCGGCCGGCATGTAGGTCACTTCGAGGCCGTAGCCCTGCGCGAGATCCTGCATCTTGCGCGGGCCGGGCGCGTACTTGTCGAGCACGCCGGGGAACGCGGCCGCGTTGTCGGGCAGCAGCTTTTGCCACAGGTTCTGTTCGATGCCGGCGGCCAGTGCGTCGGTGCCCGTCAGTACGAGATCGATGTCGGAGCGCCCCGCCGCCTGCATCGCCTTGATCTTGCCCGGCAACTGCGGCGCGGGCGCGTTCGTGAACGTGACGTTCGCGACGAGGGTCGGGTTCTTCTCCTTGAATGCCTCGATGGCCTTCTGCGTCAGTTGCAGATTGCCTGCGACGTCGACGATGTTCAGCGATACGGGGGCGGCAACGGCTGAGGCGGCCGACAGCGTGAAGCCCAGGGCGAGTGCGATCCGGCGGACGCGGCGAGCGATCGGGGTGGTGTTCATGTCTCCTCACTTCGGTCGGTGGATGGGACTTTTCTTGTCAGGAAATCATGACGGTGTTATACGATGTCGGTCAACAAAAAACAGCCGGATGCGGGGCGGGACTTTCCCTGACAAAAAGCTTCCGTTTGTCGATGAATTGCGCGGTGCTCGACTTTGTCGGCAGTTGCGGGGTTGTTTTGCAAGACGTGTAGGACGTCGTATCTCGATGGGAGGCGAAATGTGCGGGGCCGCCTGCGGTCCGTCGGCCAACGGAGGCGCCCTACGCGTCGTGTCTGGCGGCATCGGCGCGACGCCAAGCACGGCTCTCGAGCCGACTCGTCGGCGGCCGGCCGACCCCTGCATCGATTTCCCGGATCGGCTACAGTGGGCGCTTTCGGCGCGCTGCGCCCGGCCGCCGCGTCGCGAACCGTGCGTGAGCGAGGCGGCACGGGCGCAGCGCGGATCATTCACTTCGACGAGCGAACCTTCATGCCCGACCTGTCCGCCTTCTCGATCACGCAAAAGTGGCCGGCCCAGCATCCCGACCGCCTCCAACTCTACTCGCTGCCGACGCCGAACGGCGTCAAGGTGTCGATCATGCTCGAGGAAACCGGCCTGCCGTACGAGCCGCACCTCGTGCGCTTCGACACGAACGACCAGTTGTCGCCCGAATTCCTGTCGCTGAACCCGAACAACAAGATCCCCGCGATCGTCGATCCGAACGGCCCCGAGGGCCAGCCGCTGCCGCTGTTCGAATCGGGCGCGATCCTGATCTATCTCGCGGACAAGACGGGGCAGCTGATCCCGAAGGATCTCGCGGGCCGCTACGAGACGATCCAGTGGGTGATGTTCCAGATGGGCGGCATCGGGCCGATGTTCGGCCAGCTCGGCTTCTTCCACAAGTTCGCCGGCCGCGATTACGAGGACAAGCGCCCGCGTGACCGTTACGTTGCCGAATCGAAGCGGCTGCTCGGCGTGCTCGACGCGCATCTCGCGAACCGCCAGTGGGTGATGGGCGATACCTACACGATCGCCGATATCGCGATCTTTCCGTGGGTGCGTAACCTGGTCGGTTTCTATGAGGCGGGCGATCTGGTCGGGTTCGGCGAATTCCGGCACGTCAAGCGGGTGCTTGATGCTTTCGTTGCACGGCCGGCTGTGGAGCGGGGGCTCAATATTCCGGCGCGGGGGTGAGTGACCGGGCTGCAGCGGGCACGCCGTCCGCGGCCCGCGCCGCGCTTGAGCCAGGCCCGCCGCGATGCGCGGCGGGTATTTTTTTGCTCGTCACGAATTTTCGGGGAACGCTGGAACGACTGTCGGTGTGCGGCCAGGAACGGTCAATCGACAAGTCAGCGCAGATCGTCGACAAGTTGTTTGAACCGAAGAGAATTATCTTGGGCATCAGCGAAGGCATGAGACTTACGCGGTTGCGGCATTGTACGCTGCGGAGTTTTACCGTTTCCGACGCCGAGTCCCGCTGCCGTTGCGAGAATGTTCCCGGCTTATGATCTCTTCTCTTCTCTTCTCTTCTCTTCTCTTCTCTTTTCGCCCGCCCGCGAGTCCCACACGATAAACCTGCGGCGCGACCCCGTACCATCTCTTGAAGGCTTGGGAGAAACTTGACAAGTCGCTGTAACCGAGCCGCTCAGCAATTTCGGTCAGTGTCAGCCGCACGTCGCCCAGCAACGTTTCGGCCATCGCACTGCGAGATTCATTGAGCAGGGTTCGGAACGTCGTGCCATCCTCCTGTAGCCTGCGCTTGAGTGTGCGCGTGCTTGTGCTCATCATCCGAGCCATTTCTTCAAGCGAAAGCGGGCGACCGTCCCATCCCGCATTCAGGTAGTGGCGGACCATCGCCGACGTGCCGACGCGGGCGCGCCTTGCGTCGAGCAAACGACTGCACATCTGTTCGCACATCGATACCGTGATCGGGTTTGCATGCGGCAGCTTTCGGTCGAGGTACGTGCGCTCAAACGCCAGACTGTTCGAACGCGCCCCGTACTCGGGCTCGACGCCTCCGATACGTAACGCGGGTGTAGCCGCATTACGTGCCGACGTCGCGCGCGTCGCCTGCAGCGCGAAGCGCGACAGCACGAAATCCGGACCTGAGATCTCCTGTAACAGCATCGCCGCAGCTGCCATATCGCGCTCGACACAGAACCGGCTCAATGCCATTGGTAGTGCCGGTGCGTCGAACTCGAGTACGCCCGCGTCGGGCTCATCGCGATACGTGATAACGGTGAATGCGTAGGTAAGCGGCAGGAAGCGCATCGCCAGCGCGAGCGCGTCTCGTGCCGTGGCGCTGGCGATCAGCCCGTAGCCCCACACGCCGTACGTGGAAAAGTGATAACGCAGCCCGACCTCGAGGCCGAGGTCATTCGGGTGACCGAGAGCGCGCAGCAGGTTGCCTGCCACTCCCAACTCTTGGGCGGCAGTTACCTCGACATTCGGATCGCCGAGTTGCGCTTGCGTCAGCCCCGTGCCGGCCAGCAGCGTCGCGTGAGACACGTCGCGTTCGCCGCCAAAGTCGACCAGCAACCGGACGCTGGCCGGACTCCGGGTGAAGTCCCAGAAACTCATGCGGAGAAACCCTCAAAGCGTCGATTTGGCCCAAATACTAAAGCAATTGTCCCGACGCAGCATTGGTGTTTTCCCATCCCGCAGGCACGATCGGCATCACTCAGTTGTCGTTCGAACGACACCATCGCATCCGGGAGGAGACCCCATGCAAACGCGTTGTCCGGCCGATGTTGCTGTCCGCTTCGAGCAGCAGCGCGAGGTGCTTACTCGTGAGCCGACGCTGCTGCTAGAGAAGCGGACCTCTTGCCTTGAGCGCCTGCGCACGCTGCACGAAGGAGGAGATCCGAGAAGTGCTGCGTTAGCACGCCGACACCCGTGTATCACCCGGTCGGCACATGAGGATAGGACACGATGCGCTCCTGCTGGCCGATCCTAACGCGTGCGTTGGCTCGAAGGGTGGTCCATCGTCGACGCGTCTGTGATGTCGACGCCAATCGGCGACAACATCAACGCACAGACGATCACGATCGCAGGCCAGGCCGTCGACCTGATTTGCGGCGTCAGTCGCGTGCATCCTTCATGGATGCACGCACCGCAGCCCCTGTTGAACCTAGCGCGACCGATGTCCCCAACACCAGTCAAGAGGAGACGCGAAATGCAATCGTCTGATTCCATTGCCCATTGCACAGAACCACTGGCCGCCATCGTCATCGGCGCAGGCTTTGCCGGCATCGGCATGGGCGTCGCCCTCAAGCGCGCGGGCATCGACAACTTCCTGATTCTCGAGCGCTCGAACGATGTGGGCGGCGTATGGCGCGACAACGGCTATCCCGGCGCGGCGTGCGACGTGCCCTCGCACCTCTACTCATTCTCGTTTGAACCGAATTCCGAATGGACACGAACATTCGCGCCTCAGCCGGAAATATACGCATACCTGCAGCGTTGCGCGGCCAAATATGGACTCGAGCAGCATCTACGCTTTCGAGCGGAGGTCACGCATGCTCGCTACGACGAGTCCCGCGCGTTGTGGTGCGTGACGTTATCAGACGGCTCGACGCTTGACGCGGCGCAGTTGATTAGCGGTACGGGGCAACTGAGCCGGCCGGCGCTGCCGAAACTGCCCGGAATGAACGAGTTCCGGGGCCGCGCTTTTCATTCTGCCCATTGGGATCACGATTACCGGCTAGAGGGAAAACGCGTCGCCGTGGTCGGCACCGGCGCCTCCGCCATCCAGTTCGTACCCGCAATCGTCGATACCGTTCGGTCGCTCACGGTCTTCCAGCGTTCGGCCGCCTATTTGATGCCGCGCCACGACCGGCAGTACAGCCAGTGGCAACGCGCGCTGTTCCGAAAGTTGCCGTGGATGATCAAACTACATCGCGCTGCGATCTACATGCGCTACGAGTCGCGTGCGATCGCATTTACGCGTATGAAAGGATTGATGAAATTCGCCGTCGGCCGGCCATTCCGCAAGTTGCTCACGCAACAGGTTCACGACGCGGCGTTGCGTGAACGACTTACGCCCGACTATCCGATCGGGTGCAAGCGCATCCTGCTATCAAGCAACTATCTTGCGGCGATGAATCGGGACAACGTCGAACTGGTTACGTCTGAAATTCGGCGCGTGACCGGGAGCGGGATCGAGACCACTGATGGCACGCTCCGAGAGTTTGACGCGATCATCTACGGGACGGGCTTCGCCGCCACCGAATTCCTCTCTCCAATGCGCATTACGGGGCGCGGCGGACTTGACCTCAACGAGGTCTGGCAGCGCGGGGCTGAAGCGTGGCTAGGCATGACGGTACCTGGCTTTCCCAACTTCTTCATGCTGTACGGTCCGAACACCAACCTCGGCCACAATTCGATCATCTACATGCTCGAAAGCCAGATTGCGCACGTGATGCGCTGCTTGCTGGAAATGCGGCGCTCGGGTGCAAGCGCAATCGAGGTCACTCAGCGTCGCTATCGGCGATTTAACGCGCACGTGCAGCAGCGTCTGGCGACGACGGTGTGGCAGGGCTGCAAGAGCTGGTATGTGGATGCGAACGGACACAACAGCACGAACTGGCCAGGTTTCACGTTTGGATACCGTTGGCTCACGCGGTACTCATCGCTCAACGCTTACAACTTCATCGAGCCTTACCGCAGCGTCGAAAATGTGACGCGGTACGCCGAGCCGATTAGTGCGCTGGAGTCTTTCAGTGCCAGCATGTTGAGGTTGCTCCTGCGCGTGACGTTCAAGGCATTCGTTCGGCCGCCCATCGGTGTCGGTACGCAACGCCTCATCGTGAGCGCGTTGTCATGCCTCATGCCGAGCGACGGGCCTGTACGTGTCGCGCGTCAAAAGGTCGAGGGCATGACCACCGAAGTGATTTCCCCCAGGCAGGCGGACGAAATGGGGACGACGGTGCTCTACCTGCATGGCGGCGGTTTCTGCGTGGGCAGTGCCCGAACCCATCGCAGCTTGACGACACGCCTCGCCGCAACCGGGATGACGGTCTGGGTGCCGCAATACCGGCTGGCTCCCGAGCATCCTCAGCCAGCCGCAATAGACGACGCACTGAGGTGCTACCGCCATTTGCTCCAGCGCGGTCTGGCACCCCACCAGATCGTGGTTTGCGGTGACTCTGCTGGCGGCGGTCTGGCTCTGAACCTGGCGTTGAGACTGCGTGATGCGGGCGAGCCTTTGCCTGCGGCACTGATGCTGTTGTCGCCGTTCGTGGACACGACCTTGTCGGGGGAGACAATTCGATCCGCTTCGGCGCGCGATCCCATGCTCGCTGTAGCATGGCTGAGGCAAGCTGTACGTTGGTATGCACCGGAGAACGAGCACCAGATTTTGGAAGCCGATCTGAGCGGCCTGCCCCCCATGCTGATTCAAGTAGGTGACCAGGAGGTACTGGAATCCGATTCGATCGGATTGAGCGCGCGTGCCGCTCGCTGTGGCGTGCCATGCCAACTGGAGGTATACGCAGGGCGTTGGCATGTGTTCCAGCTTCAGGCGGCGTTCCTGTCCTCGGCCGCAAATGCCGTGAGCCATCTGGCCACGTTCGCTGTGCAGAGGACACAACTGCAACCATTTCGGCACGCTTGGCATGAGGTCGGTGGCGACCCTGTCGCCAAGGCCATGATTCTCTGATCCAGCATTCGCATGAAATGCATGACCTTCGGAAGCCTAAAATGAAATCCCGCCGCAATCCAGATACCTCGCATGTGCGCCTGCGCGCCATCAAGTCCGCCTTCACCGCAGAGGGGGCGCTGTGCGGTGCCACACTCTATGTGCCGGAGGACGCTCGTCCCGATCAGGAGTTGCCCACCATCCTCATGTTGGGTGGCTGGGGCAGCATACAACGAGCCTTGACGTCATCGTTCACCCATAGCTTTGTCGAGGCCGGGTTCGCGGTGATGGAGTTTGATTACCCAGGCTGGGGCGACAGCGGCGGTTTTCCACGGCAGGGTATCAACCCCTGGCGCAGAACACGCGTAGCGGATACGGCACTGGCTTACCTCAAATCCCAGCCCATGGTGGCAGCCCATCAGATCACGCTGTGGGGTACTTCCTTTGGTGGTGGGCACGTGGTCGACCTGGCTTCCCAGCACCCTGAACTGAAGGGCGCCATCATCCAGGTGCCGATGCTCGATGGACTGGCCGCGACGTTAGCCACACCACCGGGTCGGCTCCTGAAGCTGATCTGTCTCGGCACGCTGGACCAGTTCAAGCCAGGTGGGTCGATCTACATTCCGACCCTGGCGCGCGAGGGCCGGTTCAGCACCATGGATCGCGATGGCGCCTGGGACGCCATGGAGATCGGGCTGGACGACTGGAAGTACGGCAGCTACGACAACCGCGTGGCGGCGAAGTCCGTACTCACCATGCCGTTCTATCGTCCTTGGCGACGTCTGAAGGACGTGAAGATCCCGATGCTCATGATTGGCGCCACAGGAGACACGGTCGCGCCGTTTGTGTCGGACAAAGTTCGGCGTGTCGGTAACCCGCACGTGCAGGTGATCGAGATTGACGCAAATCATTTCGACCCGTACTTTGATCCGCTGTTTCCGGAGGTGCTGGCACACCAATTGAAATTTCTCCGCCGATGACTGCGTGCCAAGCGCTTCTATGGGTCGACGGATTACTTGGCTGGAAGGAATGCCGACTATTAAAGGTCGGCAACGAGGTAGCGTTACTTATTCGACAGCCTCCTTGGCCACCTACGGCAACGAAAGAGAATGTCGACCGTCTCTTGCGGGTCGGCAAGCGACATCCGCGAAAATTCACGAATAGCTTTTCTGCCCGCGGCGTACGTTTCCATCACGCATTCTTCAACGCGGCGTCCCTTCCTTCCCTTCCGGCGCTCCGCCTTCCAGCCCCGCCAGCAACTTTCCCAGCAAGTGCGACAACTGCGCCTGTTCCGCCTCCGACAATGCAGCCAACAGCACCCGTTGATTATCGATATGCGCAACAACCGCTTCATCGATCAACGCCCGCCCGGCATCCGTCAGCGCGACGAGCGTGCCGCGCCCGTCGGCCGGGTTCGGCCGCCGCTCGACCCAGCCCGCCTTCTGCAGCCGGTCGATGCGTGCGGTCATCCCGCCCGACGACATCATCAGCGCGTCGTACAGCGCGGTTGGCGTCAGCGCGAACGGCGTGCCGCTGCGCCGCAGCGTCGCGAGCACGTCGAATTCGCCCGGCTGCATCCCGTAGCGCGCGAACAGCGGATTGAGACGGTCGCGCGCGATCACGAGCGCGGCTTCCTGCAACCGCCCCATCACCACCATCGACGTCGCGTCCAGATCCGGACGCTCGGCGCGCCATTGCGCGAGCGCATGCTCGGCTCGATCCATTAACCCTCCTCGGCTCGCCAGTTATCTTGACGTCGAGATAAATCGGCGATTATCTTGATGTCGAGATACTTTACCTGAAAACGCGCGGCGCCCCGCGGGCAGCCGCGCATCGATATCGAGGCCATGCAATGAATCGCTTCACTTCCCCCGGATGGCGGCTCGCCGTGATCGTGCTCGTCGGGCTGAACCTGCGGCCGGCGCTCGCCGCGGTCGGCCCGCTGCTCGACATGATCCAGCGCGCGACGGGGATCGGCGACGGCGCGGCCAGCCTGCTGACGACGATTCCGATCCTGCTGATGGGCCTCGGCGCGCTGAGCGCGCGGCGCCTGCAGCGCGTCACCGGGATCGCGGTCGGCGTGTGGCTCGGCGTCGCGTTGATCGGGCTGGCCTGCGCATCGCGCGTCGGTGCGCAGCATGCGTGGCTGCTGCTCGCGAGCGCGTGCTGCGCAGGCGTCGGGATCGCGATGGTGCAGGCGCTGTTGCCCGGCTTCGTGAAGGCGCATTTCGCGACGCGCATCGGCGGTGCGATGGGCGTCTATTCGACGTCGATCATGGGCGGCGCGGTACTCGCGAGCGTCGTCGCGCCGTTCGCCGCGGCGCGCTGGGGCTGGCTCGCCGCGCTCGCGGGCTGGGCGTTGCCGGCGGCGCTCGCCGCACTGGCCTGGCCGCTGGCCAGCCGGGGCGGCGACGCGCTTGCCGCCGGGCCGGCGTCGGTATCGAATGCTCGGCCGTCTCGTTCGCTCCGCGCGTGGCGGCTCGCGCTGTTCTTCGGCATCGCGACCGGCGCTTACACGCTCGTGCTCGCGTGGCTGCCGCCGTACTACATGCGGCTCGGCTGGTCGCCGACCGCGGCCGGCAGCCTGCTCGGCGGCGTGACGCTCGCGGAAGTTGTCGCGGGACTCACGATTTCCGCGACGATGGATCGCTTGCCCGATCGCCGGCCCGCGCTGCATGCGGCGATCGCGTCGCTGTTCGCCGGGTTGCTGGTGATGCTGGCCGCGCCGGAAGCACTTGCATTGCCGGCCGCGCTGCTGCTCGGCGCGGGAATCGGCGCGCTGTTTCCGCTGTCGCTGATCGTCACGGTCGACCATGCAGCCACGCCCGCCGATGCCGCGTCACTGACGGGGTTCGTGCAGGGTGTCGGCTATTTGATCGCCGGCTTGTTTCCGTTCGCGGCCGGCATCGTGCGCCAGCATCTCGCGGACCTGACGCCCGCGTGGATCGCGATGGCATGCCTCTGTGCCGTGCTGTTCGCGCTGGCGGCCGGGTTTGCACCGAAGCTGGCGCGGCACGTCGCGCGGGCCTGAGCGACGCCGCGGGCTAGCGGCGCGGGCGCCTGCATGCAGGCTGTCGTCCCGGGCATGCTCGCGCCAGGAATATCGTCGCGGCCCATCCGGATACTCGGCTCCACGGCGCAGGCGCGTTCAGCCCGCGCTCGCGTACAGCGTCGAATCCGCGAATCCTTCGGCGTCGAGCACGCGCCCGATCAGGATCAGCGCGGTGCGCTCGATCTGCGTGCCGCGCACCTTGCCGACGATGTCGGCCAACGTGCCCGTCACGCGTTCCTCGTCGGGCCAACTCGCGCGATAGATCACCGCCACCGGGCAATCGGCGCCGTAATGCGGCAGCACTTCGTCGACGATGCGCGCGAGATGGCGCACGCCGAGATGGATCGCGAGCGTCGCGCGATGCGCGGCGAGCGCGCCGAGCGCTTCGCCTTCCGGCATCGTCGTCTTGCCCGCGAAGCGCGTGAGGATCACCGTCTGCGCGACGCCGGGCAGCGTCAGCTCGACGCCGAGCGTCGCCGCGCACGCGGCCGTGGCCGTCACGCCCGGCACGATTTCGTACGGAATCCCGAGTGCTTTCAGGCGGCGGATCTGTTCGCCGATCGCGCCGTACAGCGACGGGTCGCCCGAATGCACGCGCGCGACGTCCTGCCCTTTCGCGTGCGCGGCGGCGAGCAGCGCGACGATCGCATCGAGGTCGAGCTCGGCCGTGTTCACGACCTGCTCCGCGCGATGGCCGTCGAGCACGGCGGCCGGCACGAGCGAGCCCGCATACAGGATCACCGGGCACGTGCGCACGAGGCGCTGGCCCTTTACCGTGATCAGCTCCGGGTCGCCGGGGCCCGCGCCGATGAAGTACACCGTCATCGAAATTTCTCCGTCAATTCGTGGGATGGCCCGCTGCGTCGCGTCACGCGCGCGCGGCCGGATCGAGTGCATCGACGAGCGCCGTGACCGAGTCGAACGCGCGGTCGGCATCGGGCAGCGGCGGCCGGCGCAGCATCACGACCGGCAGCCTGCGTTCGCGCGCGACGTCGAGCTTGGCCTCGGTGGCCGCGCCGCCGCTGTTCTTGCTGACGACGACGTCGATGCCCGCCAGCGCGAACAGCGCACGCTCGCCGTCGGGTGTGAACGGCCCGCGCGCGGCGAGGACCTGCGCACGGGCGTTGCCGGGGTGCGCATCGAGGCAGCGCACGAGCCAGAACTGGTGCGGCGGGATCGCATCGAGATGCGCGAGCGGCTCGCGGCCGAGCGTGAACAGCGGGCGCCTGAACGGCGCGAGCGCGGCCTCGATGCCGGCCCAGTCGTCGACCATCCGCCAGTCGTCGCCCGGTTGCGGCGTCCACGGCGCGCGGCGCAGCGCCCACAGCGGCACGCCTGCGTCGCGCGTCGCCGTCGCGGCGTTCGCGCTGATTTGCGCGGCGTACGGATGGGTGGCGTCGATCACGAGGCCGATGCCGGCGTCGCGAAGATACGCGGTCAGCCCGGCTGCGCCGCCGAAACCGCCGACGCGTACGTCGCAGCGCAGATCGTCGGGTGTCTTGCCGAGACCGGCGAGACTGTAGACGTGATGCGGGCCGAGCGCGCGCGCGATTTTCAGCGCATCGCCGGTGCCGCCGAGCAGCAGAATGCGTGGACTCATCGCGCCTCCCCGACGAAACGGCCTTGCCGGTCGATCGCGAACATCTCGACCGCGATCGACGGCGGCACGATGTCGCGCGCCACCCGCAGCGCATGCGTGCAGACGAGATCGCCGAGCGGCACGCCGTCGGCCTGCGCGAGTTTCAACGCTTCCTGGCTCGTGTTCGCGGCGCGCATCGTCGCCTGCAACGCCTCGCTCGCGCCGGCTTCGGCCGCCCACTGCGCGAGCAGCGGCAGATCGATGCTCGAATGGCGGCTGTGCAGGTCGAGATGGCCGGCCGCGAGCTTGCTCAGCTTGCCGAAGCCGCCGCACATCGACAGGCGCGCGACCGGCGCGCGCCGCAGGTGCTTGAGCACCGCGCCCGCGAAATCGCCCATCTCGATCAGCGCCATGTCGGGCAGACGGTAGTGCGCGCGCATCGCATCCTCGCTCGCGTTGCCCGTGCAGGCGGCGATGTGCGCGATGCCGTTCGCCCGCGCGACGTCGATACCCTGATGAATCGACGCGATATAGGCCGAACACGAAAACGGCCGCACGATGCCGGTCGTGCCGAGGATCGACAGCCCGCCGACGATACCCAGGCGCGGGTTCATCGTCTTCAGCGCGAGCGCCTCGCCGCCTTCGACGCCGATCGTCACGTCGAAACCGCCCGTGTAACCGTGTTCGGCGGCGAGCGCTTCCAGGTGCGTGGTCATCATCTGGCGCGGCACCGGGTTGATCGCCGGTTCGCCGACCGGCAGCGTGAGCCCCGCGCGCGTGACCGTGCCGACGCCCGGCCCCGCATGAAAACGCACGCCGGACGCCGCCGCGAGCGCGACGCGCGCGAAGACCAGCGCGCCGTGCGTGACGTCCGGATCGTCGCCGGCATCCTTGATCGTGCCGGCTTCAGCGCCCTCAGCCGTGGCGCGGCAGAATTCGAGCCGCATCATCACGCGTTGCCCCTTCGGCAGCACGATCTCGACCGCGTCGTCCGCGTGGCCCGCGAGCAGCAGACGCGCCGCCGCGAGCGACGTCGCGGTCGCGCAGCTGCCGGTCGTGTAGCCGAAGCGCAGCGGCGCGGGCTGTTCGGGGGTTTCGTCGCGCATCACGCGTCCATTGGGTTCGACGGATTCGACATATTCGACGAGCCGGCCGCGTCGGCTGCGTCTGTCGTGTCGGGTTTGCGCACGTCGTACAGCGTGACCGGCAGCGGTTGCCGCCACGTGTCGAAACGGCCGAGCGGTTCGGCGTGCGCGAGCGACACGCGCGTGAGCGTGCCGCCGTGCGCATCGCGCCACGCGGCGAGCGCCATCTCGCCTTGCAGCGTCACCGCGTTCGCGACCAGCCGCCCACCGGGTTTCAGCGACGCCCAGCACGTGTCGAGCACGCCGGGCGCCGTCGCGCCGCCGCCGACGAAGATCGCGTCGGGCGCGGCGAGCCCCGCGAGCGCATCGGGCGCACGGCCTGAAACGAGTTGCAGGCCCGGCACGCCGAGCGTATCGCGGTTGTGTTCGATGAAGCGCTGCCGTTCCGCATGCGCTTCGATTGCGATCGCCTGGCAGGATGGATGCGCGCGCATCCATTCGATGCCGATCGAGCCGCTGCCGGCGCCGACGTCCCACAGCAATTCGCCGGCCGCGGGCGCGAGGCGACCGAGCGTCATCGCGCGCAGGTCGCGCTTGGTGAGCTGGCCGTCGTGGCGGTACGCGTCGTCGGGCAGCCCGGGCGTGAGCGCGCGGCGCGGTGCGTCGGGGCTCGCCCGACAGTCGAGCGCGACGAGATTGAGCGCGGCGGTTTCGTCGATGTTCCAGTCTTGCGCGAGGCCGTCGATCCGCCGCTCGAGCGGGCCGCCCAGATGTTCGAATACGCTGATGCGCGTCGGCCCGAAGCCGCGGGCGGCGAGTTCGGCGGCGACCGCGGCCGGCGTGCGGCCGTCGGCGCTCAACACGAACAGGCGCCGGCCCGGCAGCAGGTGGCGGGCCAGCGTCGCGAGCGGACGCCCAACGAGCGAGACCGCACCGACGTCCTGCAGCGCCCAGCCCAGGCGTGCGGCCGCGAGCGACAGCGACGACGGCGCCGGCAGGACGCGCCATTCGTCCGGGGAAAGCTCGCGGGCGAGCGTCGCGCCAACGCCGAACAGCATCGGGTCGCCGCTCGCGAGCACGCACACGGGCGCGCCGCGGCGCGCGAGCAGCCCCGACAGGTCGAACGGCGACGGCCATGCTTCGCGCGCGGCGCGCAGCCGCGCGGGCAGCATGTCGAGATGCCGTTTCGCGCCAACCACATGCGTCGCGTCGAGCAACGCGCGCCGCGCGTGGCGCCCGAGCCCCGCGTAACCGTCGTCGCCGATGCCCACTACCGTCAGCCACGCCGTCATGCACCCTTCCCCATCGTTCGATTTCATACCGTGTGTAGCGATGCGCAGCCGCCGAGCTGCCGCGCATCGATCCGTTTCCGTGCCGCGGCATTGGCGCCACGGACGATGCCGCCACGCTCCTGGTCAGCCGCGCGGCGTGCCGCCGATCCACATCACCATCGCCAGATACAGTCCGGCGATCGCCGCGACCAGCAGCCAGCCGAGCAGTAGCCATGCGAGCGGTCGCACGCCGCCTTTCCTGAACAGGTAGGTTCCACCTGCCGCGATCGGCGCCGCGAGGCCGGCGAGCCCGACATTCTTCGGCCATTCGGCGGACGGCGCAAACGGAATCAGCATGCCCGCGAGCATCATCCATGCGGGGAGGCCCAGCAAGGCCAGTGCGATTCCGATGCCGAACAGCTCCGTCCTGCCGAGTTTCATCATCGCGGATACCGGCGTCGCGCCGATCGAATGTCGAGCCGCCAATCGTACCATCCGCGCAACCGCACGCCGGTCGTCACAGCCATGCTGCGACACCGTTGCAGCGCACACCGCCGATGCAGGATCGCCGCGAAAATCGGGTATCCTACGGCCGTTCGTTCGCCGGTGCCCTTCGGGGCCGAAGAGGGAACACAGGGCGCACCGCGCGCCGCTGTGGCTGCCCCCGCAACTGTAGACAGCGAGCCGATCTCCCCCTCATGCCACTGGTTTCACCGGGAAGGCCGGGAGGAGGCGCCGACCTGTCAGCCAGGAGACCTGCCGGCCAGAAAGTGCGTGCGTGCCAGTCGGCGTCGGGCGGGGTGTACCGATGCGTTGGCCGCGGCGCCACACTGTTCCGGTATCCCGTTGAGTTCCGCCCCCGATTCGATTCCTGCGTCGCCCGTCGTGCGCCCGTCGGCTTGCCCGGGGCTCGTGCGCGTGGTCGCGGCCGCCGACGGCGGGCTGTGCCGGATCAAGTTGCCGGGCGGCCGGCTCGACGCGCGCCAGGCGCGCGCGATCGCCGCCGCCGCGCGCCGGTACGGCTCCGGCGAGATCGATGCGACCAATCGCGCGAATCTCCAGTTGCGCGGCATTCGCGACGGCGCGGCCGATGCGCTCGCGCGCGCGCTGCTCGATGCGGGGCTCGGCCCGCGTACGAGCGCCGACAATACCGCCGTCGATGCGGCCGCGCTCGCGGCGAGCGACGACGTCCGCAACGTGTTGCTCAGCCCGCTCGCCGGGCACGACCCGGCCGCGCTCGTCGATAGCCGTGCGCTCGCCGTGCCGCTGCTCGACATGCTCGCGAGCGAGCCGCGCCGCGGCGAACTGTCGCCGAAATTCTCGATCCAGCTCGACGGCGGCGAAGCGGTCGCGGCGCTCGATCATCCGCACGACATCTGGCTCGCCGCGTGGCGTCGCGGCGACGGCGCGGTACGTCTCGCGGCGGGGCTGGCCGGCTGTCCGCCGGTGGCGCACCACGACCGGCCCGCGTCGGTCGACGTGTCGATCGATCAAGGCGTCGCACTGGTTCGCGCGCTGTTGCTCGCGTTCCTCGATCTCGCGCCGGCCGACGTCGCGCGGATGCGCGCGCTGCTGTCGACGTGCGGCGAACCCGCCCTGCTCGAGCGCGCGCAACGCTACCTGCCCTTCCCGCTCGCGGCCGATCCGACGCTCGCCGGCTGGCGACGCACGCGTGCCGACCCCGCGTCGCGTTTCGGCGCATACCCGTCGCGCGACGCGGCGCGCTGCAGCGTCGGCGCGCAATTCGCGCTCGGGCGGCTCGACGCGGCGCAACTGGAGCGGCTCGCCGCGCTGGCCGAAGCCGACGGCGACGGCACGCTGTCGATGACGCCGTGGCAAGGGGTGTTCATGCACGGCGTGCCGAACGAGCGTGCGGCGGCGACGCGCGAAGCCCTCGCGTCGCTCGGCCTCGTGTGCGCGGCGTCCGACCCGCTGGCGACCCTCGTTGCCTGCACCGGCAGCGCGGGCTGCGCGAAAGCGCGCGCCGACACGAAACACGACGCGCGCGTGCTTGCCGCGCGCATCGGCCATCCGCTCGACGTGCATCTGACCGGTTGCGAACGCCACTGCGCGCTGCCGCACGCTGCCACGCATACGCTCGTCGCGGTGGCGCCCCAACACTACGACCTTTATCGGCGCGACGCGGCCGCGGGCCTCGGCGCCCCGCTCGCGCGCCGTCTGACGATTGACCAGGCCGCGGTCCGACTCATGGACGCGCGGCGCAGCCAGGACACCACCGATGCTTGACTACATTCGCGACGGGCAGGAAATCTACCGCCAGTCGTTCGCGACGATCCGCGCCGAGGCCGACCTGTCGCAGGTGCCGCCCGATCTCGAGAAACTCGCGGTACGCGTGATCCACGCGAGCGGGATGGTCGACGTCGTGTACGACCTGCGTTTTTCCGTCGGCGCCGGCACGGCCGGCCGCGCGGCGCTCGCGGCCGGCGCGCCGATCCTGTGCGACGCGAGAATGGTCGCCGAAGGCATCACGCGCGCGCGGCTGCCCGCGGCCAACCGCGTGATCTGCACGCTCGGCGAGCCGGAGGTGCCCGACCTCGCGCAACGCGTCGGCAACACGCGTTCGGCCGCCGCGCTCGAACTGTGGCGTCCGCATCTCGCGGGCAGCGTCGTCGTGATCGGCAACGCGCCGACCGCGCTGTTCCACCTGCTCGACATGATCGATGCCGGCGCGCCGCGCCCCGCGCTGATCCTCGGTTTCCCGGTCGGCTTCATCGGCGCGGCCGAATCGAAGGCGGCGCTCGACGCCGACAGCCGCGGCGTGCCGTACGTCACGCTGCTCGGCCGGCGCGGCGGCAGCGCGATGGCCGCCGCCGCGGTGAATGCGCTCGCGACGGAGGTCGAATGACGCGCGTGCGTGGGCGGCTGTTCGGCGTCGGGGTCGGCCCCGGCGATCCCGAGTTGATGACGATCAAGGCGCTGCGCGTGCTGCAGGCGGCGCCGGTGGTCGCGTATTTCGTCGCGAAGGGCAAGAAAGGCAACGCGTACGGCATCGTCGAGGCGCACCTGCTCGACGGGCAGACGCAACTGCCGCTCGTCTACCCGGTGACGACCGAGGCACTGCCGCCGCCGCTGTGCTACGAGACGGTGATCGCCGATTTCTACGACACCGCGGCCGAGATCGTCGCCGCGCACCTCGATGCAGGCCGCGACGTCGCGGTGATCTGCGAAGGCGACCCGTTCTTCTATGGCTCGTACATGTACCTGCACGACCGCCTCGCGCCGCGCTACGAGACCGAGGTGATCCCGGGCGTGTGCGCGATGCTCGGCGGCACGGCCGTGCTCGGCCAGCCGCTCGTCTATCGCAACCAGAGCCTGTCGGTGCTGTCGGGCGTGCTGCCCGAGCACGAACTGCGCGAGCGGCTCGCGCGGGCCGACGCGGCCGTCGTGATGAAGCTCGGCCGCAACTTCGACAAGGTGCGGCGCGTGCTCGACGCACTCGGGCTCGCGAAGCGCGCGCTGTACGTCGAGCGCGCGACGATGGCGAACCAGCGCATCGTGCCGCTCGACGAAGTCGATCCGATAGCGTCGCCGTATTTCTCGCTGCTCGTCGTGCCGGGGGAAAAATGGCAAGGATGACGACGCCGCCCGCGATCGTGATACTCGGCGCGGGCGCGCTCGATACCGCGCGACGTATCCAGGCGCGTTACCCGGGCGCGCGCGTGCACGGTCTCGCGTCGCGCGTCAACGCCGACGTGCCGTTCGACGAACTCGGCGTGCATCTGCATGAACTCTATGCGCGCGGCTCGCCGATCGTCGCGCTGTGCGCGGCCGGCATCGTGATCCGCTGCCTCGCGCCGGCGCTCGCCGACAAGGGCGTCGAGCCGCCGGTGCTCGCGGTCGCGGAGGACGGCTCGGCCGTCGTGCCGCTGCTCGGCGGGCTGACGGGCGTCAACGTGATCGCGCGCGAAATCGCCGAATGCGTGGGCGTCGCGCCGGCGATCACGACGAGCGGCGAACTGCGCTTCGGCGCGTGCGTGCTCAATCCGCCGGAAGGCTATGCGCTCGCCGATCTCGCGCAGGGCAAGCGCTTCGTGTCCGACCTGCTCGCGGGCGCGTCGCCGCGCCTCGACGGCGCCGCGCCGTGGCTCGACGACGTCGCGCTGCCGCGCGATGCCGCGGCCGCACACGCGATTCGCGTGACGCCCGATGCGTGGCGCGGCGCGCACGACGAACTCGTGATTCATCCGCGCAGCGTGGTGGTCGGCGTCGCGGCGGATGCCGTGCATGCGGACGAAGCGCTGGCCGCGCGCATCGCAGCCTCGCTCGACGCCCAGGGCCTCGCACGGCTGGCGCTCGCGGCCATCGTCGCGCCCGCGTCGGCGATCGGCGAACCCGCGCTGGAAGAAGCGGCGCACACGCTCGACGTGCCGCTGCGTTTCGTCGATGACGATAGCGATCCCGATCGCGACACGCCCGCGGACGCCGCCACGCTGCTCGGCCGCGCATTACGCGTCGCCCACACACTGCGTGAAGCATCGAACGGCCTCGCGTGCGCAATCGCATCCCATCCGGTCGATCCGGCCACGCTCGGCCGCGCGCGCGGCCGCCTGACGGTACTCGGCCTCGGTCCAGGCGGCGCCGCCTGGCTCACGCCGGCCGCGCGCGCCGCGCTCGCGGACGCGACCGACATCCTCGGCTATACGACCTACGTGAACATGGCCGGCCCGTTTCGAGCGGACCAGCGCGTGCACGGCACCGACAATCGCGAGGAAATGCAGCGCGCGCGCCATGCGTTCGAACTGGCGGCCGAGGGCCGGTGCGTCGCGGTCGTGTCGTCGGGCGACCCCGGCGTGTTCGCGATGGCGGCGGCCGTGCTCGAAGCGCTCGATGAAGCCCGCAACCCGCACTGGGCCGCGGTCGACCTGCGCGTGGAGCCCGGCATCTCGGCGTCGCTCGCGACGGCCGCGCAGGCCGGCGCGCCGCTCGGCCACGATTTCTGCGCGATCTCGCTGTCGGACAACCTGAAGCCGTGGGACGTGATCGAAACGCGTCTGCGGCACGCGGCGCAAGCCGATCTCGTGATGGCGTTCTACAACCCGATCTCGCGCGCGCGGCCGTGGCAGCTCGACCGGGCGCTCGACATCGTGCGCGCGCATCGCGCGGCCGAGACGGTGGTCGTGCTCGGCCGCGACATCGGCCGGCCGGGCGCGACGCTTTCGACGACGACCCTCGGCGCGCTGCGCGGCGACCAGGTCGACATGCGCACGATGGTGATCGTCGGCTCGTCGACCACGCGGCGCTTCGCGATCGGCAACGCACGCGAATGGGTCTATACGCCGCGCTGGTATCGCTGAACGCCGCTGCGCCCGCCGGTTGCGCATACCTACCGCATCCGACGGCATTCGCACGAATGTGAACGCACAGGCGTGCGAGCGAGCCGTTCATCGACATGCCGGCGCGTCGCCGGTTCGCTGGAACCGGTCCATCCGCGCGGCGTCGTGCGATCGATCGGAAAAAATGCCCTCCGCGCGTTTCGATATTCGACCGAATCGGCAAGTTCGTTACGTATCGAGAATCGAATAACAAAAAGAAGAACACCTAAGTTTCCTATTCGACGCGAATCCTCCAAGATAGGCACGCCGCCGGCGGGACACGTGCTTTTCCCGCCGGCGACGATACGCAGGCCAGCGTATCCCTCTTCCACTTGGAGAACACAGAATGAACAACAATGTGTTGCCGCGTTTCATTCCGCGTGCGTTTGCCGCGGGTTGTCTGCTCGCGATGGCGAGCGTGTCGCAAGGTGCCGGCGTCTATGCGCCCTTTGTCGACGTGACGCTTTATCCCACGCCGCTGGTCGACCAGATCGGCGTGCGCCAGGGCATCCAGCAGTTCACGCTCGCGTTCGTGGTCGCGGGCAACGGCTGCGTGCCGTCGTGGGGCGGCGTGCAGCCGATCGGCAACGGCGCGAGCGGCGGCCTGCTGACCGCGCTGTCCACGTCGATCGCCAGCTACCGCGCGAAAGGCGGCGAAGTCGCCGTGTCGTTCGGCGGCGCGAACGGCACGCCGCTGATGCAGGCGTGCTCGACGGTTCCCGCGCTGAAGACCGCGTACCAGACGGTGATCGACACGTACGGCCTCACGCATGTCGACTTCGACATCGAGGGCGCGTCGCAGCAGGACACGGCGGCGGTCGCGCGCAACTTCCAGGCGGTCGCGCAACTGCAGGCCGACTACGCGGCGAAGGGCAAGCCGCTGCACGTGACGCTGACGCTGCCGACGATGCCGACCGGGCTCACGCAGGACGGCGTGAACGTCGTCAACGCGGCCATCGCGAACAAGGCCACGTTCGACGCGGTCAACGTGATGGCGATGGATTACGGCCCCGCGAACATCGACATGGGCGCCGCCGCGATCAGCGCCGCGCAGGCGCTCTATTCGCAGCTCGACACCGCGTTCAAATCCGCCGGCCAGCCGAAGACCAACGCGCAGCTGTGGCAGATGGTCGGCGTCACGCCGATGATCGGCGTCAACGACGTGCAGGGTGAAACCTTCACGCTCGCGAATGCGCAGACCGTGCTGAACGCGGCCGTCGCGAACGGCTACGGTTTCTTCGGCAACTGGTCGGTCGGCCGCGATCAGGCGTGCCCGTCCGGCGGCACGTATGCGTCGCCGACCTGCTCGGGCGTCGCGCAGCAGCCGTACGCGTTCGCGACGATCTTCAAGAAGCTCGACGGCAAGTGGGGCGCGGGCGTCACGCAGGACCCGAACTACGGCGGCGGCTCGGACGGCGGCACGCCGCAGCCGGGCGCACCGTGGGCGGCCGGCCAGGTCTATACGGCCGGCGCGACGGTCACCTACCAGGGCACGACGTATCAGGCGCAGTGGTGGACGCAGGGCGACGTGCCCGGCCAGGCGGCCGTATGGAAGCCGATCAACGGCGGCACGCCCACGTGGTCGGCGACGACCGCCTATCAGGGCGGCACGTGCGTGACGTATCAGGGCGCGAAGTATTGCGCGAAATGGTGGACGCAGGGCGACAACCCGAGCGCGGGCGGCGTGTGGGTGAAGTCGTGACGGTGCGACGCGCTCGCGCGTGACGCGCGGCGGGGCGTTGCCGGCGTGGCGGGACCGCACGCCGGCGACGGCCCTCTGCCGGCGCCGGCGCGCGCCGCCGCCCTACCCGCGCGCGTGTTCGGCCAGCAGCCGCGCCTTCGCGTCGACGAGCAGCGCCGCATGCGTGTCGCGATGCTGGCGGATCCGCTCGGTCGGCCCGACGACCGACAGCCCGTACCAGTCGCCGTCGAGCGTCAGCGCGACCGCGATCGCGATCGCCGACAGCTCGGGCGCGCTCTCGCCGAAGTTCTCCGCCCAGCCGAGTTCGCGAAACCGCGCGGCCTGCGCGACGAGCGCCGGGAGATCAACCACCGTCGCATCGGTAAAGCGTTCGAACGGCAGTTGCGCGCCGAGCGCCTGCTGCGCGTCGCTCGCGAGTTCCGCGAAGATCGCCTTGCCGATCGAGTTCGCGTGCAGCGGCCGCAGCTCGCCCGGCTGGCGCGTATAGCGGATCGCCTGCTCCGATTCGACGACGTCGAGATACGTGACCGACGCGCCCTGGATCTTGCCGAGCACGGCCGTTTCGCGGCTCGCGTCGCGCAGCGCGACGAGGTGCGGATGCACGATGTCGACGACCGGATCGGTCGCATCGATCGCGGCGGCGACCGTCTGCAGGCGCCGCGTCGGGTAGTAGCCGCCGCGCTTGCGCACTTCGTACAGGTAGCCGCGGCTTACGAGCGTGCGCGCCATCGCGAGGCAGCTCGACGCCGGTACATTGAGCAGGCGCGCGAGTTCGGTGAGCGGCAGCGGCCGCCGTTCGGCGGCGAACAGCTCGAACAGGTCGAGCGTGCGGGCAACGAGTTTGACGTCCATGACGAGCGCTTGATTCGGAACGGGAAACCGCGCGCCGGGCGGCCTGCCGGGGCGGTACGGTCAGTACGACTTCGGCAGCCCGAGCACCTTCTCCGCGATGTAGCACAGGATCAGTTGCGGGCTCACGGGCGCGAGCCTCGGAATCATACACTCGCGCAGATAGCGCTCGACGTGATATTCCTTCGCGTACCCCATCCCGCCGTGCGTCGCGATCGCCGTCTGGCACGCCTGGAACGCGGCTTCCGCGCCGAGGTATTTCGCGGCGTTCGCCTCCGCGCCGCACGACTGCCCCGCGTCGTAGCGCGTCGCGGCCTTCATCACCATCAGCCACGCGGCCTGGAGCTGCATCCACGCCTGCGCGAGCGGATGCTGGATCGACTGGTTCTGCCCGATCGGCCGGCCGAACACCACGCGCTCGCACGCATATTGCGTCGCGCGGCGCAGCGCGGCCTGCCCGAGGCCGATCGCCTCGGCCGCGATCAGGATCCGTTCGGGGTTCAACCCGTGCAGCAGATAGCGGAAACCGTCGCCTTCGTTGCCGATCAGGTCGTCGCGCGACACGCGCAGGTTGTCGATGAACAGCATGTTCGAATCGACCGCCTTGCGGCCCATCTTGTCGATTTCGCGCACCTCGATGCGGGTACGATCGAGGTCGGTATAGAACAGGCTCAGCCCGTCGGTCGGCTTCGCGACCTGGTCGAGCGGCGTCGTGCGCGCGATGATCAGCATCTTGTTCGCCACCTGCGCGGTCGAGATCCAGATCTTGCGCCCGCTCAGCACGTAGTGATCGCCGTCGCGGCACGCCTGCGTGCTCAGGTGCGTGGTGTCGAGGCCCGCGTCGGGTTCGGTCACCGCGAAGCACGCCTTGTCGCGCCCCGCGATCAGCGGCGGCAGGAAGCGCGCCTTCTGCGCGTCGTTGCCGAACACCTGCACCGGGTTCAGCCCGAAGATGTTCATGTGGACGGCCGACGCGCCCGACAGGCCGGCGCCCGACGCGCTGATCGCGCGCATCATCAGCGCGGCCTCGGTCATCCCGAGCCCGGCGCCGCCGTAGGCCGGGTCCATCGCGATGCCGAGCCAGCCGGCCTCGGCGAGCGCCGCGTGGAAATCGGCCGGAAACCCGCCCGCGCGATCGCGTTCGAGCCAGTAGTCGTCGCCGAAGCGCGCGCAGATTTTCTCGATCGCGCTTTCGATCGCGCGCTGGTCGTCGGTCAGGTCGAACTGCATGGATTGCTCTCCCGGAAAAAGCCGAGCGGCCGCGCCGCTCTCAAGAAAATGCCAGGGGGCGCCAGGGTTTCCGCTTCGAACGATGGTCCTGCGCGGGATTGCGCGCCGGAAGCATCGGCACGAAGCGGCAGGTCCCGGGCGCTCACAACGGAAACACGCCCACGATCACCGCGGCGAAGACCATCAGCACGGTGGCGGCCAACAGGAACGGAATGGTGAATTTCTGGTGCTCGGCGAGCTCGACGCCGGTCAGGCCGACGATCAGGAACGTCGCGGGCGTGAGCGGGCTCACCGGAAAGCCCGTCGTCATCTGGCCGAGCAGCGCGGCCTGCGCCATCTGGATCGGCGGCACGCCGAGCAGCTTGCCGCTCTCCGCGAGCACCGGCAGCACGCCGAAGTAGAACGAATCGGGATCGAACAGCAGGCTGAGCGGCATCGACAGCAGCCCGAGCACGAACGGCATGTGGCGCGCATGCTCGACGGGCACGTGCGCGACGACGACTTCGGCCATCGCCTTCAGCATCCCGGTGCCGGACATGATGCCGGTGAACGCGCCGGCCGCGAGGAGCACGCTCGCCATCATCAGCGCGGCCTTCGCATGCGCGTCGATCCGCTCGCGCTGCGCGTGGACGTCCGGATAGTTGATCACCAGCGCGGCGACCGTGCCGAGCATGAACATCACCATCGGGTCGACGATGCCCGACACCAGCGTGACGAGCACGACCAGCGTCAGTGCGACGTTGATCCCGAAGCGTCCCGGCCGGCGCAATGCGCGTTCGGCGTCGGTCAGCTCGCGCGGCGCGATCGCGAGCGCGGCCGCGCCGGCACGGTCGAGCCCGAGCCGTTTCGCCTCGCGCACGCCGAGCACCCACGCGGTGCCGAACACGAACGCGAGCCCGACGATCTGCACCGGAATCATCGGCGTGAAGATCGCCGAACCGGGAATGTGCAGTGCGGCCGATGCGCGCAGCATCGGCCCGACCCACGGCAGGAAGTTGACGCCGGCCGCCATCGATGCGACGCACGCGAGGATGCGGCGATCCATTCCGAGCCGCGTGTAGAGCGGCATCATCGCGGGCAGCGTGACGAGAAACGTGACCGCGCCCGAGCCGTCGAGATGGATCAGCAGCGCGAGCAGCGCCGAGCCCATCACGATGCGCGGCGGATGGCAGCCGATCACGCGCAGCACGCCCGCGATGATCGGATCGAGCATCCCCGCATCGGTGAGGATCCCGAAAAACAGAATCGCAAAAACGAACATCCCGGCGATCGGGCCGATGTTCTGTACGCCGTGCACGATGAACTTGCCGGTCTGCAGCCCGAAACCGGCCGCGAGCGACGCGGCCACCGGCACGACGATCAGCGCGACGAGCGGCGACAACCGCTTCGTGATGATCAGGCCGAACAGCGCGACGATGGCGATCGCGCCGATCCATGCGAGCATGATGCGTCTCCTCTTCAGCCGGTGCGCAGGTCGATGCGGGTCGATGCGCGGGCCGGCGTGATGTCCGAATGGGGGTATGCCGGCGCGCGCGGCCCTGCGCCGCGGTACGGCACGGCTGGCGGCGGCGATGCCGGTCAGGTGCGGCGGGGGCCGTCGTTGCCGTTATCGCCCGCAAACACCTGCGCCGCATGTTCGTTCAGCGCGGGCGGCGGCCGCCGGTACGTGGCCGGCGTGCGGCCGAGCTTGATCGGCGACGCGATGCCGCGATGCCGGCCCAGTTCGACCTTCATCTGCCGGTGCGCGACATGCGGATGGTCGAGCGCCGCGTCGAGCCCGAGCACGGGCGCGCACGGCACGCCGCGGCGCATCAGGTGCTCGGCGAGCGTCGCGCCGTCGTGCGCGGCCAGCGCCGTTTCGAGCAGCGTGCGCAGCGCGGCGCGGTGCTGGCTGCGCGCGCGGTTGTCGGCGAATCGCGGATCGTCGAGCCAGTCGCGCGTGCCGAGCACGTCGCACAGCGCCGCGAACTGCCCGTTGTTGCCCACCGCCAGAAAGATGTCGGCGCCCGCCGTCGGAAAACTGTCGTACGGCGTGATGTTCGGATGCGCGTTGCCGGTGCGCACGGGCGCGTTGCCTGAATGGAAGAAGTTCGGCGTATGCGGATGCAGGATCGACAGCGCGCAGTCGAATAGCGTCGATTCGACGAACTGGCCGCGCCCGCTCGCGTCGCGTTCGCGCAGCGCCATCAGCACGCCGAGCGCCGCGTTCAGCCCCGTGACGAGATCGACGATCGGCACGCCGACGCGCAGCGGTGCGCCGCCGGCTTCGCCGTTGACGCTCATCAGCCCCGCGAGCGCCTGTACGGCCGCGTCGTAGCCCGGCAGCCCGCCGAGCGGGCCGTCCGCGCCGAAACCCGACACGCGGCAATAAACGAGGCGCGGAAACCGCGCATGCAGCGCGTCGAACCCGAGCCCCCAGCGCTCCATCGTGCCGATCTTGAAGTTCTCGACCAGCGCATCCGCGTGTTCGAGCAGGCCGAGCAGCCGCTCGCGATCGGCCGGCTGCGTCAGGTCGAGCGCGATGCCGAGCTTGTTGCGGTTCACGCCGAGGAAATACGACGCGGTGTCGCCGTCGAACGGCGGGCCCCACGTGCGCGTCTCGTCGCCGGATGGCGGTTCGACCTTGATTACCTCCGCGCCGTGGTCGGCGAGAATCTGGGTCGCGTACGGGCCGCCCAGCACCCGCGACAGATCGATGATGCGCAATCCCGCCAGCGCGCCCTGCTGCTCGTGTTCCGCCATGCGTCTCGCTCCTGGTTCCGGTCGATCGGACTGCCGGTTCCGGTGGCCCGGCGCTTGCGCTCCGCTTCTCCGGATTCGACAAATAATTCTTGTGTGTGAATTTATATTCACACTCAGGAATTGCATTGTCAACCCCGGATGGACCCCGGCTGCCCCGCGGGTCACGTCGTTGCTCGCCAATAGCGACGACGCCGAACGCGGGCCGGTTGCGGTGACGCCCCGCCGTTCGTTAAGCTGGCGGCCCACGTTCATCCCGGACGATACTAGGCGGAATATTCATGAAACGATTGTGGCTGGCGGCCTTCGTGCTGGCGTCGATGCTGGGCGTCGCGCACGCGCAAAACCAGACTTTCCATTTCGGCGAAGGACAAACCGGGATGCCGGGCGCCGCGCCGCACGCTAGCGCGTCCACCGCCCGGCCCGCGCCCGCACGCCGGCATGTCACGGCGCCGTCGCCTCATCACCGGCGTGCCGTTCACACGCGCCGCCGTTCGCGCCATGCGAAGCCGACGCGCAGCGGGATCTACACGCACGCATGAGTGGCCGTCCGTGGCGCGACGGCAGTGCATGGAACTGTCACGAACGGCCGGTAACATCGGCGCGGCGGCTTGCATGCCGTCGCCGCCTGCTGTCGGACAACGGCCGCCGGCGTGCACTTCTCTCCACGCTTCAGCACCTGTCTTGCCAGACCATGAGCACCGGGCCGGATACCCTCGCCGTCATCAAGGAGCGCGCCACGATCGTGTGCCGTCAGCGCAGCAGCGTGCTGCTGGTCGCGCGCACCGCCGCGCGCTGGTCGCTGCCGGGCGGCACGATCCGGCGCGGCGAGACGCCGCTCGAAGCCGCGCGGCGGGAGCTCGCGGAGGAAACGCGGCTGGAGGGGCTCGCGCTCGACTACGCGGTGCAGTTCGGCGGCCTGACGAAGCTGCATCACGTGTTCGTGGCCGACGTGCCGGCGCACCTGACACCGCGCGCGAGCAACGAGATCGCCCGCTGCAAGTGGTTCGCCGTCGACCGGCTCGACACGCTCCGGGCGAGCGTGCCGACACGCAGGATCATCGAGCTGCTGCGGCTCGACTGTTTTTCCGCATTCGCGAGCCCGCCCCTTCGCTGAGGTCGATCCCGGCCCGGACTCGAGCACGGATGGCGCCGATTACCCGCGCAGGAACGGCCCGGCCTTGCGTTCGAGCAGCGCGACGAGTTCGGGCTGCATGAACGCGTAGCGGTCGGGGATATCGAGGCAGACGATCTTCCGGTGCTTCAGATGCGCGCCGAATTGCGCCGACAGTCGCGCTTTGTGCGCGCGCTCCATCACGAACACGATGTCCGCCCAGTCGAGTTGCTCGGCGGACAACCGCACGTCCGCGTCGGGCGCGAGGCCCGCGGAATCGGTTTCGATGCCCGGCCACGCGGCGAACACCGCTTCGGCCGTCGGGCTGCGCAGCCGGTTGCGGCTGCAGATGAACAGAGCGCGTGCCATGTCGCTTCGCGCCGCCTGGAGCCGGCTCAACCCTGCGGAATCGTGCCCGGCCGCACGTACGCGAGCATGTGCGGCACGCAATCGGCCTTGCCGAGTTCGACGCCGTGATGGCGCAGGATCGCGTACGCGGCGATCGCGTGAAAGTAGAACTGCGGCAGCGCCCAGTCGCGCGCGTACTGTTCGCCGGTCATGTCGAACGCGATCCCGTTCGACATCTCGAGCGGGATCGGCAGCGTTGCGCCGCCATCGAGCGCATCCGGTGCGAGTTCGCCGAGAAAGGCGAGCGTGCCGGCGATGAGCGCCTGCGCATCGGCCGGCGAGCCGGGTTGCGCATCGGCGTTCCAGCCGGCCTCGCGCAACGCGAGCAATGCCGCCGGCAGCGGTTCGCCGCGCAGCCGGTGAACCGGCTCCATCGCCTGGAAACACGAGAAGCGCACTTGGGCGGCGAGCGGATACATGTCGGGCGCGAGCCTCAGCGTCATCGCCGCGTCGGGCTCGTCGCCCGCGGCCTGCCGGTGCGCGATGGCCTTGTCGAGCCACGCGGACAGTGCGCGCAGCATCTGGGTATAGGTCGGAACGAGAAGTTGGGTCAGTGACACGCGTGCGCTCCTGTGCTGGGGTTCTCGTCCAACGATAGCAGCGTCGGCGCGAACCCGCATCCTCGCCGCGCGCAGACGCATGCCGTTACGGCTTGCCGTGCCGCGCGAGGAACCGGTCGAGCTGCGACGCGAACGTCTTGCCGTCGCGCGCGCTGAACGGCGCCGGCCCGCCCGTGTCGATGCCCGCGCTGCGCAACTGGTCCATCATCGCGCGCGTCGACAGGCGTTCCTCGATGTTCTCGCGGCTGAACCAGTTGCCGCGCGGGTCGAGCGCGTGCGCGCCCTTGTCGAGCACGGCGGCGGCCAGCGGGATGTCGGCGGTGATCACGAGGTCGCCGGCTTCGGCCAGCTCGACGATGCGCGCATCGGCCACGTCGAAGCCGGCCGGCACCTGCACGGCCTTGATGAACGGCGACGGCGGCGTACGCAGAAACTGGTTCGCGACCAGCGTCACGCGGATTTCGGCCCGACGCGCGGCGCGAAACAGCATGTCCTTGATGACGGCGGGACATGCGTCGGCATCGACCAGTACTTGCATGGCGGGAGTTTCCAGTGGGCAGAAGCGCAAACGCCGATCATAGCGCACCGCCGGCCGGCCATCAGCCGGCGAGATCCGTGCGCAGCGCGTCGGCCGTCACCCACTGCGCGCCCCACGCCGCGGCGAGCCGCGCGCCCTGCCCGATCCGCACGGCCGCATCGTCGAAGTCGACGAACACGACGTGATCGGCCGCCGCGGGTTTGGCCGGCATCTCGCGCGTGCGCCCGTCGGACAGCACCCACAGCCAGCGCTGCTTGCCGGGCTCGCGGCGAGCGGCGCGGGCAAGCAGCCGCGCGGCGGTCGCGATACCGTCCGCGAGCGGCGTGCCGCCGCCGCCGTCGACCGGCTCGAGCCAGCGCGCATTCCACCAGCGCGGCACGGCCGGGCCGAAGCGCCGCGCGGCGCCTTGACCGCCGAAGCAAATCAGCGCGGTTTCGACGCGTGCGTGCGCGGCCTGATCGAAATACGCGACGATCAGCCCCTTCGCGAGCGCGAGCCGCTCGTGCGACAACATCGACGCCGAACAGTCGAGCACGAAGCAATGCAGCGCGTGCGGCGCACCCGCGCGTTTGCCGTAGCGCAGATGCTCGCGATGCAGCGGGCCGCCGCGTTTCGCGGCGAGCGTCGCCGGCCACGCGACGGCCGTGCCGGCGCGCACCGTGCCCGGCACGCGCGCGGCGGCGCCTGACTGCCATCGAGGACCGCGAATCGCGTTCGCGGCGGCGCCGGCTCGATGGCTCAGCGTTTTTTTAGCGGCAGCGGCACCACGCTTTTCACGTCGCGCAGCCCGGCCGGTTCGGGCGGCAGGTAGCCCCAGTCGCCTTGCGATGCGGACGCGTCGGCCGCTTTGTCGTCGGTGTCGCCTTGTCGCTTGTCAGGCTGCCGGGGTGTATCCGGCCGCACACGATCGTCGCGCTCACCATCGTGCTGCGGCGACTGCTGCGACGGCGGCGGCCCCGCATGGCGCCGATGCCGAAGCACGGCTTCGGCCACGCGCGCCACATGCGACACCGTCACCGCGTCGGCCCGCTCCAGCGCGGCCAGCGCCCGCGCGGCACGCAGCATCACGAGATCGGCGCGCAATCCGTCGACGGCCGCGTCGATGCACAGCGCGCTGACGCGCGCGTGGACCGCATCGTCGAAATCCAGCGTCGGCAGTCGCGCGCGCGCCGCATGAATCCGCTCCGCGAGCTCCCGCTGGGCAGCCGCGTGACGCGCGCGAAACGCGTCCGGATCGAGATCGAACGCAAGACGCGCCTTCACGATCCGTTCGCGCTGCGCGGCGTCGAAGCAATTCTCCAGCTCGACCATCAGCCCGAAGCGGTCGAGCAGTTGCGGACGCAACTCGCCCTCCTCGGGATTCATCGTGCCGACCAGCACGAAGCGCGCGTCGTGCGCATGCGACACGCCATCGCGCTCGACGATGTTCACGCCGCTCGCGGCGACGTCGAGCAGCGTATCGACGAGCCCGTCGGCGAGCAGGTTTACTTCGTCGACGTACAGCACGCCGAGATGCGCCCTCGCGAGCAGGCCGGGCCGGAACCGCACGCCGTTTTCGGCCAGCGCATGCGCGAGATCGAGCGTGCCCGTCACCTGCTCGTCGCTCGCCGACAGCGGCAGCGTGACGAACTGCCCTTCCGGCAACAGCTCCGCGAGGCCGCGCGCGGCGGTCGATTTCGCGGTGCCGCGCGGGCCGCTGACGAGCACGCCGCCGAGCGACGGGTCGATCGCGGCAAGCAGCAGCGCCTGCTGCAACGCGTCCTGCGCGACGAGGGCCGCAAACGGAAAAACCGCGCGGGCGCGGTGCGTCGTCGGATCGGTCATCGCCGTTCTCCTTCCTGACGTTGTTCGCTGGCGAGCCAGATCGCTTCGATCCGCTCGCGATAGTGGCCCGGCTGCTGCCACAGCCCGCGCTGCATCGCTTCGACGAAGCGTTCGCAGATGCCGTGCAGCGCCTTCGGGTTGTGCCGTTCGAGGAACGCGCGGGTGGCGTCGTCGAACAGGTACGCGTCGGCGACGAGCGCGTACTGGTGATCGGACAGCACACGGGCGGTCGCGTCATAGCCGTACAGATAGTCGACGGTCGCGGCGAGTTCGGCCGCGCCCTTGTAGCCGTGACGCTTCACGCCGTCGAGCCATTTCGGGTTGACGACGCGCGAGCGGATCACGCGCGCGATTTCCTCGGGCAGCGTGCGCATCTTCGGCGCGACCGGGTTCGCATGGTCGCCGTGATAGATGCTCGGCTGCTGCCCCGACAGGTGCCGCACGGCCGCCGTCATTCCACCCTGGAACTGGTAGTAGTCGTTCGAATCGAGGATGTCGTGCTCGCGGCTGTCCTGGTTCTGCACGACGACGTCGATCGTCGCCAGCCGCTCGCCGAACACGTCGGGCGCCGCGTCGCCCGCGCTGTTCTGCGCGTACGCATGGCCACCCCATTGACGGTAGGCATCCGCGAGATCGGCGTCGGTCTGCCAACGGCGCTGGTCGATCAGGTCCTGCAGGCCCGCGCCGTAACTGCCCGGGCGTGCGCCGAACACGCGCCAGCCGGCGCGGCGCCGTGCTTCATCGGGCGCCACGCCCTGCGCGACCCACTTCTCCCGTTCGCGCTCGATGCGCGCGCGGATCGGGTTCAGTGCCTCGGGCTCGTCGAGCGCGGCGACCGCCTGCACGGCCGCATCGAACAGGTGCATCAGGTTCGGGAATGCATCGCGGAAGAAACCCGACACGCGCAGCGTCACGTCGATGCGCGGCCGGTCGAAGATCTCGATCGGCAGGATCTCGAAGTCGGTCACGCGATGGCTGCCGTGCGCCCATTTCGGCCGCACGCCGAGCAGCGCGAACGCCTGCGCGATGTCGTCGCCGCCCGTGCGCATCGTGGCCGTCCCCCACACCGACAAGCCGATCGCGCGCGGATAGTCGCCGTGATCCTGCAGATGGCGCTCGATCAGTTGCTGCGCGGATTTCAGGCCGAGCGACCAGGCGGCCTGCGTCGGCACCGCACGCGTATCGACCGAGTAGAAATTGCGGCCGGTGGGCAGCACGTCGGGACGGCCGCGCGACGGCGAGCCGCTCGGCCCCGGCGGCACGAAACGGCCGTCGAGCCCGCGCAGCAACTGGCGCATTTCCTCGCCGCCGCACGCGTCGAGCGCGGGCAACAGCGTCGAACGCACGCGTTCGATCACCGCGAGCGTATGCGGCCATTCGCCGGGCGGCGGCATGTCGATGCCTGAATCTTCCGAAGCGGCCCCGCACACGGCGTTCAGCCAATGCTGCGCAAGCCGTTCGAGCCGCTCGCGCGTATCGCCCGCATGACGCCACGGCGACGCGTCGAGCGTGTGCAGCACGGCCGGCCGCGGCCCCGTCCACGGGGCGGCCCAGTCGGCCGAAAGCGGGTCGAAATCGTCGCCGAGCGCGAGATCGCGCGCGAGCGCGCCGATCAGCCCGGCCCGTTCGCCCTTGCCGTCGCCAACCGGGAAGCGTGCGAGCGCGAGCAGCGTGTCGCGCCGCTGGCGCTCGACCGGCGACGCGCCAAACACGTGCAATCCGTCGCGAATCTGCGCTTCCTTCAATTCGCACAGCCACGCATCGACGCGCGTGAGCAGCGCATCCTCGTCGCCCGCATCGCGCGGCGGCGACACGCTCAGTTCGTCATGCAGACGATGCTCGGCGATCGTCGCGAGGATCGTCTTGCGCAGCAGCTTCGCGCGCCGCGCATCGACCATCAGCGCTTCGTAGTACTCGTCGACCTGCCGTTCGAGATCCTGCAGCGGGCCGTAGTTTTCCGCGCGCGTGAGCGGCGGCATCAGGTGATCGACGATCACGGCCTGCGCGCGGCGCTTCGCCTGGCTGCCCTCGCCCGGATCGTTGACGATGAACGGATACAGGTGCGGCAGCGGCCCGAGCGTCAGGTCGGGCCAGCACGCGTCGGACAGCGCGACGCTTTTGCCCGGCAGCCACTCGAGATTGCCGTGCTTGCCGAGATGGATGACCGCGTCGACGCGATACGCATCGCGCAGCCAGAAATAGAACGCGAGATACGCGTGCGGCGGCACGAGGTCGGCATCGTGGTAGCTCGCATAGTCGTTGTCGTCGCGTGAGCGCGACGGCTGGATGCCGACGAACACGTTGCCCGCGCGCCAGCCGGCGATCGTGAAGCGCTGTTGCCGCAGCGTCGGGTCGGCTTCGGGCGGCCCCCAGCGTTCGTTCAGCGCGTCGCGCACGGCCGCCGGCAGCCGCGCGAAACGCGCGACGTAGTCGGCCAGCGCGTAACTCTGAAACGCGGGACGCAGCGTGCGCACGGCGGGATCGTTGGTCACGCCTTCGGTGAGTTGGGCAATCAGTGCGTCGCCGTCGGGCGGCAGGTCGGCCACCGTATAGCCCGCATCGCGCAGCGCCGCGAGCACGCGCAGCGCGGAGGCCGGCGTGTCGAGCCCGACGCCGTTGCCGATCCGCCCTTCGCTTTGCGGATAGTTCGCGAGAATCAGCGCGATGCGCTTGTCGGCGTTATCCAGCGTACGCAGCCGGCACCAGCCGCGCGCGAGCGCCGCGACGAACGCGATCCGCTCCGCGTCCGGCTGGTAGCGCACGACGTCGACTTCGGTGTGCGGGCAACGATACGCGAGCCCCTTGAAGCTCACCGCGCGCGTGACGATGCGCCCGTCGACTTCGGGCAGCGCGACGTGCATCGCGATGTCGCGTGCATGCAGGCCCTGGTTGTCGGCCACCCATGCGTCGCGGTTGCCGCCGGACAGGATCACCTGCAGCACCGGCGCGTCGCCGGCCAGCACGTCGTGCTCGGGGCTGTCGATCGCGCCGGCCGCGAACGCGGTGGTGTTCAGCACGAGCGCGACGCCGTGCGTATCGCACAGCTGCGTGATGACCTCGCGGCTCACCGCGTCCTTCAGCGACGTCACCGCGATCGGCAACGGATTCAATCCTTCGTCGACGAGCGCATCGGCCAGCGCCTCGAACACGGCCGTGTTCGCGGCCTGCCAGTGCGCGCGATAAAACAGGATCGCGACGACCGGCGCGTCGGGCGTCCAGCGCGGCCGCCAGTCGTCGACGCTCGCGCGGTCACGCGCCGGGTGATACAGCGCGGCGGCCGGCAGCGGGCGCGGCGGTTCGGGTGCTTCACCGAACCCGAGCGTGTGAAACGCGATGCTGCGCAACAGCGCATCGGCGTTGTGCACGCCGCCTTCGCGCAGGTAGCGCCACCACAGCCGGCACAGCTCGGCCTCGACCGTGCTCTTCGCGACGAGGTTCGGATCCTCCTGCAGGTCGCCCGAGAACATCGCGAGCTGCTGCCCGCGCTTCGACGCGAGCGACACGGCCTGCTCGATCCCGTACGGCCAGTACGCTTCGCCGCCGAGATGATCGATCACGACCGTCTTCGCGTGGCGCAGCACGTCGTCGACGTAGAAATCGACCGACGCCGGCTGCCGCAGGAACGTGACGTTCGCGAGCCGCACGCTCGGGAACCCGGCCGGCAAGTGCGGCACGACGCTCGCGAGCAGCGACAGCGTCGTGTCGGCCGAACTCAGGATCACGATGTCGGCCGGCTGCTGGTCGATCCGGACGACGCCTTGCGTATCGTCGACGAAGCCGCCCGGCGTGGTGCGCAACAGATGCATCGTGCGTTACGCCTGTTGCGGCTCGGCCGCGCACGCGGCGTCGAACGCGCGTTGCAGCGCGGCCGCGTCGAGATCCTCGCCGATCAGCACGAAGCGGCTCGCGCGCGTTTCGCCGTCCTGCCAGCGGCGGTCGAAATAGCTGTCGAAACGGCGGCCGACGCCCTGGATCACGAGTCGCATCGGCGCGCCGGGCAGCGCGGCGAAGCCTTTCGCGCGATAGATCGTGTGCGTTTCGACCACCCGCTGCAACGCGGCGATCGTCGCTTCGCGCGTGCCGGCGTCGCCCGACACCACGACCGAATCGAAATCGTCGTGATGGTGGTCGTGATCGCCGTCGTCGGCCGAGCCGTGATGGTCGTGACGCAGGTGGATCGTCTCCTCCGACGCCGATTCGAGGCCGAGCAGCATCGCGAGATCGAGCTCGCCGCGCGTCGCGCGCACGATCTTCACCTGCGGCGGGATTTCCTCGCGGATCGCGGTTTCGATCTGCGAGAATTCGGCGTCGCCGACGAGGTCGGCCTTGTTCACGATCACGAGATCGGCCGACGACAGTTGATCGGCGAACAGTTCGTGCAGCGGCGATTCGTGGTCGAGGTTCGGATCGGCGCGACGCTGCGCGTCGACGGCCTGCGGGTTTTCCGCGAACTGGCCGCTCGCGGCGGCCGGCCCGTCGACGACGGTCACGACCGCGTCGACCGTGAAGCTGTTGCGGATCGTCGGCCAGTTGAACGCCTGCACGAGCGGCTTCGGCAGCGCGAGGCCCGACGTTTCGATCAGCACGTGATCGATGTCCGCGCGGCGCTCGACGAGCGCTTCCATCACCGGATAGAACTCCTCCTGCACGGTGCAGCACAGGCAGCCGTTCGCGAGTTCGTACAACTGGCCCGAGGCCTCGCCCTGGGCGCCGTCGGCATCGTCGCAGCCGATGCCGCAGCCCTTGAGGATTTCGCCGTCGATGCCGAGCTCGCCGAATTCGTTGACGATCACCGCGATGCGGCGGCCTTCGGCGTGCTGCAGGATGTGCCGCATCAGCGTCGTCTTGCCGCTGCCGAGAAAGCCCGTGACGATCGTGACGGGCAGCTTGCGTAGGGTCATGGTAGGTCCGGTGTCGAAGAGGGAATCAGGACGGGATCGTCGCGTCGGGGGCGGCGCGGCCATTCACGGGGCGGTACGCGGGAAGGTCGCCGCGCAGTCCGGCCGGACAGCCGCGGGACGGGCGGAACAATGGATCGGGCATGGTGCTTCCTTGCGAACGGTCGACATCGTGAATGCCAACACGGCTGCCGCCTGCCTCGCCCGCGTCGCCTGCCGTTCGCCGCGCCGGTCGCGCACGTGCGTGCGGCGGCAGATGGGCGGAGCAAGCATCGAACACCGGGCGTCGGGCCGGCTGCGGCCGTGGACGATGCGCCGCCTCCCCGCGGCGCTGAACCCCAACGTTTAGGCCGGTATCCGGGCTGACGAACACGCCGCTTCGCCTTCCCGGATGCGCGGCATCCAGTGGCGGTCGTCCGCATGCGCGGGGCATGCGGCGAAGCGGCGCTGCGTGGCGCTTGCGCGCGACGCGTTCGCTTACCGTTGCGGGGGCAGCACAGGTTGGCTCGACTGCGGTGCAGGCAGGCTCCCTGTTTCCCGTTTAACTGCACGCGCCGGAGCGGCGCGCGCGAGCACCAAAACGCGTGCGAGTGTAGGCGGCGGGGCCGGGAGCGTCAAGGCGAGCCGTGCGGGAGTCCATGCGAGCGCGGGTCGCGGCCGGGTTTTCGGTCCGATGCTCAGCCCGTTCGCAGCGATTGCGCCGTGATCGCGCCTTGCAGCGCTTCGACCGTATCGGGGCGCCCGAAATACCAGCCCTGCGCACAGACCGACTGCCCCGGCATGTCGAGCATGTGCGCCTGCTCACGGGTCTCGACGCCCTCGAAGACGACGCCGACCCCGAGCCGGCGGGCAATCGCCAGGATCTCCGGAATGATCGAGGTGCCGTCGTGCTGCGGCGTGGCCGGCAGCAGCGAACGGTCGACCTTGATGTAGTCGATCGGAAGATGCTGCAGCAGGCTCAGGCTGGAGTAGCCCGTGCCGAAATCGTCCATGTAGACGGGATGCCCGAGGTCGCGCAATTGCCGAAGCGCCGGCACAATTTCCGGCAGTTCCACGGTCGACCGTTCGGTCAGCTCGAAACCGACATGCTTGCGCGGCAATCCGGCCGGCCAGCAGTTGTCCAGCGTCGCCATCAGGCTGCCGTCCCGCAACTCGGGCGCGCTGATGTTGACGGTCACGCGAAAGTCCGGCGCGTTGTCGAACAGCGCACGCATCTCCCGCAGGACCGTGCGCACGACGAAGGCCGTGACGTCGACGATCATTCCGGCGCGTTCCGCCTCGGCAATGAACACGTCGGGTGCGGCCGGCCCGTCGATCCAGCGGATCAGCGCTTCGGCGGAGACGATCCGTGACGACGCGCCCAGCGCGACGATCGGCTGATAGCGCAGGACAAATTGTCCGTTTGCCAGTGCTCGACGTATCTGCGCCGCAAGCGCGGCCCAGCGTCGGTGCAGCATCAGCGCCCCGAGCCCCAGGCAGCAGCCCGCCGCGCCGCCGGCGATCCCCAGCAGCCAGGCGGCGTGCCGGCTGGCGTTGGCCAGCGCTTGCGGCGTCACGACGACGATGGCGCACACCGGCACGCGGGCCGAGCAGAACGATTTGCCGTCCCGAAACCCCGGCACCTGGCCGGCATCGACGTACGCCGGGACACCGCGCGCGTCGAGCCCGATGACGCGCGCGGTCGGGTGGCCGCTGAGCCCGATCAAGTAGTGCAGGCCTGACGGCGGCAGTACCCTGAAGGCGTCCAGATCCATCAGCAGGTTCGCCCGCCTTCCCGCGACCACGAGCCCCAGCGTGTCGGGGCTCGACAACAACGGCACGGTCCAGAAGGCCGACATCGTGTCGGTCAGCCGGAATGGCTGCCGCTTCGGAGAAAAGGGCCTGGGCAGCATGCCCAGCATCGTCGTGCAGAGCAGAGCGGCGCCCGACCGGCGTCCGACGTCCTTGACGTACTTCGACCGCACGGAAGCCGATCGCAACAGGCGCAAATCCTGCGGCGAGCAGTCCGCGTACGGCGACGCATCCACGTCGGCAAGCGTCCTGGCCGCCGAATCGAACACGACGTCGATCTGCTGCACGACTTGCGTCCCCAGCCCGGCAACCGATTGCGCCAGCACGGTCTTCGTGACCAGCGGCCACGTTTCCAGCGCCAACCCTGCCGAAACGACCAGCATGCCGATCGCGAGTGCATAACCGGCCCGACTGGAGGTTGTCCATCTGCGTACGTTCGCCATAGGCGCGGCACTTCGCGATGTAGTGGTAGTGGCCATCGCCCTGCAGGTCCGGCAGAGCGAGCCGATTTTGGTATGACTCTCGTCAGCTTGGTGCGACCGGCCACCCGAGGCTGAGCCTTGCTCATGACGCCGGCCAGATGATTGCACACCAGCGCGATGGCTCTCCCAAGGATTGCGTCCCGGACGGATACGGGCGCGGTTCGCCGGCCTCGCGCCCGATGCACGCTGTGCTATCGTATGCGCCGCGTTCGGTGCTCGCATGCGCATTCCGTGCATGCAGTTAAACGGGAAACAGGAGGCGGATATCCGCCCGGCCTGTGCTGTCCCCGCAACGGTACGCCGCCCGCGCCACGCGCTTTCCCGCGCGTGCGCCCAGGCCGCCCGCGATGCCACTGCCCTTCGACCGGGCGGGAAGGCTGCGGTCTGGCAAGCGGCCAGCCCGGATACCGGCCGACGCAAGGGGCGAGCGCGATGCTTGCCGAACGCCCGATCCGCGGGGAACGGATCGGGTGCGCATTCCCCCCGCGCTCGCGCGGATTTTGCCCGTTCCGACATGCACTGCCTGCCCGCCGGCCGCCGATGTGCCGCCCGCCTTCCCTGCTTCACTGTTTCGACACGGTGCGCGCCGTGCCGCGCGCGATGAGCCGCGCGTGGCTGATCGGCGCCGGCCCCGGCGACGCCGACCTGCTGACGCTCAGGGCCGTGCGCGCGATCGGCGCGGCCGACGTGCTGCTCGTCGACGATCTCGTGAACCCCGACGTGCTGCGCCACGCGCGCGCCGATGCGCTGATCGAGCACGTCGGCAAGCGTGGCGGCCATGCGTCGACGCCGCAGGAGGCGATCGTCGCCGCGATGCTCGCGCACCTGCGCGCGGGCCGCAGCGTCGCGCGGCTCAAGGGCGGCGATCCGTTCGTGTTCGGCCGCGGCGGCGAGGAGCTGATCGCGCTCGGTGCGGCGGGTTTCCCGGCGGAAGTCGTCAACGGGATCACCGCGGGCATCGCCGCGCCGGCCGCGCTCGGCATCCCGGTCACGCACCGCGGCGACGCGCAGGGCGTGATCTTCGTCACCGGCCACGGCGCGGGGGCCGACGAGCCCGACTGGCGCACGCTCGCGGCCACCCGCATGACGATCGTGATCTACATGGGCATCCGCCGGCTCGACGCGATTGCCGCGGCGCTGCGCGACGGCGGCCTGCCCGGCGACACGCCGTGCGCGGCGATCGAGAACGCGACGCGCCCCGACCAGCGCCACGTCCTCGCGACGCTCGATACGCTCGTCGATCGCGTCGCCGAAACCGGTATCGGTTCGCCGGCGATCGTCGTGATCGGCCGCGTCGCGGCGCTCGCCGACGATCCGGCGGTGCGTGCGGCGCTCGGCGGCCGCGCATGATGCGCGTCGCGCTCGGTGTCGGTTTCCGCGCGGGCGTCACGGCCGCGCAACTCGATGCCGCGATCCGCACCGCGCTCGCGCGCTATCCGGCCGCCGAACCGGCGCTCGTCGCGACGCTCGCCGACAAGGCGCGCGCCTGTGCGCTGCGCACGCTGTGCGCGCGCCGCGGCTGGCCGCTCGTCGCGTTCGATGCGGCGCGGATTGCGAATTGTCCCGAATGCGCGTCGAGCGCTCCGTCGGCGGCCGCGCTTGCGCGTTTCGGCGTCGCCGGCGTGGCCGAGCCGTGCGCGCAGCTCGCGGCGCCGCATGGCCGGCTGCTCGGCCCCAAATCCATTCTGGGCGGCGTGACGGTTGCGCTCGCCGGCCCGCTCTGAACCTTTATTCCGCTTTCGACAGGACGACTCCCGATGAAGACCGATGCCGAATCCCATCAACGGATGACCGAACGCCGCCGCGCCGGCCATGAAAAGAAACAGGCCGCCGCCACCCAGGAAAAGGGCCTGCTGATCGTCCACACCGGCAACGGCAAGGGCAAGAGCACGGCCGCGTTCGGGATGGCCGTGCGCGTGCTCGGCCACGGCATGCGGCTCGGTGTCGTGCAGTTCATCAAGGGCGCGCTGCACACGTCCGAGCGCGATTTCCTCGGCGCGGTCGCGGAGTGCGATTTCGTGACGATGGGCGACGGCTATACGTGGAACACGCAGAACCGCGACGCCGACATCGCGACCGCGCGCAAGGGCTGGGACGAGGCGCGCCGGATGATCGAAAGCGGCGATTACCGGATGGTGATCCTCGACGAGCTGAACACCGTGCTGAAGTACGAATACCTGCCGCTCGACGAAGTGCTCGCGACGCTCACGGCTCGTCCGGAATCGGTGCACGTCGTCGTCACCGGCCGGCACGCGCCCGATGCGCTGATCGATGCGGCCGATCTCGTCACCGAAATGCGGCTCGTCAAGCATCCGTACAAGGAGCAAGGCGTGAAGGCGCAGCGCGGCGTGGAGTTCTGAGCATGCCGGCCTGCCCCGCGCTGTTCGTCAGCGCGCCCGCGTCCGGACAGGGCAAGACGTCGGTGACGGCCGGCCTCGCGCGGCTGCACCGTCGGCTCGGCCGCCGTGTGCGCGTGTTCAAGACCGGACCGGATTTTCTCGATCCGATGCTGCTCGAACGCGCGAGCGGTGCGCCCGTGCATGCGCTCGATCTCGGCATGGTCGGCGAGGCCGGTTGCCGCGCGCTGCTCGCCGACGCCGCGCGCGACGCGGACCTGATCCTGATCGAGGGCGTGATGGGATTGTTCGACGGCACGCCGAGCAGCGCCGATCTCGCGGTCGCGTTCGGCGTGCCGGTCGTCGCGGTGATTTCGGCGAAGGCGATGGCGCAGACGTTCGCGGCGATCGCATTCGGGCTCGCGCGGTTCCGGCCCGAGGTGCCGTTTCACGGCGTGCTGGCGAACCGCGTCGGGTCGGCGCGGCACGCGGAATTGCTGCAACAGGCGTTGCCCGACGCGTTGCGCTGGCTCGGGCACGTGCCGGCCGATGCGGGCATCGCGCTGCCGGAGCGGCATCTCGGGCTGCATCAGCCGGCCGATATCGACGATCTCGATGCACGGCTGGATCGCGCGGCCGATGTGCTCGCGCAAACCGCACTCGCCGAGTTGCCGCCTGCCGTCGCGTTCGCGGAACCGGACGTGGCCGCGCCGCTGCCGCGCGCGCTGGCCGGCAAGCGGATCGCGGTGGCGCGCGATGCGGCGTTTTCGTTCATCTATCCGGCCAATCTCGCGTTGCTGGAGACGCTCGGTGCCGAGCCGCGGTTCTTCTCGCCGCTCGCCGACGAACCCGTGCCCGACGATTGCGACGCGCTGTTTTTGCCGGGCGGCTATCCGGAACTGCATGCGGCGACGCTGGCGGCGAATGCCCTGACGGCTCAGACGATTCGCGCGCATGCGGCAGCCGGCAGGCCGATCGTCGCGGAATGCGGCGGCATGGTGTATCTGTGCGAATCGCTGACCGACGTGGACGGCTCGACGACGCCGATGCTCGGCCTGCTGCCGGGGCGTGCGACGATGCAACGCCGGTTCGCGGCGCTCGGCATGCAGCAGCTCGATACGCATACCGGGCCGATGCGCGGCCATACGTTTCATTATTCGCGGCTGGATACGCCGCTGGCGCCGGTCGCGACCGCCATCCGGCCCGATGGCGCGGCCGGCAGCGGCGAAGCCGTTTATCGCGCGGGGGCGATCGTCGCGACGTACATGCACATGTACTGGCCGTCGAATCCGGATGCGGTCGTGGCGCTGTTCGGTGGGGAAGCGTTCTGAACGATCGATGTCGTGCCTGCATGACGCGGCACGAAGCCTGTCGAGATGGACGTCGCTTTGTAGCGACTACAGCATTCGACGGGCGCGGCTACAGATGTCGGTACATTTTGCATTCGCCCCGCTTAAGTGGGCCGATGGTCGGCCCTGTGCCGCATGTCTCGCCTCCTCCGTCACACCAGAAACGCCTCGGCCAGCTTGACCCAGTACGACGCGCCGGTCGGCAATGCCGCGTCGTTGAAGTCGTAGCCGGGGTTGTGCACCATGCAACCGCCCTCCCCGTCGCCATTGCCGATGATCAGGTAGCAGCCCGGCCGTTTCTCGAGCAGGAACGCGAAATCCTCGCTGCCGGTGAGCGGCACCATCCCGTCGATCAGATTGGCTTCGCCGACCCATTCGCGTGCGACGTCGCGTGCGAACGCCGTCATCTCCGCATCGTTGACGAGCACCGGATAGCGGCGCTGATAGTCGATCGTCGCGGTCGCGCCGAACACGGCCGCCTGCGCATGGACGACCTCCTTGATGCGCGTTTCGAGCAGGTCGCGCACGTCGGGTTTCAGTGCGCGCACCGACAGGCGCATCTGCGCGCGATCGGGAATCACGTTCGGCGCGTCGCCCGCATGGATCGCGCCGACCGTGACGATCGCCATGTCGAGCGGCGACACGTTGCGCGACACGATCGTCTGCAACGCCAGCACGATCTGCGCGCACACGACGACCGGATCGATCGCGCGATGCGGCACCGCGCCGTGGCCGCCGCGGCCCTGCACGTCGATGACGACGGTATCCGACGACGCCATGAACGGCCCCGGCAGGAAACCAAAGGTGCCGGTCGGGAAGCCCGGCATGTTGTGCATCGCGAAGATCGCGTCACACGGAAATTGCTCGAACAGCCCTTCGTCGAGCATCTTCTTCGCACCGCCGAGCCCTTCCTCGGCCGGCTGGAAAATCAGGTTCAGCGTGCCCGAGAAGCGGCGTTCGCGCGCGAGGTGCTTCGCGGCCGCGAGCAGCATCGCCGTGTGGCCGTCGTGGCCGCACGCGTGCATCTTGCCCGCGATCGTGCTCTGGTACGGCAGGCCCGTCGTTTCGTGGATCGGCAGCGCGTCCATGTCCGCGCGCAGGCCGAGGCGCTGCCGGCCCTTGCCCACTTTCAACTGCGCGACGACGCCGGTGCCGCCGAGCCCGCGATGCACGACGTAGCCCCACGACTGCAACTGCTCGGCGACGAGGTCGCTCGTCGCGAATTCCTCGAAACCCAGTTCGGGATGAGCGTGGATGCGGTGCCGGATCTCGATCATTTCGTCGGCGAGGCCTGCGGGAATCACGCTGTGCGTCACGGTGTCGTCTCCTGAAGTGCGGTGGGGAAGGTGCAGGCAGGATAGTGTGTTGAGCGACAACCGGACAGACAGAAAGTCGTCATGGCAGCAACTATTGATTGCCGGTCGAATCGCCTCTCCCATCCGGACGACTGCCGCGTGCGCTCGGTACGCGCGACACTCTGTGTTCAGGCTCGAATTTTCACACGGAGGTTATCGTTGGCTGCGACTCATCGCCCCGAAACAGCCCTTTCATATCAAATGCTTGAGAAAGTTTGTTCATTTTTTGACGGCTGTACATTTTTTGTATACGCTGACAAAACAATGAACAAGCGCTTCTCCGTGATGCCCGCGAATGCCTCCCTCCCGATGTCGGAACAGCACGTGCTCGACGCGGCCTGTGCCGCGTTCGCGCGCGCGACCCGGCGCTTCGATGCGCGGCCCGTGCGCGTGCCGGCGGCGTACCGGGCGCGCGCCGACGCGATGATCCGCTTCGACATCGCCGGGCAGACGTTCGAGATGCCGGTGGCCGTGAGTGTCGGCATCGACTCGCTGCAGGGCGCGCTCGCGGCGCTGCGTCGCCGCGGCGGCACGCCGGTGCCGGGCGAGCGGCCGCTGATGCTGGTCGCGCCTTATTTTTCTGCCGAACTGGCCGCCCGCCTGACCGAGCACGATATCCCGTTTCTCGATACCGCCGGCAATGCGAGCCTGATCCAGCCGGAGGCCACCGTGATGATCTCGGGCCGGCAGAAACCTGCCCGCACGCCGCGCCGTCAGGCGTCGCGCGCGACCACGCCGAAAGGGCTCGCCGTGATGTTCGCGCTCGCGACGCAGCCTGGCCTCGTCGCGCAGCCGTACCGCGCGATCGCCGCCGCGTCGGGCGTCGCGCTCGGCACGGTCAACCTCGCGATGGACGACCTGATCGCGCGCGGCCTCGTCGCGCAGCGGCGCAACGGCGAACGGCTGATGCCGGACTGGCCGCGCTTCCTGCAGGAATGGGTCGCGCTGTACCCGAGCCGCCTGCGCGCGAAACTGCCGGCCCGGCGGTTTGCCGCGATCGCACCCGACTGGTGGCGCGGCTTCGATTTCGCCGTGTTCGATGCACGGCTCGGCGGCGAAGCGGCGGCCGATCTGCTCACGCACGACCTGAAGCCCGCGACGATCACCGTCTATACGCACGGCGCCGTGCCGAACCGCCTGCTGCTGCAAGCCCGCCTGCGCCCGGACGAGCACGGCGACGTCGAACTGCTCGAAGCGTTCTGGCCGCCGTCGCCGACGCTCGACTGGCGCGAGCAGGACGTGCCGCTCGTGCCGCCGCTGTTGATCTACGCGGATCTCGTCTCGTCCGGAGACAGCCGCAATCTTGCTGCCGCCGAACACATCCATGACCGATACCTCGCCCACCCGCCCGCTTGAAATCGACGCGCGCCGGCCGCTCGAGCCGGCGGCGGTCGCGCTGCTGCAGGCGGTCGGCACGGCCTGCGCGCGGCTCGACGCGGCATTCGTCGTTGCCGGCGCGACCGCGCGCGACATCCTGATGTGGCACGTGTACGGCATCCGTCCGATGCGAGCGACGCGGGACGTCGACGTCGCTGTGTGCGCGGTGAGCTGGCCGTTTCATGCGCAGCTCGTCGATACGCTCGTCGCGACCGGGCGATTCGCGCTCGCGCCGAAACATCGGCAAAAGCTGCTGTTCGACAGCGGCTCGCCGGGTTTTCGCACCGAACTCGATCTGGTGCCGTTCGGGCCGCTTGAAACGCCGCCCGGCGAAATCGCCTGGCCGCCGGGCGGCGACTTCGTGCTGAACGTGCTGGGGTTTCAGGAGGCGGTCGATACGGCGCTCGCCGTATCGATCGGCGCCGGCGTCACGGTGCCGGTGGCGAGCCTGCCGGCGCTCGCGCTGCTGAAGCTGCTCGCGTGGAAGGACCGGCGCGCGCGCCAGAACAGCGACGCGTACGACCTGCTGTTCCTGCTCACGCATTTTCACGACGCGGGCAATCGCGAGCGGATCTGGGACGTTGCGCCCGATCTCGTAGAACTGCATGGTTTCCAGCCGGCGCTGGCGGCAGCGGCGTTGCTGGCGCGTGATGCGAAACAGATCGCGTTGCCGCAGACGCACGACGCCATTCACGCGCTGTTATCCGACGACGCGATTTACGCAATGCTCGGGCAGGATCTGCTGGCGCGTGCGTTCGCACTGTTGCCGGGTGAATTCAACGACGACGCGGACCGGTATCTCGACGCGTTCCGTGGCGCTTTTCTTGCCGCTCCGCTCGCGCGCGACGTGTGACGTGTAACGTGACGCACCCCGGCAAGATGACGACGCCACAGCCCATCCGGCTCAAGCTGCCCAGTCTTCGACAGACAACCCCGTGACACGACCGAATTCGCGGCCGTTGTTCGTGACCAGCACCGCGCCGGCCGCGATCGCATGCCCGGCGATCGACGCATCGTTTGCGCCGATCGGCGTGCCGCGCACGGCGAGATCCGCGCGAATCGCGGCGGTGGCGTCGACTGCCGCCGCATCCCACGGCAGCACGCCGTCGAGCCGCGCAACGAAGGCCGCGACGAGTTCCGCATGCTTCGGCGACGCTTCCTTGCCCACCGCGTCGAAGCGCATCTCGGCATAGGTCACGGCCGACACGACGATCCGGTGCTGCGCGTGAACGCACGACTGCAACCGTGACAGCACCACGGGCGGCCGCTCGCGCATGATGAACGAACAGATGTTCGTATCGAGCATATAGAGCGTGGTCACCGATGGGACTCCGACGGCGCATCGGCATCGCCGGACAGGTCGAAGCGACCGGATTCGATGACGGCCGGGCGTTCGGCCAGGAAATCGGCATCGGCCCGCGGTTCATTCGCGAACGACAGCCACGTGGGACGGACCGGCCGCAACAGCAGTGTGTCGCCCTCGCGGCGGATCTCGAGTTCCGTGACGCCCTCGAACTCCATGTCCTTCGGGATGCGGATTGCCTGGTTACGGGCGTTCTTGAAAATGGAAACAGTGCGCATGAGCCACTCCATGGGAGTACGATGCGCCCATTCTAGGCATATGCTGGCATATGTCAATTTGGCGGGACGCGAATTCTCCGCTGCGCCCCACGCCGTCGAGGATGTCTGATTCATGCTGCCGGCCTGTCGTCGATGAGAGGAGCGATCCATTCTTCATGACGCAGGCCGCGCGGTCCATATACCGGACGGCCGATGCATGCGCATCGCCAGGCCGCGCACGCCGTCGCACCGACGCCGCGCGCCCGCCCTCTCACGGCAACCGGAAAGTGTCAAAGAACGTCTCGCGCTCGATCACCGTGAGCGCCGCGCGCTTGTGCGGAAAATCGAATTCCTTCAGCGTATAGAACCCGAGCCGATGCATGTACGCGATATGCCGCACGTGATCGACGCGCGGCTCGCCGACGAGCCGCTGGGTACGCGGTTCGTCGACGAACATGTAGTGCAGCACCCCGCTCCACCACGCATGCAGCTTGCCGGCGCTCTGGAACCGCGAGTCGCCGATCAGCAGGTGCAGCCCGCGATCGTAGTCGTGCGCGTCGTAGAACGGCGCGAGGCGGTCCTCCTTCGCCCAGTAGAACTCGAAATAGCCGAACGGCGTGTCGTCGAAATAGCCGATCATCGGGTGCATGTGCGGGTCGGCCAGCCGTTCGGCGAGATACGCCGCATGCTCGTCGCGCGTGCCGCGCTGGTCCCAGAAATGCGCGACGCGGTCGAGGTTCATCCAGCCGCTGAACAGGTCCGCGTGCGCGTCGATGTCGACGGTGCGCAGGCTGAACGTCATCCCGACCTGCGGCATAGGGCGCGCATAGATCTCGCCGGCCGGCGACGGCGGCCGCACCGGATGACGATGGCCGTTCGTGATCGCGTAGCGCAGCGGCATCCCGCCGGACGCGGGCGCCTTCAGCCACGGCCGCGGATTCTGCCAGAACGTCGTGCGCGACACGGTGAGCCGCAGCGTGTCGCCCGCGACCTGCGCGCCGTCGATCACGCCTTCGCGCACCGCACGCGCCACGTACGACGCCACGGCCGCCGCATCGGCGCCGCCGAGCGGCACCGAGACCGTCGCCGCGTCGAGCCGCGTGTCGGTGTTGAACAGCGCCACCAGCGTCGGGAGCAGCGCGTCGGGTGCGTCGTCGGGCCGCCATGCGTCGAGCGCATGCTCGACGACGGCCGCCGCCTGCCCATGCACGGCGCCGTCGAGCGCGGCGGCCACTTCACCTTCGACGGCGTCGGCGGCGCCGGTCGGTTTCGTCAGCGTGTCTTGCATCACAGTGCTCCCGCGTCGTGGCGATCGGCGAGCACGTGCAGCCCGCGCTCGAGCGCCGGAAACAGGCTGCGCTGGAAGTTGTTCCAGCGCAGTTCGAGAATCGTGTCGTCCGGCGCGATCGGCGTGTCGAGCACGTCGCAGATCACCTCGCCGGAATCGATACCGTTGTCGACGTAGTGGAACGACGCGCCCGTCATCGTCACGGGTTCGATGGACGACGTCGCGCCGGTGGCCCAGTCGACCCGTTCGCCGCGTGCGCCGTGCAGCGCGTCGAGCGTCGCCCACGCGCCGCGCCGCTGGTACGGCGAATCGTCGGCGGTGATGCCCGGGTGGATGTTCGCGATGCGCCGGTGAAAGCGCGCGCCCGGCCGCACGAGTTCGTCGAGGATCACGAGCAGCCCGTCGAGCACGACGATGTCGGCGTCGAGTTCGAGCAGGCGCTCGAGCAGGCGGCGCTCGAACGCCTGTTTGCCGGCCACGCGCTCACGCGCGTCGCGCGGCAGCCGCCGATACGTCGACGGGATCGAACAGAACAGTTCGTCGACCGCCCGGCCCTGCACCGTCAGGCCTTCCGGCAGGATCCACGGGCGGCCCGGCGTGCGCGCGAAACCGTAATCGGCCACTTTCGCGCGATCGGCCGGCGAGCCTTCGTCGTCGTCGACGATCACGCCCTGCAGCGTGTAACGTTCGCCGAGCGGCGAATCGTTCAGGCGCTCGACGAGGAATTCGAGCGGCGCCTTCATGTAGCGCGTGCCGCCTCGATAAGCGACCGGCTGGCCGGCGCGATCGGCCGCGCCGTTGCGCAGCGACTGGATGTAGACGAGATTTTTCTTCGGCATGGATGCGTCGTGGAAAAAAGCGGACGAAGGCGCCGCGGCCGGCCCGCGCCGGCCGCGAGGGCCGGCCGGCGAGCCGTGGCGCGCGACGTCACCAGTTGTATTTCGCGGTGGCGATCACCGTGCGGTCGGTCCCGAAAACGCAGACGTTCGCCGACTGGCAACCGCTGATGTAATGGCGGTTGAACAGGTTCGTTCCGTTCACGGCGAAGCGCCAGTTACGCACGTCGTAATGCAGGCCCGCGTCGAACAGCGTGACGCTCGATACCGTCAGCGAGTTGTCGGCCGCACCGGCCGACGCGCTCTGGTAGCGAATGCCGCCGCCGAGGCCGAAGCCGGCGAGCGGCCCGGTGTGCCAGGTCCAGTCGGTCCACAGCGACGCCATCTGGCGCGGCCGCGGAATGTCGACCGGCCAGTTGTTCAGCGAGACGTCGTTGGCCTGCACGTTCTTCACGTCCTGATAGACGTACGACGCGATCACCGACAGGTTGCGCGTGACCTTGCCGGTCGCGCTCAGCTCGATCCCGCGCGAACGCACCTCGCCCGTCTGCACCGACTTCGTGCCGGTCGGGTCCTGGCTCGGCAGCGCCGACGTGAGTACGTTGGTCTGGTTGATCTGGTAGATCGCCGCGTTCAGCATCAGGTTCTTGCCGGGCGGCTGCCAGCGCAGGCCGGCTTCGATCTGCTTGCCGCGCGTCGGTTGCGGCAGTCCGCCGCCGAGCAGGTTCACGCCGATCAGCGGATTGAACGACGTCGCGTAGCTGACGTACGGCGACAACCCGTAGTCGCCCTGGTACGTGAGGCCGACGCGGCCGGTGAAGGCCGTCACGTCGGCCTTCGTCGACGTGCCGGCCGCGCGGTCGTCCTGCCGCATGTTGACCCAATCCTCGCGGCCGCCGAGCGTCAGCGTCCAGCGGTCCCACTTGACCTGGTCCTGCGCGTACAGGCCGAACGTGTTCATCGTCGTGTACGTGTTGGTGCGGAACGTCGCGTCGGGCGTGAACACCGCCGTCGTGACCGGCTGGTACACCGGGTTGTAGATGTTCAGCGGCGGCGCGGCGGCGAGCCATTCGCTGTCGGTCGCGGTCTGCCGGTTGTACTGGAAGCCGAGCAGCAGCGTGTGCTGCAGCGGGCCCGTCGCGAACCGGCCCTCGAGGTTGTTGTCGATGTCGAAGCGGCTGTAGTTCATCTGGAACACGCCGGCCCAGCGCGACACGTCGGTCGTGCTGCCGTCGACGAAGCCGTTGCCGAACACCGAGCCGTTGTCCAGCGACAGGTGCATCAGCCGGGTGTTCTGGCGGAACGTCCAGGCCGGCGTCAGGTTGCGCTCGAACTGGTAACCGACCGACCACTGCTTCTTGCGGTAGTAGTTGAAGCTGCCGTCGCCTTCGTAGATGTCCTTGTTGATCTGGCCGTTCGGGTTCGGCAGCACCGTGCCCTGCGCGGGCATGAAGTTCGACGAGATGTCGCCCCAGTCCTGCAGGTAGGTCGCCGACAGCGTCAGCGACGTATCCGCGTCCGGGCGCCAGCGGAACGACGGCGCGAGCGCGACGCGCTGGTCGTTGTTCGGGCCGGTCAGCGCGTTGCCGTCGCGCGCGACGCCGACGAACCGGTACGCATACTTGCCGTCCGGGTCGAGCTTGTCGCCGACGTCGATCATGAACTGCTTGCGCGCGTAGTTGCCGATCTGCACGCCTGCCTCACGCACGCGCTCGCCGTCGGCGAGCTTGGTGTGCACGTCGATGATCGCGCCCGGATCGCCCGCGCCGTACAGCACCGAGGTAGGCCCGCGCAGCACGCTGATGCTGTCGATCATGTACGGATCGACGCGCCAGCTCGCGAGATTGATCGTGTTCGGCACCTGCAGCCCGTTCACGTAGGCGGTCGGCGTGAAGCCGCGCAGCGCCGCGTACCAGTCGGAGCGGTTGTCCGACCCGTACGACGAGAAGCCCGGCACGTAGCGCAGCGCCGCGTTCACGTCGGTGGCGCCGGTCATCTCGATCTGCTGCGCGGTGACGACGTTGATCGTCTGCGGGATCTCGTTGAGCGGCGTGTCGGTCTTGGTGCCGGTCGTGCTGCGCTTCGCGACGAGTCCGACCGTGCCGTCGCCCTCCGAGGCCGCGTTGACGGTGATCGCCGGCAGCGTGCCGTTCTGCGCGGCGGTCGACGTATTCGCCGCCGCGCCATTTTGTGCACTGCTGGCCGACGCCGCGGCGCCTGCGTTCACGGCCGGCGCCGTCTGGGCATAGGCGTGCCCTGCCGCTGCCGTACCGAACGCCACGCTTGCCGCGGCTGCGATCGCACGCAAACGCGTGCCTGTTGCCCACTCCATCTTCTTCTGCTCCACTTTTTCATGCGGTCTCCGACCGCGCCTTTGTCAAAGAGCGAAAGCCATCCGGCCCGCGCTCACCCCGTTGTTCGGTCGTTGTTCTTGCGTGGCCCGGGCCGCGCCTTCGTCATGCCTGGGCGCGATCCCGTCTTCGAGCGACGCGCAGATTTCGTCGGCGCGGCGCGCCAGTACCGACAGCAGCGTGTCGGACAGGCCGTGGCTGTCTTCGCAGCAGCCTTGCAGGTAGATGCGCGGCGCGAAGTGCTCGGGCGTCGCGAGCAGGTAGTCGCGCGTGACCTCGCCGCGCGTGAGCGCATCGCCCAGGTGCGGCGCGAGCCCTTCGAGCAGCGCCGAATGCGTGTCGCGGCGGTAGCCGGTCGCGAGCACGAGCGCGTCGAAACGCTCGACGCGCGTGGCGCCGCTCATCCGGTCGCGCAGCGTCAGTTCGATGCGGCCGTCGGGGGGGGGCCCCCCGCCGCCTCGATCGCGGTGTTCGCGAGCAGCGCATGACGCGGCGTGCCGTCGATGCGCTGCAGGTACAGCATTTCGTAGATCTGCTCGATCAACGGCCGGTCGACCACCGCGTAGTTCGTGTCGCGATAGCGCTCGAGCAGCGCGCGGCGCGCGTCGTGCGGCTGCGCATAGACGACGTCGGTGAATTCGGGGCTGAAGATTTCGTTGACGAACGGGCTGTCGTCGGCCGGTTTCAGCGCGCCCGCGCGCATCACGAGGCTCGCGTCGACGTGCGGGAAGCGGCGCGCGAGGTCGATGAACACCTCGGCCGCGCTCTGCCCCGCGCCGATCACCGCGACGCGGCGGCGTTCGCCGTCGGGCGACGCGACGAGCCGGTCGATGTCGGCCAGATACGTCGACGAATGGATCACGCGGTCGCGGCCGAGCGCGGCGAACGCATCGGGAATCGCCGGCGTGCCGCCGACGCCGACCGACAGCGCGCGCGTGACGCGCTGGCGCTCGTGGCCGGCCGCGTCGCGCGACAGCACGCGCAGTGCGTCGATCTTCGCGCCGTCGCCGCGCACGGGTTCGATCCCCAGCACGGTCTCGCTGTAATGGACGCGATCGTCGAACGCGTCGGCCACCCAGCTCAGGTAGTCGTGGAATTCGACGCGGGTCGGATAGAAGTTCTTCAGGTTGATGAATTCGTTCAGCCGGCCGCGTTCGAACAGGTAGTTGATGAACGTGTAGCGGCTTTTCGGATCGCGCATCGTCACGAGATCCTTCAGAAACGAAATCTGCATCCGGCAATCGTCGAGCAGCATCCCGCGATGCCAGCCGAATTCCGGCTGGCGCTCGATGAAGCAATGGGCGAGCGTGTGCGCACCGCTGCGCTCCGCGAGGCGCACGGCCAGCGCCAGATTCGACGGCCCGAAGCCGACGCCGATCAGGTCGAATACGGTTTCTCTCTGCATGTCTCAGCTCCCTTTATCGGTGAATCCGGCCCGTCAGACGTGACGGCCGGAGAAGAACGTCTCGCGCAGCGTGCGCATCCACAGCGGCTGCGCGTCGGCCAGCGCGAGACGGCGCTGCCGCGCGAAGCCATGCCGCGCGAGATGGTCGGCAACCCGCGTGTGGCCGGCCGGAACGGCACAGCCGACCGCTTCGGTACGCAGGTCGTCGAGAAACAGGTAATGCACGACGGACGGCAGCCAGCCGGCCACGCGGTGCGCGCCGCGCCAGCGCGGCTCGCCGACCAGCATCCGCAGCCCTCGGTCGTAGTCGCGCGCCGCGACGTGCGGCGCGAGCGCGTCCTCCTTCAGCCAGAACGCCTCGAAATACGCGAACGGCTCGCCGTCGAAACAGCCGACGAGCGGTGTTACGTGCGGGTCGGCTTCCTGCGCGCCTTGCGCGCTGTGTTGCGCGGGCCGTGCGCCCGGCCAGCCGTCGCGCACACGCGGCTCGTCGAACCAGCGCGCGAGCCGCTCGGTGTCTTCCGCCGGCTGCCAGCCGCGCAGCGTGAAGCGCACGCCGAGCGCCGGCAGGTCGCGCGCATAGACGTCGCCGCGCGGGGCGGGCGGCCGGCGCGGATGACGCCGGCCGTCGGTGATGGTCGGCAGCGTCGCGCACGGCAGATGCGGGCCGGCGCGCCACAGGTCGGCCTGTTGCGCCCAGCCGTCGCGCATGCAGCGGCCGCCGTCGGCCAGCACGCCGCTCGCGCGCAGCGCGTCGAGCGCGCCCGCCGGCCCTGCGGCGGGGTCGAGCCGGATCGCCGCGTGGCGCGCGCTGTCCGAAAACGCCGCGGCCAGTGCGGCCAGCAGCGCCCGCCGCTGGTCGGCCGGCGCCGCGCGATGGTTGTACGCGACGAGGCGCAGCGCGCCGTCGTCGCCGAGCTGCGCGCGCAGCAACTGCGCGCCGATCCCGTCGCCCTGCGCGACGCGGATCTCCGCGCCGTCGCGCGCGGCGAACAGGCCGTCCGCGAACGCGAGGCGGTAGGTATCGAGCATCGTGAATCCGTCCGGGCGCACTTCAGCCAGCATGACGCGCCTCCTGCCCCGCTTCCGCGTGCGCATCGAGCCGCGCGCCGAGCGCCGCCAGCGTCGGCGCCGCGAACACGTCGGCGACCGTCAGCGCATGGCCGGCACGGCTCGCCGCGTCGACGAAGCGCACGACGTCGAACGACGTCGCGCCGGCTTCGAACAGGTCCGCATCGGGCTCGGGGGCGGCCGTCGAGAGCGTGTCCGACCACAGCGCGGCGAGCACGGCGGCCGCATGCGACGGCTTTGCGTGGAGCGGTGTCGCGGCGTTGGTACGTACGCCGGCCGCCGCGTGCGTGGCGGCGTGCGCATCGGGTCCGCCGAGCGCCGCCTGCGACGCACCGGCGAAACGCGCGACTTCGTCGTGATACAGATCGACGAGCGTCTCGACGAAATCGCGCGCGAGCAGTTCGTCCGCATACGAAAACGCGGCGCTCACGCGGCCGTCCGGATGCTCGACGATGTCCAGCTCCAGCGTGAACACGACGCGATGGCGCACGTCGTCGAATCCGGCCAGCGACAGGCCGGCCCAGTCGCGCGCGGCGGCGCCGGTCGGGCGGAGGTAGTTGTACATCACCTGGAACAGCGGATTGGCCTGCGCGGCGCGCGGCGCACGCAGCGCGGCCACGACGTCGGCGAACGGCACGTCGGCATGCGCATACGCGGCGAGCGCCGTGTCGCGCACTTGCGTCAGCACGTCCGCGCGGCGCGCGGCCGGATCGATCCGCGTGCGCACGACGACCGAGTTGATGAAGAGGCCCAGCGCAGTGCGGGCCGCGTCGCCCGTCAGCTCGCGCGTCGACGCGAGCACGCCGACCGGCTGGTCGGCCACGCCCGTCGCGCGGAACAGCGCGGTATTGAGCGCCGCGTGCAGCAGCATCGGCAGCGTCGCATGCGAGGCCGACGCGGCGTCGCGCGCGGCGCGAATCAGCGGCGCATCGAATTCGAACGCGATGCGGGCCGCGCGCCATTGCGGCACGGCCGGCGCGTCGGCGCGCTGCGGCAATACGCGCGACGGCAGATCGGCGAGCGCATCGCGCCAGTACGCGACGCGCGCCGGATGGCACGGCGCGGGCAGCACGAGCGGTTGCGCGGCCGGTTCGACGGCTCGATCAGCCGGCGCGGCGCTGCGTTGCACGCGGGCAACATAGCGGGCGCGCACCGCGTCGAGCCACAGCTCGATCGATTCGCCATCCGACACGATGTGGTGGATCGTCACCGACAGCACGTGATCGTCCGCCCCGAGCCGCAGCACGCGAGCGCGCCACAGCGGCGCGTCGGCCGCGAGGTCGAACGGGGCGAGCGCATCCGCGTCGGTCAGCGCGGCCGCGCGAGCCAGCGCATCGGCTTGCGCCGACAGGTCGATTACCGGCAGGTCGACCGCAACGTCCGCGTCGATCCGCTGGCCCGGCAGCGCGCCGTCGCGGACGACGAGCCGCGCACGCAGCGCCGGATGCACGGCCGCCGCCTCCGCGAACGCGGCGCGCAGCGCATCGACGTCCAGCGGGCCGCGCACGCGCAGCGCGACCGGAATGTTGTACGCGGCGCTGTCCGGCTGCGCGCGCCACAGGAACCACAGGCCGAGTTGCGCGGGCGACAGCGGCCACACGCCGTGCGCGTCCGGTTTGGCCACGGCCACGCCCGGCGCGGTGGCGCCGGAATGCGCGGCGCGCGGCGCATCGGCCACTTGCCGCGCGTATTGCGCAAGCACGGGCGCCTCGAACAGCGCGCGCACCGGCACGTCGCGGCCGAGCCGTTCGGCCACGCGCGTCGCGACGCGCACGGCCGCGAGCGAATGACCGCCGAGATCGAAGAAGTGATCGCCGCGGCCGACGCGTTCCAGGTTCAGCACGTCGCACCAGATCGCCGCGAGCGCGGCTTCGTCGCCGTCGTGCGGCGCTTCGTACGCGCGTTCGACACGCACCGGCGCGGGCAACCGCGCCCGGTCGACCTTGCTGTTCGCGTTGCGCGGCAGCGCGTCGAGCACGATCAGTTGCGCGGGCACCATGTAGTCGGGCAGCGTGCGGCGCAGGTGCGCGTCGAGCGTCGCGGCTTCGACCGGCTGCGCGGCCGCCTGTGCTTCGGCGGTCAACTCGACGTACGCGACGAGCTGCGCGAGCGCGCCCTGCCCGTGCACGACCGCGCAGGCTTCGCGCACCGCGTCGTGCGCGGCGAGCTGCGCTTCGATTTCGCCGAGTTCGATGCGCAGGCCGCGCAGCTTCACCTGGTGATCGACGCGGCCGATGAAATCGAATACGCCGTCCGCGCGGCGCCGCACGAGATCGCCGGTACGGTACAGCCGCGCGCCCGGCGCGCCGTACGGATCGGGCACGAAACGCTCGGCCGTCAGCGCCGGGCGGTCCAGGTAGCCGCGCGCGACGCCGATGCCCTCGCCGCCCAGGTACAGTTCGCCGATCACGCCGACCGGCAGCGGATGCAGCCGCGCGTCGAGCACGTGCGCGGTGCGCGCACCGACCAGCGTGCCGATCGGCAGATATGCGGCGTCGCCGAGCTTCGCGAGATCGTCGCCGGGGCGGAACATCCACAACGTCGGCGTGATGACCGTTTCGGTCGGGCCGTAGCCGTTGACCACCCGCACGTTCGGCAGCGCGCGGCGCAGCATCGCGAACGCCTCGCGCGACGTCGCCTCGCCGCCGACGGTCAGCGAACGCAGCGTCGGCGGCGCACCGTGCGCGAGCGCCCATTCGGCGAGCTGGGCCGCGCAGCCGGGCGGCACGTAGGTCATCGTCACGCCGTCGCGGATCATCATCGCGCAGGTCTGCGCGGGCGGCCACAGCACGTCGGCCGTCACCGACACGGCGGCGCCCGACATGTACTGCGAAAACCAGCCTTCGTGCGCGCCGTCGAAATTGACCGACTGGAACAGCAGGAACACGTCGTTCTCGCCCGCGCCGTAGCGCTCGGCGATCGCCGCGCAATGCAGCGCGAACGACGCGTGATCGACGATCACGCCCTTCGGCTTGCCGGTCGATCCCGACGTGTAGATCGCATACGCTGCATGGCCGGGCAGCACGGCCGGCAGCGCGACGTGCGCGGCTTCGTCGAGCGCATCGATTGCGTCGGCGCGCCAGATGCGCAGTTCAGGCAATTCGGGCAGCGATGCGGCGCTCGCGGCGTCGGTCAGCACGTGCGCGATGGCCGCATCGCCGACGATCTGCGCGAGCCGTTCGCGCGGATGAGCCGGATCGAGCGGCACGAACGCGGCGCCCGACTTCAGCACCGCGATCAGCGCGACGAGCAGGTCGACCGAGCGCTGCAGCGCGACGCCCACGCGCATCTCGGGCCGCACGCCGGCCGCCACCAGATGGCGCGCCAAACGTGCGGCACGGGCATCGACCTCGCCGCGCGTCAACGCGCGGTCGATATCGGCGACGCCACGTGCGTCGGGCCGCGCGTGCGCATGCGCGGCGATGCGCGCATGCACCGGTACGAACGGCTCGGCGTCGGTCGCGCCGGCCGGCGCGTTCCACGCGAAGAGCTGCGCGCGTTCGTCGGCGGGCAGCCAGTCGAGATCGCCGATCGGCATCTCGGGACGCGCGAGCGCATCGGTCAGCAGCGTGACGAAGCGCGCGGCCAGCCGTGCGATCGCATCCGCGTCGAACAGGTCGAGCGCGTAGATGAAGGCGGCGTCGAACGTGCCGTCCGGCGTCGCCTCGACGGACAGCGTCAGGTCGAATTTCGCGGACGGCGTGCCCGACGGCAGCAGCGCGGCCGACGCCGCGCCGAGCGGCGGCAGCGCGCGGCGTTCGCCGTATGCGGCCATCACCTGGAACAGCGGATGGTGACTCGCGCTGCGCGGCACGCCGAGCGCGTCGACCACCTGCTCGAACGGCACGTCCTGGTGCATCTGCGCGTCGACGAGCGCGCGCTGCGTACGCGCGACCAGCGACGAGAAATCGCCGTGCGCGGGCACGTCGACGTCGATCGCCAGCGTGTTGACGAAGAAGCCGATCAGGCCGGCGACTTCCGCGCGTTCGCGGTTCGCGGCCGGCACGCCGACGCAGATCCGCGCGTCGCCGGTCGCGCGCGCCAGCAGCGCATCGAGCGCGGCGAGCAGCACCGCGAACGGCGTCGCGCCGGACGCCGCCGCGAACGCACGCAACTGCGCGCCGATACGCGCGTCGAGCGAAAACACATGACGCGCGCCGCGCGCACTGCGACGGGCCGGCCGCGCGGACGCGCCGGGCAGCGTCAGCACGCCGCGCTGCGGATCGAGCCGCTCGCGCCAGAATGCGAGCTGACGGTCGCGTTCGCCGGCATCGAGCCAGCGGCGCTGCCACAGCGCGTAGTCGGCGTACTGGATCGGCAGCGGCGCGAGCGGCACCGGTTCCCCCGACGCATACGCGCGATAGAACGCCGCAAGCTCGAACAGCATCACGCCCGACGACCAGCCGTCCGACACGATGTGATGCACGGTCAGTGCGAGCCAGTGATGCGTCGCGTCGAAGCGCACCAGATGCGCGCGCACGAGCGGCGCCGTGCCGAGATCGAACGGCTCGGCTTCATCGGCCGTTGCCACCGCTTCGGCGCGCGCCGCGCGCTGCGCGTCCGGCAGCGCTTCGAGATCGGTTTCGCGCCACGGGCAGCGCAGCGGTGCGTGGATCGTCTGCGCGACGCCGTCCTGCGCTTCGTCGAAGGTCGTGCGCAGCGCCTCGTGGCGCGCGATCAATGCATCGCATGCCAGACGCAGCGCATGCACGTCGAGCGGCCCCGTCAGCGCCAGGCGCTCGGTGATGTGATACGCGTCCGGCGCATCGATCAGCCGCGCGTGCAGCCACAGCCGCGTCTGCGCGAACGACGCCGGCACGCGATCGCCGCGCGGCGTGCGCGGCGGAATCGGCAGTACGCGGAAGTCGATGCCGGCCGCGCCGAGCTTGTCGATGAAGACCGCGCGCTGCGCGTCGGGCAGTTGCGCGAAACGCGTCGCGAGCGCGAGCCAGTCGGGTTGAACCTTCGTCATCCGTCGTCCTTATTGGGTTTCCAGTTCGCCGAGCAGCGCGTCGATCGCGCTCGCCGCATCGGTCGCGCCGCGTGCCACGCAGGCCGCGTCGATCGCTTGCGCGCAGCGCGCGAGCGTGCGCGTATCGAACAGCGTGCGCAGCGGCAGCGCGAGCCCCCAGTGCAGGTTCGCCTGCGCATGGGCCTGCGTCGCGAGCAGCGAGTGGCCGCCGAGCAGGAAGAAATCGCCGTCGCGGCCGATCGCGTCCACGTGCAGCACGCGTTGCCAAATTGCCGCGAGCGCGCGCTCGGTATCGGTCGCGAGTTCGACGGTTTCGCTTGCTTCGCGCACCGGCGCGGGCAGCGCATGGCGGTCGCACTTGCCGTTCGGCGTGACCGGCAACGCATCGAGCTCGATCAACTGCGACGGCACCATGTACGCCGGCAGTTGCGCACGCAGCGCGTCGAGCAGCGCCGCACGGTCGAGCGGGCCGGCGTCGCCGCGCGCGACATAGCCGATCAGTTGCTCGTCGCGCACGATCACGACCGCATCGTTGACGCCCGGCGCCGCGCGCAGCAGCGCTTCGATCTCGCCCGGCTCGATCCGCTGGCCGCGCAGCTTCACCTGCGTGTCGACACGGCCGAGGTAGTCGAGCGCGCCGTCCGCGCGTCGGCGTGCGAGGTCGCCGGTGCGGTACATGCGCGCGCCCGGCACGAACGGATCGGGCACGAAGCGCTCGGCGGTGAGCGCCGGACGGCCGAGATAGCCGCGCGCGAGGCCCGCGCCCGCGAGATACAGTTCACCGGTCGCGCCGGCCGGCACCGGCTGCCATGCGGCATCGAGCACGTGCAGTTGCAGGTTCGCGATCGGATGGCCGATCGGCACCGCGACCGCCTGCGCGTCGTCGGGGCCGCAGGTCCAGTGCGACACGTCGATCGCGGCCTCGGTCGGCCCGTACAGGTTCACGAGCGTCGCGTTCGGCAGCAACCGCGCCATCTTCGCGACGAGTTCGGGCGCCAGCGCCTCCCCGCTCGCGACGATCAGGCGCACGCTGTCGCATTGCGCGGCGGCCGAGAAATCGTCGAGATACGCGGCGAACGCGGCGAGCATCGACGGCACGAAATGCAGCACCGTCACGCCGTGCGCGTGGATCGCGGCGGCCAGGCGCGCCGGGTCGCGGTGGTCGCCCGGCGCGGCGATCGCGAGCTTCGCGCCGATCGCGAGCGGCCACACGAACTCCCACACCGACACGTCGAAACCGAACGGCGTCTTGTGCAGCACGACGTCGTCGCGCGTCAGCCGGTACGCGTGCTGCATCCACGCGATCCGGTTCGCGAGCGCGCCGTGCGTGTTGCCGGCGCCCTTCGGCTTGCCGGTCGAGCCGGACGTGTAGATCAGGTACGCGAGCTGCGCGTCGTCGATCGCGATGGTTGCGTCGTCGATCTCGCCCGCTTCGTCGGCCAGCAGATCCGCGACCGTCAGCAACGGCGTGTCGGCGCCCTCGCCCAGCGCGGCCTCGACCGGCTCGCGCAGATGCGCCTGCGTGATCGCGACGGCCGGCCGCGCATCGCGCAGCAGGTATGCGATGCGCTCGGCCGGATAGTCTGGATCGACCGGCAGGTACGCGGCGCCGGCCTTCAGCACGCCGACGAGCGCCATCACCATGTCGAACGAGCGCTCGACGCACAGTGCGACCGGCGTATCGGGCTGCACGCCGCGCCGGCGCAGCGCGGCGGCGATGCGCGACGTAGCGGCGTCGAGTTCGCGATAGGTCGCGCGCTGCACGCGGCCGTGAGCGTCCGCGTATTCGAGTGCGGTCGCGTCGGGCGTCGCGCGTGCGGCGTCCATGAATTGCAGATGCAGCGGCTGACGCTGCGCGTCCGGCCAGGTTTGCGCCGTGTCCTGCGCAGCCGCCAGCGCATCGCGGGTCGCCTCGTCGGCGATCGACAGCGTGCCGAGCCGCGCTTCCGGCGTACGGGCCAGCGCATCGAGCGCGCAGGCAAACGCACGATGCCAGGTCTCGACCTGACGCGCATCGACGCGTGCGGTGTCGTAGCCGTAGTCGATCGTCAGTTCGGCGCCGCTCTCGATCACGAGCGTCAGCGCGAAATCGGTCGCCTCGATGCTGCGTACGCCGCTCAACGCCAGCGCGCGCGGATCGGCGTCGCGCACCGATTCGTCGACCGGATAGTTCTCGAACACGACCAGCGTGTCGAACAGTGCGCCGCCCGACCCGCGCGCCCAGCGCTGGATGTCGGCGAGCGGCGTGTGCGCATGTTCGGCGGCCGCCGCGTTTTCGCGTTGCAGCGTTTGCAGCCAGTCGGCCGCACGTTGCCGCGGCGCCGGTGCGGTGATGACCGGCAGTGTGTTGATGAAGAGGCCGAGCACCGAGTCGACGTCCGCGAGCGCATCGGGACGGCCGGCGACGGTCGCGCCGAACGCGACGGCCGGCTGGTGCGTCATCCGCTGCAGCGCGAGCGCCCATGCGCCCTGCACCAGCGTGTTGACGGTCAGCTTCAGCGCGCGGGCGGTCTGCGCGACGCGCGCCGTCGTGTCGGCATCGAGCGTCGCGCGCCACGTGACCATCTCGGCCTCCGCGCGGTCGGCCGTGCGTTCCGCGATCAGCGTCGGTGCGTCGAGCCGCGCCAGGCGCTCGGTCCAGAAGCGCTCGTCGGCGTCGCGGTCGCGCGTGCCGAGCCATGCGATGAAATCGCGATAGCGCAGCGCCGGGCGGCTCGCGAACGGCGACACGGCGTCCGGGTCGCGGTAGTCGCGCAGCACGTCGGCGAGCAGGCGCGCGGTGCTCCAGCCGTCGAGCAGCACGTGGTGACGCGTCCAGACGACCCGCCACGCATCGTCCGTCACGCGGATCAGCGTGAGCCGCATCAGCGGCGGCTCGCGCCAGTCGAAGCCGCGCGTGCGGTCGGCCGCGAGCCACGCGTCGAAATCGGCGTCGAGCGTGTCGCCGCGCGTGCGCCAGTCGAGCTGCTCGACCGGCATGCGCGCGTGACGATGCACGCACTGCAGCGGCGCGGCCTCGTCCGGCATCACGCTCGTGCGCAGGATGTCGTGACGCGCGACGGACGCGTCGAACGCGGCCGCCAGCCGGTCGGCATCCAGCGCGGTCGCGGTCGCGACGAGCTGGTTCACGTAGCTCGCGTGGCCCGGCGCGAACAACGCATGGAACAGGATGCCCTGCTGCATCGGCGACAGCGGATACACGTCGTCGATCGCGCGCCAGTCGAGCGGCGCGCGTTCGATCGCGGCCTGCGTGAGTCCGGCGGCCTGCGCGAGCGGGAAATCGCCCGGCGTCGCGCCGGCGCCACGATGCGCGATGCGCGATGCGCATGCGTCGACGAGTTCGCGCAGCGCGGCCGCGAAGCGTGCGGCGAACGCGTCGATCGTCGCGCGTTCGAATTGCGGCGCACCGTAGACCCAATGCACTTTCAGCGTGCGCGCGCCGTCGCCGTCCGTGTCGAGGTACGCATGAATCGCGAGCGTATTGCCGAGCGGCCCTTGAGGATCGCGCTCGACACCCGTGCCGCCGAAACGCGGGACGAGCGTCGCATCGCGCGGCGCGTCGAACTGGCCGAGATAGTTGAACGTGACGCGCGGGCGCGGCACGGCAGCCAGCGTCGCACGCGTGGCCGCATCGCCGTAGTGCGCGAGCACGCCGAAGCCGAGCCCCTTGTGCGGCACCGCGCGCAGCGTGTCCTTGACCGCGCACAGCGTGTCGCGGGCCGTCGCCTCGACCGGCAGCGTCACCGGGTAATGGCTCGTCAGCCAACCGATCGTGCGGCTGGCATCCGCATCGTCGAACAGCGCTTCGCGGCCGTGTCCTTCGAGTTCGACCCGGCACGATGCGGCGCCGCGCGCGCCGGCCAGCGCCAGCGCGAGCGCCGCGCCGAGCAGCTCGATCGTCTGCGTGCGATAGGCCGCGTGCGCGTCGGTGAGCGCGGCGCGGGTCAATGCCGCGTCGATCGTCTGCACGACGACGGCCGCATCGGCGTTCGTCGCCGCTGCGTCGGCGTGATCGGGCACGATGTCGTCGCCCTGCGCCATGCCGGCCCAGTAGGCGGCTTCGCCCGCGAACGGCGACGCCGGCTCCGTCGCCGCGCGGGCGAGCCGTGCGGCCCAGGCGTCCGCACGCAGGCCCGGCTGCGACAGGCGGAGCGGCGTGCGTTCGCATGCGGCGCGGTAGCCGGTGTCGAGGTCGTCGAGCAGGATGCGCCACGACACGCCATCGACGATCGCATGGTGAATTGCCAGATAGAGTCGCGTCGAACCGTCCGGCAGCCGTGCCGCACACGCGCAGGCAAGCGGCCCGTTGCCGAGGTCGAGACGGCGTTGCAGCGCATCGAAGCGCGCCAGCGCGTCGGCTTCGTCGCGTGCGACGACTTCGACGAACGGCAGCGCGTCGTACGGCTTCGCCGCGTCGCTCGCGTGCCATGTGCCGTCAGCGCCGCGCGCGAAGCGCTGGCGGAATGCGTCGTGATGCGTGAGCAACGCGTCGAATGCGCGTGCGAAGGCGTCCGCATCGAACGTGCCGCGCACATCGAACGACACCGACTGGTTCCAGTGGCCACGGCGCGGGATATCGAGCGCGAAGAAGCGCTGTTGCGCGGGCGTCAGGATCGGCGTGTCAGCCGGTGTTGCATGTGTCGTTCCGACCGTGCTCGCCGGCTGCTGCGCGGCGACGGCCGTGTCATCCGTTTTCGCGATGCGCGCGAGTTCGGCGACCGTCGGCCCGTCGAACAGCTGCTTCGGCGTGAAGCGCACGCCGCGCTTGCGCGCCCGGGCGATCACCTGCAGCACGAGGATCGAATCGCCGCCGAGTTCGAAGAAATTGTCGTCGCGGCCGACCTTCGGCGCCTTCAGCACGGCCTGCCAGACGTCGGCGAGCACCGTTTCGATCGTGCCTTGCGGCGCATCGCCGGACGCGGCTGCAACCGGCGCGACGGCCAGTTCGCGCAATGCCGCGCGATCGATCTTGCCGTTCGCCGTCACCGGCAGACGCGCGAGCGCGACGAATTGCGCGGGCACCATATAGTCGGGCAGCTTCGCGGCGAGCGCGGCACGCAAGGCCGCTTCGTCGAACGCGGCGCCGTCGCGCATCACGACGAACGTCGCGAGCCGCAGGCGGCCGTCGTGCTCGATCGCGAGCGTTTCGGCCTGCGCGATCGGGCCGGCCGCGCGCACGGCCGCACTCACCTCGCCCGGCTCGACACGGTAGCCGCGAATCTTCACCTGATCGTCGATACGGCCGAGGAAGGCGACGCGGCCGTCCGTACGCAACCGCACGCGGTCGCCGGTGCGATACAGCCGCGCGCCCGGCGTGAACGGATCGGGCACGAAGCGCTCCGCCGTTTGCGCCGGGCGGCCGAGGTAGCCGCGCGCGACGCCCGGGCCGCCGAGATACAGCTCGCCGGTCGCGCCGGCCGGCACGCACGCGCCGAACGCGTCGAGCACCAGCGCGCGCGCATTCGGCAACGGCAGGCCGAGCGGCACGCCGCTCGCGGGATCGCGCGCATCGGCGGCGATCGACGCGGTGTCGCATGCGATCGCGCCGACCGTCGCTTCGGTCGGCCCGTAATGGTTGATCACGCGGCAGGCCGGCGCGAGCGCGGCCAACCGCGCGACGAGCGCCCACGTGAGTGTTTCGCCGCCCGTCACGAGCGCGTGGCGCGGCAGCACGTCGGCCGGCACGCGCGCATCGAGCAGCGCCTGCAGGTGGCTCGGCACGATCTTCAGCACGCCGACTTCACGGCGGCGCATTTCGTCGGCGAACAGGTCCGGATCGAACGCGCACGCGGCCGGCAGCAGGTGCAGCGTGCGGCCCGCGCACAACGCGCCGAACAGCGTCGTGTGGCCGAGGTCGGCCGCGACGGTCGACACCATCGCGAACGATGCGTCGGGCGCGAACGCGAGTTCGTCGAGCATCCCCTGCACGTAGTCGGCCAGCGCGCCGTGCGACACGACGACGCCCTTCGGCGTGCCGGTCGAGCCCGACGTATAGATCAGGTACGCACCCTGTTCCGGGTGCGGCGCGACGCGCGCGCCGGCCGCATGGGCGAGCGTCGCGTCCTGCGCGAGCGCGTCGACGTCGAGCGGCTGCGCGTCGATGCCGGCCGGCCACGCGGCCGGCTCGGCGACGAGCGCCCAGCGCACGCCGCAGTCGGCAGCAGCCGCCGCAAGACGCGCGGCCGGCTGCGCGGGGTCGAGCAGCACGGCCAGCGCGCCGGCTTTCAGCGCGCCGAGCAGGCCGACGACGAAACGCGCCGAACGCTCGATACAGACGACGACCGGCGCTTCGGCGGCCACGCCGCGTTGCGCCAGCGCCCGCGCGATGCGATTCGATGCGTCGTCGAGCTCGGCGAACGTCAGCGATGCCGATGCGTCGGCAAGCGCGACGCGATGCGGATACGCGGCCGCCTGCCGCGCGAATGCGGCAACGACGTCGGCATGTTCGACGCGCAGTGCACGGCCGTCGCGCGGCTGGCGCGACACAGCCGATGCATCGCACGGCAGCGCGGCCGTCGTCGCATGCGGCTCATGCGCGGCGGACGCGACGAGCGCCGCATAGCTGTCGAGCCAGGCACGCGCGGTATCGGCATCGATGCAGTCGGTCGCATAGGCCGCGACCAGTTCGATCCCGTTCGCGTCGTCGGTGAAATCCAGCGCGAAATCGAAGCGCGCGGCGAGATCGGGCCCCGGCGTCGCGACCGCCGTGGCGCCCGGCAGCACGCTGTCGTGCCGTGCGTCGAACTGCTGCGCGAATTTCACGCGCAGCCATTCGTCGCCGCGCTTGACGGGCGGCTTCACCGCGTCGACGACGCGCTCGAACGGCACGTCCTGGTGCGCGACCGCATCGAGCGCCGCGGTACGCGCCGCGTCGACGAGCGCACGGAACGGCAGCGTCGGCGCCACGCGTACGCGCAGCGCGACCGTGTTCAGGAAAAGACCCAGCAACGCACGCGTTTCGGGGCGCTGGCGATGCGCGACCGGCACCGCGACGACGACGTCCGTTTCGCCGGTCAGGCGCGACAGCCACGCGTCGAGCGCGGCCAGCAGCACCGTGAAGACGGTCGCCTGCGCGTCGCGGGCGAGTTGCCGCACGTCGGCCGCGACCGCATCGGGCAGGCGTACCGATACGCGCGCGCCGTGCAGCGTGCGTGCGTCGCCCGGCTGGCGATCCACCGGCAGCGCGAGCGGGCCCGGCACGTCGCGCAACGCGCCTCGCCAGTAGTCGAGCTGGCGCTCCCCCTCGCCGCCGGCCAGCATGTCGCGCTGCCAGTCCGCGTAGTCGGCGTACTGGATCGGCAAGGCGGGCAGCGACGGTTCGCGGCCTTCGGCATACGCGCGGTACGCCGCCGACAGTTCGTCGAACGCGCAGCGCGAGCTCCAGCCATCGGTGATCGCGTGATGCGCGGTCAGCAGCAGCCGGTGACGGTCGTCCGCGAGCGCGACCAGCGTCGCGCGCAGCAACGGGCCGCGCGCGAGGTCGAACGGTTCGGCCGCGTCGCGCTCGGCAAGACGCGCGGCTTGCGCGTCACGGGCAGCCGGCGGCTGTTCGCGCAGGTCGACCGCGGCGATCGACACCGGCAGATGCGCGTGAATCCGCTGCATCACGACGCCGTCGTCGTTGTCGACGAGCGTCGTGCGCCATGCTTCGTGACGCCCGATCACGTGATCGAGCGCACGCTGCAGCGCGTCGCGGTCGAGCACGCCGTCGATCGTCCAGTGCGCGGCGATGTGATACGCGGCGCTGGCGTCGCGCGTTTGCGCGAGCACCCAGAAGCGTTGCTGCGCGAGCGATGCCGCACGATCGACGTACGGCGCACCCGCCGCGGCCGCATCGGCCGGCGCGCCGCGCGCGGCAATCGCGGCCAGCGGTTCGCCGGTCTCGCGTTCCGCGCGGTCGACGGTTTCGGCCAGTTCGGCGAGCGCCGGATCGGCGAACAGCGTGTCGAGCCGCAGATTCACGCGCACGGCGGCACGGATCGCGGCCTGCAACTGCATCGCGGCGAGCGAGTCGGCGCCCAGCGCGAAGAAACGATCGTCGCGCGACGGCGTGACGTCGAGGCCCAGCAGCGTTTGCCAGATATCCGCGATCTGTTGTTCGGTCGGCGTGCGTGGCGCCTCGCCGGCAGCTTGCGTCGTGTCGCGCGCGGCGGCAATCCGCTCGCGCAGCGCGGCACGGTCGAGCTTGCCGTTCAGCGTATAAGGCAGCGCGTCGCAACGTACGAACCGGTGCGGCTGCCACGCGGCCGGCAATTGCGCGGCCACGTGCGCCTTCAATGCGGCATCGTCGGCCGCCGCGCACAGCGCGACGCACGCGATCAGCCGCGTCGGCCCGCTGGCGGTGTCGGCCAGCACGGCCGCGTCGGCCACGGCCGGGTGCGAGCGCAGGCACGCGGCGATTTCCGCCGGCTCCACGCGCACGCCGCGCACCTGGACCTGATCGTCGAGGCGGCCCAGATAATCGTATGCGCCGTCGTCGCGCAGGCGTGCAAGGTCGCCGGTGCGATAGACGCGCGCGCCGGGTTCACCGTCCGCATCGGGAATGAAACGCTCGGCCGTGAGCGCCGGGCGACCGTGATAACCGCGTGCGACGCACACGCCGCCGAGCAGCAACTCGCCCACCCCAGCGGCGTCGGCGCCGTCGATGCGCGCGACCCGCGGGCCGATCACGCGGCCGATCGGCAGCGACGCAAATGCGTCGTCGGCGGCCAGCACCGGCGTCTCGCCCGGTTCGACCGGCCACAGCATCGGCGAGATCACGGCTTCGGTCGGCCCGTAACCGTTGATCAGACGTACCGCCGGGAACGTGCGGCGCACGAATTCGAACGCCTGCTGCGGCAGCGCTTCGCCGCCGAACGCGAGCACGCGCAAGGCCGGCGGCACGCCGTCGCGCGCGGCGACGGCCGCGAATTCGCGCAGGTACGCCGGCGGAAATGCGGCGACGTTCACGGCTTCGCGCACCATCAGCGCATGCGCGGCGTCCGGCGCGAACGGCTGCGGCGGCGCCACGACGATGCCGGCGCCGACCGCGAGCGGCGCGAGCCAGCATTCGTGCGCGGCGTCGAAGTTGACCGACGCGAAATGCAGCAGACGGTCGCCGGCCTCGATCGGCAGCGCGGCCGCGAGCGCGTCGCAATGCGCGGCGAGCGGCCCGTGCTCGACGACCACCGCCTTCGGCGTGCCGGTCGAGCCCGACGTATAGATCATGTAGGCGGCCGAACGCGGATGCACGGTCACGATGTCGTCATCGAACGCGGGATCCTGCGCGACGCCCGATGCCTTCTCCGTTGCGTCGAACGCGTGTTCGAACGGCGTGCCGAGCGCCGCGCGGCCGGCGGCGTCGACGATGCCGTGGCGCAATTGCGCGTCCTGCACGATCCAGTCGAGGCGCGCGGCCGGATGGCGCGGATCGAGCGGCACGAACACGCCGCCGGCCTTCAGCACGGCCAGCAGCGCGACGAACAGGTCGCCGGAACGCTCGACACACACGCCGACCCGCACTTCGGCGCCGACGCCGGCCGCGCGCAGGCGCCGGGCGAGTTGCGATGCGCGTGCGTCGAGCGCACCGCGCGACAGGCGCAGGTCGTTCTGGAAAGGCACCGCGATGGCGGGCGCGTCGGGCGCGATGCGCGCCAGTTCGCGGATTCGGTGATGCAGCGCAGTCGGGAAACTCGTCATGTGCGTGAAATCCTTCGGTCCGGCCGCTTCGGCCAAGTCTCGGGGCCGCTTGGGGCGGCTTCACTGGTGTGACGAACGACGCGGCCGATTTTTTACCGCTTTGTGCGCAAAATGCGTGCGACCGCTTTTTTTTGACGATGTCGCTAAATATTTGCGCGGCCCGTTCGTCTATCAGGGAGGAAAGCCGGAACGGGGTTCGCCCCGCCCGCCGCTTTCGCGCCGGATTTGCCGTTTTTCGCGTTATTGCCTGCCTTCCCTTTACCGACGTTGCCGATGACAGCCGCCCACGAGCCTTCTTCCCCGCCGTCCCTCGACGCTTCCCCCGGCCGCCCCGCGGCGCGCCTGATCCTTGCGCTGCTGCGCGAAAGCCGCGTGTCGCTCACGCTGGCGCTGACCGCCTGCGTGCTGAACGGTGTCGCGAGCGTGCTGCTCGTCGCGACGCTGAACCGCGCGCTGTCCCAACCGGGCGCCGCCGATGCGTCCCTCGCGTGGCGCTTCGCACTGTGCGCGGTGATCGCGCTCGTCACGCGGATCGTGTCGGGCACGCTGTTCGCCCGCCTGTCGCAGGACACGATGGCGCGGCTGCGCGTGCATCTGGCGCGGCGCGTCGGCGCGGCCGAACTGCGCGACATCGAGCGGATCGGCGCGGCGCCCGTGCAGTCGGTGCTGACCGACGACGCGACCAACGTGTCGATGCTGTTCTTCGCGCTGCCGAACCTGGTCATGCACGGCTCGATCGTGTTCGGCTGCCTCGGCTATCTCGCGTGGCTGTCCTGGCCCGTGTGCCTGCTGGCGCTGGCCGCGATCGTCGCCGGCTCGCTCGGCTATCACACCGGCGACCGCCGCGCGATCGCGGCGCTCGAAGCCGCCGGCCAGGCGCAGGACCGCCTGTTCGGCTATCTCGGCTCGCTGTTCTCCGGCGCGAAGGAGCTGAAGCTGCACGACGCGCGCGCCCGCCAGTTCGTCGACGGCCAGCTCGGCGCCGCCATCGGCGAAGTGCGCGACCACCGCCGCCGCGCGTTCAGCGCGTATGCGGTCGGGGTCGGCTGGATCATCTTCCTGTTCTACGTATTCCTCGGCGTCGCGTCGTTCTGGCCGCAGCTCGGCGTGCATGCCGACCCGGCCGCGGCCGCCGGCTACGTCGTCGTGTTCCTGTTCATGCTCGTGCCGCTCGACGGCCTGCTGAACAACCTGCCGACCGTCAACGCGGCGCGCGTGTCGCTCACGCGGATCGAAGGCGTGATGGCCGAGTTCGGCGCGCTGCGCACGGTGCCGCCCGCGGCCGATGCGCCCGACATGCCGCCGGCCGGCGCGGTCACGCTGCGCGGCGTCACGCATGCGTATTTCCACGAGCGCGACGAACGGATGTTCAGCATCGGGCCGATCGATTTGACGATCAAGCCGGGCGAGCTCGTGTTCATCGTCGGCGGCAACGGCAGCGGCAAGACGACGCTCGCGAAGGTGTTGACGGGGCTGTACGAGCCCGAGCAAGGCACGATCGAGGTCGATGGCTGCACGATCGGCTGGCGCGAGCGCGCGGCCTATCGGCAGCGCTTCAGCGCGGTGTTCAACGATTTCCACCTGTTCGATGCGCTGCTCGGCATCGTCGACCCCGACGATCCGTCCCGCGCGCAGGCCGATGCGCGGGCGAACGCGCTCGTCGCGAAACTCGCGCTCGACCACAAGGTGAAGGTGGTCGACGGCGCGTTTTCGACGCGCGCGCTGTCGACCGGGCAGCGCAAGCGGCTCGCGCTCGTCGTCGCCTACCTGGAAGATCGCCCGTTCTACCTGTTCGACGAATGGGCGGCCGACCAGGACCCGTCGTTCAAGGCCGTGTTCTACGAACAACTGCTGCCCGAGCTGCGCGCGCGCGGCAAGGCCGTGATCGTGATCACGCACGACGACCGCTACTTCGATCTCGCCGACCGTCTGTTGAAGCTCGACAACGGGCGCATCGTCAGCGACACGCAACCGGCGCGCCTGCGTGCGCAGGATGGCGTCGATGCGCTGAGCGCGTAACACGACACCGACGGTCGATCGAAAAAATCGCCGACACGCTGCGATGGCAGCGTGTCGGCGATTTTCGTTTCAGCGGGGGATTCGACTGACGTGTCGCGAAACGGAAAGGCGGAAACCGCGTGTCGTCAGGCCGGTCGCCGCGCCCTGCCCGTCAAATGCAGCGTCGTCCGCGGCTCGAAGCGCGCCCGGCGCTCAACGCACGGCCGGCAGCTTCAGCATCGTATCGGTCATCACGTCGGCCAGCTTCAGCGCCGACATCGGGCCGCCGAATCCCCAGATATTGCGCTCGATCAGCGCGATCCGGTGCTCACGCAGCGCGGGCACGAAACGCCATACAGGCGAATCGAGTTTCGACGACAACGGCACGTCCATCCCCGACGCGGTCACGAACAGCACGGCCAGGTCGCGCTGCCGCAGCAGATCGGCCGACGTCACGTACAGCGTGCCCTCCCGCGTCGGCTTCCGCGGCCACGGATCGAGCCCGAGCGCGCGCGCGAGGCCCGCCGACGTGCTGTTGCCCGTATAGGCCCAGTAACGATCGGGCAAGCCGAGATCCTGCAGCAGCGCGACGCGCTCGCCGTGGCGGCCCGCGGCCGCGAGCCGCGCCGCGTTGCGCGCGATGCCGGCGTCGAGTTGCGCTTCGACCGCCTGCGCGCGCGCGTCGCGCCCCGTCACCGCGCCGATCGTCCGGAAGATCTGCCGCATCCAGTCGAGCTGCGTGACCGGCACGCCGTCTTCCGACACGTTCGGGCTGAACTGGAACAGGATCGTCGGCGCGATCCGGTCGAGCGCGTCGAAGATCGGCGCATGCCGGAAACCGACGCCGATGATGAGATCCGGCTTGACCGCCGCGATCGCCTCGAGCCCCGGCTCCTGCCGCGAGCCGATGTCGGTCACGTGCGCGAGCTGCTCGCTGCGGTAGCCGAGCCAGCCCGGGTAGAACGCGGTATCGGCCATCCCGACCGGCACGAGGTCGAGCGCGATCACGCTTTCCGCGAACATGAAGTCGAGCGCGACCACGCGCTGCGGCCGCACGGGCATCCTCGCGCTAGCCTGCGACACGACGGGATTGCCGGCCAGCGACACGCCGCCCTGCGCACCGCCGGCGCCTCCGGCCACGGAAGCGGCGGCCGCCGACGCGGAAAACGCGCCGCAGCACGCGGCGCCGAGCGCGGCCGCGAGCGTGCCGAGCACATGCCGGCGGCCGGCGTGCGTCACCGGATCGCGTCCTGCCCGGCCAGCGCCGCGTCGTCCATCGTCAGTAGCAGGGGGCAGCTTCCACACAGTTGCGTTTCTCCAGGAATTTCGTAGCGCAGGCAGCACACGCGGCGCGCGCGAAACGGCGTCGGCAGCAGCGGCGAGCGCGGCACGGCATCGCGCACGGGCTGGCGCAGCGGATTCGATTCGCCGCGCACGCAGGCCGAACCGAACAGCCAGTCCGCATCGCGGACGGGATCGGCCGCGCACGGCAGCGAACGATACGTATCGAGCAGATAGTCGAGCAGGTTGCCCGCGTTGCTCCACAGCACGCGCGGCGTGACGCGGCCCATTGCCGCGAGCAGGTCGATCACCGCGCCGAGATGCGCGACGAGCCCCGCATAGCGCGGCTCGGGTTCGTCGCACGGCGCGCCGAGCGCGTCGCTCGCGAAATACAGCGCGGCCGGCATCCCGTCGTCGAGCGCGACGAACGTGCGTTCGGGCGTCATGTCGAGCGGACGGCCGAGCGTCAGCGCGGCGACGACGCCGGCCGGCGCCGCGCGGCCGAAATAGTATTTGCTCCATTGCGACATCAGCGCGCGCGCATGCTGCGCGGGATCGCCGCCGTAATGGTCGACCATCGCGCCGAGCACGGCGTCGCGGTGCGCGGGCAACGCGCTGACGGGCACGATGACGCGCCCCGGCGCATGCGCGTCGTCGGGCATGCCGAGCCACACGACGTCGAGGTGCTCGGCGAACGGTTCCGGCGCGAACGCCGAAAAGCGCGTGGCGCGCGCGCCGTCGAGCGCCGGCGTCATCGCCCCGCGCGCCGGGCGCGGCGCCCCTCGAGAATCAGCAGCCCGAGCAGGTACGGCGCGCCGATCAGCGCGGTCAGCACGCCGGCCGGCACTTCGCGCGGCGCGACGACGGTGCGCGCCGCCAGATCCGCGACGCCGAGGATCAGCGCGCCGCATGCCGCCGCGAGCCACAGCCGCGTGCGATGCCGGCGCGCGCCGAGCATCGTCGCGACGTGCGGCGCCATCAACCCGATGAAGCCGACCGGCCCGACCGCCGCGACGGCCGCGCACGCGGCGAGCGTCGCGATCGTCAGCGCGAGCGGCCGCAGCGCGGCCACCGGCAGGCCGAGCGCGGCCGCCTGATCGTCGCCGAGCGCGAGCATGTCGAGCGGTTTCGCGAGCCACGCGAACACCGGCACCGCGAGCACGCACCACGGCAGCAGCATCGACACCTCGCCCCAGCTGCGACCGTACGTGCCGCCGACGAGCCACACGACGAAGCGCGCGGGCTGCACGCTTTCCTGCGTGATCAGCCATTGCGCGAGCGTGGTCCACAGCGCGCCGATCACGATGCCGGTGAGCGCAACCGCGAGCGGCGCGTAGCGATGGCGGTGATTCAGCGCGAGCGTGATCGCGAGCGACAACCCGCCGCCGATCAGCGCGGCGGCGGCAAGCGTCGCATGGCCCATCAGCGGCCACGTCGACAACGCGAACAGCGTGACGAGCCCCGCGCCCTGCGTCACGCCGAGCACTTCGGGGCCCGCGAGCGGATTGCGCACGACGCTCTGCATCGCGACGCCGCTGACTGCCAGCAACGCACCGGCGAGCAGCGCGCACAGCAGGCGCGGCATGCGCAGGTCGATCAGCATCCGCGCGAGCGCGTCGTGACCGGACAGCGCGGCCGACCAGCGCGCGGGCGACAGCCATTCGGGGCCGGCCGACACGCCGACGAACACGACCAGGCCGCCCGCCACGACGAACAGCACGGTGCGCAACGGCCAGCCGAGCCGTTCGAGCCAGCCGACGAGCCGCGTCGAGCCGCCGCCCGCCGCGCGTTCGCCATCCGCATGCAACACGCCCGACCACGCGGCGCCGCGCCGGATCATCGCGAGCATCAGCGGCGTGCCGACCAGCGCGATCGCGACGCCGGTCGACAGCGTCGCATCGAGGCCCGACGCGAGCACCGCGCTGTCGGTGACGAGCACGAGCGCACCGCCGGCGAGCGCCGACAGCGGCACCAGCACGCCGAGCCGCGCCGCGCGCGCGCCGCGCACCTGGCGCAGCAGGTTCGGCGCGACGAGGCCGACGTACGACAGCGGGCCCGCGATGCTGACGGCCACGCTCGTGAACGCGACCGCGACGATCGTCGCGGCGAGCCGCGTCGCATCGACGCGCACGCCGGCCGCGGCCGCCGCATCGTCGCCGAGCGTGAGCGGATTCAGCGGCCGGATCACGAACGGCAGCGCGACGAGCGGCACGACGAGCCAGCGCGCGGCGAGCGCGAGGCCCGTCGCGCCCGGCTGGTACAGGCTGCCGTTGGTCCACAGCGCGGCGCCCGCGATGTTCTGCTCGAAAAACGCGAGCACGAGCGTCGACAGCGCCGCGAACAGCAGCATGCAGACGCTGCCCGCGAGCACGAGCCGCAACGGCGTCGCGCGCCAGCCGCCCGCCGCGACGATCGCGCAGGCGGCGGCCGCGAGCCCGCACACGAACAACAGCGGCACCGACGCGACGCCCGCCAGCGCCGGCACCAGCATCGCCGCGAGCAGCCCGAGCTGGGCGCCGCCCGTCACGCCGAGCAGGTCGGGCGACGCGAGCGGATTGCGCGTGAGCGACTGGAACAGCGCGCCGGCGATGCCGAGGCAGCCGCCCGCGACGAGCGCGGCCGCGACGCGCGGCAGGTTGAGGTCGAACAGGAACACGTGCGCGAGCGCGGCGGCATCGCTGCCGGGCGCCGCGGCCCACCACACGCGCAGATCGGGGGCGATCCGCAGCGCCGCGAGCAGCGCGATCAGCGCGACGAGGCCGAACGCGATCGCGCCGGCCCGCCCCTTCGCCGCGCCCCTGCCCGTCGCCGCGAGGCGCCTGCGCATCGCGAACGTCGTCATAGGGCGAGATCCCGGTCGAAGACGCCGGCCGCCTGTGGCGGTGCGCCGTCGGTCGACGGCCCGTAGGCCGGCACGCACATCGGCGCGCCCGTCTGCGGATGCGCGAGCTTCAGCATCTCGACGCCGAACGCCGCGCGCAGTCGCGCCGGGTCGAGCATCGCGTCCGGCGTGCCCTGCGCGACGAGGCGGCCCGCGCGCATCAGCACGATCTCGTCGCTGTACGCGGCCGCCTGGTTCAGGTCGTGCAGCACCCATACGATCGTCAGCCCGCGTGCGCGGTTCAGCGCACGCAGCGCATCGAGGATGTCGAGCTGGTGATGAATGTCGAGATAGGTCGTCGGTTCGTCGAGGAGCACGATCGGCGCCTGTTGCGCGAGCGCCATCGCGATCCACGCGCGCTGGCGTTCGCCGCCCGACAGCGCGCCGACGTCGCGTTCCGCGTCGCCCGCGAGGCCGCTCGTGTCGAGCGCCTCGTCGATCGCCGCATGATCGGCCCGCGACAGGCCGCGCAGGAAGCCGCCGTACGCATAGCGCCCGTACGCGACGAGCTCGCGCACCGTGAGGCCCGACGGAATCTGGTTGAACTGCGCGAGCATCGTCAGCTCGCGCGCGAGCGCGCGACGGCGAAACGACGCGAGCGGCTTGCCGTTCACGTCGACCTGGCCGGCACGCGCGGGCTGCAGGCCCGCGAGCGTGCGCAGCAGCGTGCTCTTGCCGCAGCCGTTCGGTCCGCACAGCGCGGTTACGCGGCCGGCCGCGATCGACAGGTCCAGCCCGTCGATCACGACATGGTCGCGATATCCCACCGACAGCCCGCGCGCGGCAAGCGCGGCGGTACTACGCGTCATCAATCCTCCGTTCGGTCGCGCGGGACCGTGTAACTCTGCGCCATCGCGACGACGACCTTGCGCGGCCCCTCGAACGGGTCGCGTGCATGCGCGGTCAGCATGTTGTCGAGCATCAGCACGTCGCCGGTGCGCCACGGGAACACGATGCGCTGCTGGTCGAGCACGCCGCGGATCTGCGCGAGCGCATCGGCCTCGAGCGGTTCGCCGTCGCCGTAATACACGTTGCGCGGCACGTTCTCGAGCCCGACCGCGTCGACGAGCGCTTCCTGCATGTCGTCGTCGAGCGCCGACAGGTGAAACAGGTTCGCCTGATTGAACCACACGCGCTCGCCCGTGCGCGGATGACGCGCGACGGCCTGGCAGCGTTCCCGCGTGCGCAGCAGCAGCTCGCCGTCGTCGTCCGTGCGCCATGCGCATTCGATGCCGCGCGCCGCGCACATCCGCTCGACCTCGGCCGGCTCGTCGGTGCCGAACGACTGCTGCCACGGCAGATCGAGCCCCTGCCCGAAATTGCGCACGTACAGCAGCTCGCGTTTCTCGAAGCGCGCGACGAGCGCCGGATCGAGCGCGCGGTACACGGCGCGGCTGTCCGCGATCGGCGTCGCCCCGCCCTTCGGCGCGGCGAGCGCGCAGTGGAACCAGATCCGCAGCGGCCATTCGCGCGTGTACGACTGCTCGTTGTGCAGCGGAATCGCGCGGTGCGGCGGGTATTCGGTCGACGTGTAGACCGCGCCCTCGACCTGGCTGCGCGGCGTCGACGCGTATTCATAGCCGATCAGCGGATCGCCGAACGAGGCCGCGAATTGCTGGAACGTGTCGATCGACGGCACGCGAAAGCCCGTGAACAGCACGCCGCCCGCCCGTTCGAGCGTGTCGGCCGCGATCTCGCGCGCGAGCGGCGCGACGTCGTCGATCGACATCCCGTCGTTGCCGCGCGGCGACACGACGGTGGGCAGCCCCGGCTCGATACGCAGGTCGTCGAGCGTCGGCAACGAAAGCAGGGTCATGCAACGTCCTCTTCAGGTGACGCGCCGCACATGCGGCGCAACGGGTCACGACGCGCGCGTCGCGCGCTCGCCGTCCATCGCGCGGCGCAGGCTCGCGGGGCGCATGTCGGTCCAGACGGTTTCGATATGCGCGAGGCAGTCGGCCTTCGGGCCGCTCACGCCGACTTCCCGCCAGCCGGCGGGCACGGGCCGGAACGTCGGCCAGATCGAATACTGTTCTTCGTCGTTGATGACGACCGTATAGACGAGATCGTCGGTGTCGGCGGAAGGCGTCGGGGCTTGCGTCATGATCGGAAATCGCTGGGCGGTTGAAGGAAGCGAAGCGGCGCATTCGGCCGCTCCTGTCTGATAGACGGTTGGGCGGCGCGTTTTTTTACCGCCGCCGTGCGCGGCCGCCCAGGAACACCGGGCAGGCGACGCCGCGGTGGCACGCGTCGAGGCATTCCGCGCAATGGCGCTCCGCGTCGCGTACCATGAAATGCACGAGCGTCTGCGACACGTTCAGCGCGCGCGCCGCGGTCTGCAGCGTCTCCTCGCGCAGCCGCACCATCTCGAACGCCGCCCGGCTGCGCGCCGGCAGGTCGTCGAGCGCGGCCCACACGCGCCGCAGCGTATCGCGCGTCATCAGCGCGGCTTCCGGCGTCGGTTCGGACGACGGCACGTCGTAGCCGTCGTCCTCTTCGGTGTGGTAGACGTTTTCGAGGCTTTGCCGGCGGCACGCGTCGATCGATGCGTTGCGCACCATCCGCGTCACGTACGCGACCGGCTGGCGCACCGCGTCCTGATTGGGGAATTCGACGAGCTTCACGAATACGTCGTGCACGACGTCCTCCGCGCGGCTCGCGCAGCCGACGAAGCCGCGCGCGACGTTCACGAGCATCGCGCGATGCGAGATCAGCACGTCGAGCAGCGCGCCCTGCGCACGCGGCTCGGACGCCCGGCGCACGCGCGGCGCGGCGCGCGCCGGCAAGTCCGGATAACTGCCGAGGAACGGGTTTGCCGCTGCCGCCGTCGGTCGGTCGAGCACTTCCGCCATCGCCATCGATCTGCTCCGTCAAATTCCGAGATAAGGGAATTTAACGTAAACGCAAATCATTCTCAATCTGATTACGAGATGACCCTTTGGTTTGTCGGGATTTGTCTGATCAATTGCCGGAATGTCCGCGTTGACGGACAGGATGAACGCGAGGTGTCCGCGGAGCACGGCAAGCTTTCCGCGACAAAGGAAGTTGCCGGACGGCCGAAACGGCCGAGGCCCATGATCGGCTCCACCCTGCATCGACGCACGACGCGGCCGCGCGATCCGCATGGCTTGCGTGACGCCGGCAAGCTGTTTCCGCGATCCGACGGCACGCATGCCGCCGCGCCCCCCGCCGTCAGTAGATGAACAACCGGATCGTCGCCGTCGCATCGAATCGTCCGATCTTCGGCGGGCCGAACGACTTCAGCACCGCGTCCATCGGCACGCTCTGGTTCATCACGTTGGACGCGAACTGAGCCAGCGTGAACTGCTGGTTGAACGGAATGGCCTTGCCCTGGCCATCCTCGATGCCAATCCCGAAATTGCTGTCCTTCGCCGGCACCAGCAAGCCGTTCTGGACCGGAAAGCTCGTTTCGAAATACCCGTCCACCCGCACCGCGACGTTGCATTTCTTGGTCAACGACAGCGAAAAACGCTTGCGCGGCACCGCCGGCATGAAGCCGTTACCGGCCGCCTGCACCTGCCCGAAATTGACGATGCCCGGTTCGGGCGTCACGAGCACGTCGACGAAGCACGGCGTCGGCTTGAGGTTGCGCAGGCCGCTCAGCCGGTACTGGAAGCTCGTGCCGAACGCATTCAGCCCGAACTCGCCGTCGAACTGGAACACCGTGTAGATATCGCTCGGCGGCTGGACCCAGTTGCCCTTCTTGCGCACGACGACCTGGTAGTCGATGCTGATGTTCGTGCGTTGGCAACGCCCGCGGTCGAAGTCGTACCGGCTGCACGGCGGCACCGCATAGCCGGTAAACACCCCGCCGCCGCGATTGCTGGTCTTGTCGAAATAATCGACGCCCTTGTAGCGGATGCCGATCTCGAGCCCCCACGCGACAGGGTCCGTGCGATTCGGATTCGCGTAGAAGTAGACGTTGTCGACGACCTTCAGGCTGCCGGCGTCCCCCAGATCCTTGTAGCAATACCCCGACGTCGTGCGCACCGGCGACACCCAGATCACGTAGCCGTCGGGCGCGTCGGTCGGATACGACGCCACGCCGCCGATCGGCTCGGTCAACGACGTCGCGCCGCTGTTCGTCAGGCAGCGCAGCGCCCACGCCGGCTGCACGGCCGCGATCAGCAGCGCGAGTACGACCCAGCGCAACCATGCCGCCGGCGCCGCCCGATCGCGCATGCCCGCGCTCATTTCTTCACGCTCTTGCACGCACCCGCGTCGCACGCATACTCGACCGCCACCTGCCCACCGTAATCGTCGATATGCGTGACGAACAGCGTCGCTGGCGTCGCGGCCTTGAACGGCACGTCGGCCGTGCTCATCGGGCTCACCATCACCGGCTCGATCGGCACCGGCGTCTTCTGCGCGCCCGCGCTCACGTCGACCACCGTCACGTGGTACGGCGTCGGGTTGTCGAACACCAGCTTGTGCGCGGCCGCATCCACCCGCAGCGTCATCGGCAGCGTCCAGTCCTCGTCGCGCGCGGGCTGCACGGCCTTCGGCCGGTAGAACAGCTTCATCTGCGTATGCAGCGCGATCTGCAGCGTGTTCGGCGTGTCGGTCTTCGGCGGCACTTCGCGGATGTTCAGGTAGAACACCGTCTCGCGATCGGCCGGCAACCCGGTGCCCGGCAGCTTCGCGATCCGCAGCACGTTGCGCTCGTTCGCCTCGATGCGTTGCAGCGGCGGCACGACCATCAGCGGCGACGTGGTCCTGTTGCCCTTCGCGTCCTCGAGCCACGACTGCACCAGATACGGATACGTCGCGCTCTTGTTGGTGATCGTCACGATCGCGGCCTGCTCGCCTTCGTTGAAGATCACGCGCGTGCGATCGGGCACGATCGCCGCCTGCGCGGCGCCTGCCAGCATCGCGCCGGCGCTCGCGAACACGCACAGCGCGCGCCGCGGGAAAGCAAGGGGAAAAGCATTCTTCATCGCTGGATCCATGAAAATCATCGGTCGACCCGCGCGGCCGCCGCATGCGACTCGCCCGGTGTCCGGCACGTCACCGGAATCGGCGTGCCTTCGAGTTGGAGCTGGTTCGGCAGTGCGTCGATCGTGCACAGCGTGCGTTCGCCCGCCCGCACCGCCAGCGCGGATTTCGGCTGAACCTGGGTCAGGAACGCCGCGCCGCCCTCGCCGACGATGCCGAGTTCCTTGCCGTTCGCCGCGTCCTGCACCGACGCGCCGAACGGCAGCGCCTTGCCGGCCGCGTCGGTCAGCGTCAGGTACAGGTTGCTGCCGCGCGCGGCGGAGAACTTCACGAAACCGATCGCGCCGTCGGTCAGCACCATGCGCTGGATCGGGTTCGTCACCTGCACTTCGAGCGGCAGCTTCTCGACGTTGACGGTCGCGTCGTACACGTTGTAAGGCGAGATGCCGTCGAGCACCGCGTAGCCGCGCGAATCGGTGCGCGTGAGCGTGCCGGACAGCGGCACGTCGGGCACGCCGTCGGTCGACACCAGCAGCCGCGTATCGCCCGCATTGCCGTTCGCGTGCGCGGACACGCCGTACTGCGTCGCGACGAACGAGCCGTCGACTTCGAGCGACGCGGCCGCATACGCATTGGCGAGCGTCGATGCCTGCGCGGTGAGCTGGTACGCCGACGTGCGCTGCCGGACGCTCGCGTTCGCCGACGCGCGGCCGCCGGTCTCGCCCGCATTGACCTGATAGGTGCGGCCGGCCGGATCGTCGTAGATGTAGCCGGCGTTCACGCTGGTGCTGCCGTTGCCTGTCGTCAGGTTCGACGTGACGGTGTGGCGGCCGCCGATCGGCAGCGTCGCGGTGACCGAGAACTGGTTGCCGCTCGCGCCGGCGCTCTGCGTGCGGAATGCCGACACGCTGACGTTCAGGTTGCGCAGCGTGCCGATCGAGAACGCGCGCGTGAGCGTCAGGCCGACGCGCTGCTCGTTCGCACGCGCCCAGTAGGTCGTCTGGTCGTAGGAAAAATAGGTCGACGTGTCGCCGAAGCGCTTCGACAGCGTCGCCGAATAGCGTTGCTTGCTGTTGGCGAGGCCGTACGCGGTCGGGTCGCCGGAAAACTGCGCGAAGCTGGTGTACTCGCGCTCCGAGAAGCGATAGCCGAAGAAGCGCACGTCCGCGTCGAGCCCGTCGAAGTGCTTCGAATAGTTGATGCGATACGAGTTGCCGTTGCGTGTCGCGCCGTTCCACCACAGGCGCGCCCGCGCATGCGTGACGTCGGCCGACACCGCGCCGAAGGCGCCGAAATCGCGACCGACGCCGAGCGCGATCGACGTATAGCCCGACGCGGCGATGAAGCCGCCATAGGCGGTGACGTCGAACGGCAAACCGTACGCGATTTCGCCGAAACCGAAGAACGGCGTGACGCCGGCGCCGCCGAACAGGCGCGGCTTGCCGACCGCTGCCTTGTAGCGCAACTGGCCGGTACGCGCGAGGAACGGCACGGCGGCCGTCGTCACCTGGAAGCGCTGCACGCTGCCGTCCTCTTCCTCGACCGCGACGTCGAGCGTGCCCTGCACGCTCGTGTTGACGTTCTGCAGCGCGAACGCGCCCGGCGACACGCGCGTCACGTACAGCACGCGGCCGGCCTGCGACACGGTGACGGTCGCGTTGGTGCGCGCGACGCCCGAGATCAGCGGCGCATAGCCGCGCAGCGACGGCGGCAGCATGCGGTCGTCGCTGCGGATCGACGCGCCCGTCAGCGCGAACGTGTCGAAAATGTCGGAGCTCAGGTAGTCGTCGCCGAACGTCACCGTCGACTGGATCGACGGCAACGCGCGAAACGCATACAGCCGGCTGAAGCGGAACGTGCGGTCCGCGTACGCGGTGTTGCCCACGTTCGATTGCGCCTGGTAGTCGCCGCGAACACGCCACGCCTCCCAGTTCGCGCCGACCGTCCCGTACGCCTGGATCGCGTTCGTCTGGCCGCCGCCCGCACCGAAGTTGCGGTTCGTGTTCGCGATCACGCGATAGTCGAGCATCGCGCCGGGAATCCCTTCGGACCAGTGCTCCGGCGGCAGGTAGGTCGAATCGGTGAACTCGAGCGCGGCCTGCGGAATCGTGATCTTGAGCCGCCCGTCGCTTTTCAGGTAACGCACGGTCGCCCCTTCGATCGCGGCCAAGTCGACGCAACTGCCGCCCCGGAAACGCGGCAGGTCCTTGACCAGCGACGGCTTCAGGCCGAACCGCGCGACGAGCGCCGGTCGCAGGCACGGCTTGCCCGCGCCCGTCGCATCGACCGCCACGAATTCGATCGGCTGCAATCCGAGATACAGGTCGTTGACCTGCACGTCGAGCATGTACTCGCCGGGCAGCGTGAAGTCGGCTTGCGAGAACTGCGACAGGTCGACGTTGCGCGTTCCGTCGATGTCGAGGAACGACGAATTGAATTCCGTCGCCTGGCTCTGGCTGCCGACGACCAGCACGGAGACGCAAAGGAAGGAATGTCTGATTCGCACGCGGTGCTACCGGGAGTCCGAGGAGAACGGAAACGGGAGGAAAGATGAAGGAGGAAGGCATGCACGCCCCCTCCTCCGGTACGGACGCTTACTGGTAGCGGACCGTGAAGTTCGCGACGCCGTCGGCGGTACCCGGCGTCACGCCGGCTGCCGTCGCTTCGTACATCGCCGCGAAGCGCGCGATGTTCGTGCCGTTCTGCAGCACGGTCGGCGCCTTCTGCTCGGCGCCGTTGTCGAGGTATTCGCCCGACGCGGCCTGCAGGCGAATGCCGACGTTGGTTGCCGAACCGATCGTGGCGAGCAGCTTCGGCTGGCCCGCGCTCGACGTGCCCGTGAACGTGAAGTACGCGTTCTTCGCGACGCTCGTGTCGCAATCGGTCAGCTTGATGTCGAAGTTGGTCGGCGTGGACTTGTCGCCGGCTTGCTTGAACACGTTGGTCGGCACCTTGCCGAGGTTCACGGTCTGGTTGACCGAGCCCGAATCGATGCCGCATGCGCCCGCGACGATCTCGCCCGTGAAGTTGATCGTGCCGGTGCCCGCCGCGAAGGCCGAGGTGGACAGGGCCGCGAGTGCGACAGCGCTCAGGATGGATTTTTTCATGACGTTTCCCGTGAGAAATGCAAATGGAATGGACAACGTGACGGACACAAACGGCAGCGTATGGCGGCTCCCGCCCGGCACGAGGCGTGCATTATCGAGATAACCATGAAAGATTTTTGTAAATCATTGTCAAATGCATCTGACAATGTTCGATTTACCCCTCCAAAACGCCATTCTTTCTTTTTGATTTCCAATGACGGGGATTTTATCCGCAGTCCTTTTTGATTTCCCGGAACCAATTGAAGATTAAGGGAATTTCTTTCCGACAACCACCGGCACCGCGTCCTTCCTTGCTGGTATTGGCTTGCGCAAGGCCGACGCTCAAAGGACAAAACATTGTCCAATGCCGCCATCGTTGTCCGATTACAACTCGAATATCGAATCATTTTCAACTGACAGGAAATTAACGATGGCATTTCATCAACACGGATTTATCACGCAAACGATTGCGCAAGAATACAAACGTTTTACCGCGACACTTTGCCGTCGCCATTCATTCCAATATGTTGATTAATCCAATCGTCAATTACCGAACTTGAATCGCATGCATGCGCGGCCGCTGGAACGCGGCCGGCATGCCCCATTGGACGAGATGAAACGGGAAGGAACGCGACACACGTTTGCGCCGGAGCGCGACACGATCGGTCGCCGGGTGCGGATGGCGGGCAAGCGGCCTGCGCCCTGCCGGGAGATGAAAAGGATGCGGGGAACAGCGCCAGGAAGCGCCGATGCCGAGCGGCAAAAGGCGGCCGCACGACGCATCGTACGGCCGCCTTCATGTCGCCCGACCCGCTGCGGCGTCAGGCGATGCGTGGCAGCTCGCACGTCACGCGGAAGCCGCGGCCTCCGCCGTAGCCGGCGCCCAGCCGCCGCCGAGCGCGCGATACAGCGCGATCGCGTTCGCGAGCCTGAGCTGCCTGAGCCGGATCAGCTCCTGTCCCGACTCGTACGTGCTGCGCTGCGCGTCGAGCAGCTCGAGATAGGTCGCGACGCCGCCCGCGTAGCGGCGCTCCGCGAGCTTCAGCCGCGCGCCGTCCGCCGCATACACGTCCTGCTGCGCGGCGAGCTGCCGGTCGATCCAGTCGCGTGCGGCGAACGCATCGGCCACTTCGCGAAACGCGGTCTGCACCGCCTTCTCGTATTCGGCGACCGCAATGTCCTTGCGTGCGTGCGCGGCGTCGAGATTCGCGCGATTGCGGCCGCCCGCGAAGATCGGCAGCGTGATGCGCGGCGCGAACGTCCACACGCTCGTGCCGGCCGCGAACAGGCTCGAGAACGCGTCGCTCACCGACCCGTAGTCGGTCGTCAGCGCGATGCGCGGGAAGAACGCCGCGCGCGCCGCGCCGATGTTCGCGTTCGCGGCCTTCAGCCGCGCCTCGGCCTGCCGGACGTCCGGCCGCCGTTCGAGCAGCGCGCTCGGCGCGCCGGGCGCCACGGGTGCGATCGACAGCGTGTCGAGCGCGGTCGCGTCGTCGGGCACGTTGCGCGCGAAGTCGCCCGCCAGCAATTGCAACGCCCGTACGGCCTGCGCATGCTCGCGCTGCAGCGCGGCCTGCGACGCGCGCGCGGACGCCACCAGCATCTCGGCCGACCGCAGCTCGATCGCGTCGCTCGTGCCGGCGGCATAGCGGCGCTGCGTGAGCGCGGCCATCCGTTCGCGCGCATCGAGCGTGCGCCGAGCGAGTGCCCGTTGCTCGTGCAACGATCGTTCGGAAACGTACGCGCCCGCCACTTCGGCGATCACGCCGATACGGACCGTGCGCTGCGCATCGGCGGTCGCGAAATACTCGGCGAGCGCCGCGTCGGACAGGTTGCGCACGCGGCCGAACAGGTCGAGCTCGTATGCGCTGACGCCGACGCCCGCCCGATACAGCCCGCTGATCGCGCTTTCGCGCACGACCGGGTCGTACTGGCGCGCGCGTTCATAGCCGAGATTCGCATCGACCGACGGCATCCGGTCCGCGCGCTGCACGCCGTACAGCGCGCGCGCTTCCTCGAGTCGGCCGGCCGCGATCCGCAGGTCGCGGTTGTTCGCGAGCGCCGCGTCGATCCACGCCTGCAGCGCGGGATCGGTGAAATAGGCATGCCAGTCGTCGAGCAGCGCGGCATCCTGTGCCGCGCTCGATCGGGTCACCGGCGCCGTACTGCCGTCGACCGGCGCATAAGTCGCCGGCACAGGCGCCGTCGGACGCTCGTAACGCGGTGCGAGCGAGCACCCGGCGAACCCGGCGAGCGCGAGCGCGGCGGCGAGCGCGAGCGCGGCGGCCAGCGCGAGCGGAGCCCGCCGCGCGGCGCGTGCATTCAGCGCGAACATCATGGTTGCGAACCCTCCATCGTCGTCGGCTGCGCGCCGCCGCGCCGGCGCGGCCCGACGTCGAACAGGCGGCCGACGATCACGAAAAACAGCGGGACGAGGAACACCGCGAGCACGGTCGCCGTGATCACGCCGCCGAGCACGCCGGTGCCGATCGCCGTTTGCGCGCCGGACGCGGCGCCCGACGCGAACGCGAGCGGCAGCACGCCGACGCCGAACGCGAGCGACGTCATCACGATCGGCCGCAGCCGCAGGCGCGCGGCCTCGAGCGCCGCGTCGACGAGCGACATGCGCTGCGCGACGAGATCCTTCGCGACTTCGACGATCAGGATCGCGTTCTTCGCGGACAGCCCGATCGTCGCGATCAGCCCCACCTTGAAATAGATGTCGTTCGGCATCATCCGCAGCGTCACGCCGAGCACCGCGCCGATCACGCCGAGCGGGACGACCAGCATCACCGCGAACGGAATCGACCAGCTCTCGTAGAGCGCCGCGAGCGCGAGAAACACGACGAGCACCGACAGCGCGAACAGCATCGGCGCCCGCGCGCCCGACAGCCGCTCCTCGAACGACTGCCCCGACCACGCATAGCCGATGCCGGCCGGCAGCTTCGCGGCGATCCGCTCGATCGCGGTCATCGCCTCGCCGCTGCTGTGGCCGGCCGCGGCCGAGCCGTTGATCGTGAACGACGGATAGCCGTTGTAGCGCGTGAGCTGTGGCGGCCCCATCGTCCAGTGCAGCGTCGCGAACGCCGCGAGCGGCACCATCTCGCCGCGCGCGTTGCGCACGCGCAGCTTCTTCACGTCGTCCGGATCGAGCCGGTGCCGCCCGTCGGCCTGCACCATCACGCGCCGCACCTGCGTGCCGTGCATGAAGTCGCCGATATAGTCCGAGCCGAACATCACCGCGAGCGTCGTGTTGATCTCGTCCATCGACACGCCGAGCGCGGACGCCTTCGCGCGATCGATGTCGAGCTTCAGCTGCGGCGCGTCCTGCGTGCCCGCGAACATCAGGTCGGTGAGCGCGCGATCCTTGCCGCCCGCCGCGAGCAATTGCTCGCGCGCGGCGCTGAACGTCGCGTAGTCGAGCCCGCCGCGGTTCTGCAGCCGGAAGTCGAAGCCGCTCGACGAACCGAGGTCGGGCAGCGCCGGCGAGTTCATCGCGAACACCGTCGTGTTCGGCGTGCCCGCGAAGCGTTCGTTGATGCGTGCGACGATCGACTGCACGTGATCGCGCGCGGCCTTGCGTTCGTTCCAGTTCTTCAGCGTGACGAAGATCATCCCGCCGTTCGGCCCTTCCCCGTACAGGTTGAAGCCGCCGAGCGCATATGTATAGGCGGCCGGCTCGTCGCGGCGGATCGCCGACTCCACGGCGCGCACGCTCTGCATCGTTTCCGCGAGCGGCGTGCCTTGCGGGCGGATCACCATCACCATGAAGTTGCCCTGGTCCTCGTCCGGCAGGAATGCGGTCGGCAACTGCGTGAGCATCAGCGCCGCGGCCGCGGTCAGCGCGCCGTACACGACAAGCCAGCGCAGCGGCTTCTTCAGCATCGCGCCGACCCGCGTCGCATAACGCTGCGTCGCACGCGCGACGAAACGGTTGAACCAGCCAAAGAAGCCGCGCTTCTCGTGATGGTCGCCTGACACCGGCTTGAGGAGCGTCGCGCACAGCGCAGGCGTCAGCGACAGCGCGAGGAACGCCGAGAAGCCGATCGACACCGCGAGCGACAGCGCGAACTGCCGGTAGATGTTGCCCACCGCGCCGCCGAAGAACGCCATCGGCACGAACACCGACGTCAGCACCACGGTGATTCCGACGATCGCGCCGCCGATCTGCCGCATCGCCTTGACGGTCGCGTCGTACGGCGCGAGCCCCTCCTCGACCATCAGCCGCTCGACGTTCTCGACGACGACGATCGCGTCGTCGACTAGGATGCCGATCGCGAGCACCATCCCGAACATCGTCAGCACGTTGATCGAGAAGCCGGCCGCATACATCACGCCGAACGTGCCCGCGAGCGCGACCGGCACGACGAGCGTCGGAATCAGCGTCGCGCGCAGGTTCTGCATGAACAGGAACATCACGAGGAACACCAGCACGCCGGCCTCGATCAGCGTCGTGACGACCTTGTTCATCGACACGCGCACGAACGACGACGTCTCGTACGGGATCTGGTATTTCACGCCCGGCGGGAAGTATCGGGACAGCTCGTCCATCGTCGCGCGCACGCGCTTCTCGGTAGACACCGCGTTCGAACCCGGCGCGAGCTTGATGCCCATCCCGGTCGCGACCTTGCCGTTCACGTACGACGGATAGTTGTAGTCGTTGCCGCCGAATTCGATGCGCGCGACGTCGCGCAGGAACAGCGCGGCGCCGTCGGCCCGCGCGCGCAGCGCGATCGCGCCGAAATCGGCCGGCGTCTTCAGCGGCGCGTCCGCGAACACGGTCGCCGCGATCGGCGCGCTGTCCGGCACCGCGCTGCGGCCGATGTCGCCGATCGTCACGCGCGCGTTGTGCGCGCGCACGGCCGACGCGATATCCGACGCGGTGAGGCCGTGCCCGGCCAGCTTCACCGGGTCGGGCCAGATCCGCATCGCATATTCGGCGCCCCAGAACTGCACCTTGCCGACACCCTCGACGCGGCGCAGCGCCTGCACGACGTTCGCCGACGCGTATTCGCCGAGCTGCACGTCCGTCATCCGGCCGTCGTCGGACGTCAGCGACACGACGAGCTGGATGTTGTCGGCGGCCTTCTCGACCTGGATGCCGTCGCGGCGCACGGGCTCGGGCAAGCGCGCATCGACCGTCTTCAGCCGGTTCTGCACTTCGACGGCGGCAAGATCGGCGTTCACGCCCTGCTTGAACGTCAGGTACAGCGACGCCGCGCCGGCGCTGCTCGTCGCGGACGTATACAGCAGCCCCGGCGCACCGTTCATTTCGCGCTCGATCAGCGCGGTCACCGATTCCTCGACGACCTGCGCGGACGCGCCCGGGTACGCCGCATAGATGCTGACGACGGGCGGCGCGATGTCCGGGTACTGCGCGACGGGCAGCGCGCGGATCGCGAACAGGCCGCCGAGCATGATGAAAATGGCGATCACCCACGCGAACACGGGGCGATCGATGAAGAAACGTGCCATGTTGATTTGAACCGGTCAGGTTTGACGGGCGGCCGCCTGCGATGCGGCTGCTGCCGGCGCCGCCTTCGACGGCGACGCCTTTTCGACGGGCTGGACGGCCGTATCGGGCGCGAACTGCGCGACGTCGTCGACGATCACGCGCTCGCCGCCCGCGAGGCCGCGCGTGATGCGCCAGCCATGGCCGCTCATCTGGTCGGCCGCGACCTCAACGTCCTTGACCTTGCCGTTCGCGCCGACGACACGCACCGACGTACGGTCGGCCGTGCGCAGCAGCGCGTCGCGCGGCACGAGGATCGCCCGCTGGTCCACCGCCGTGTCGAGCGCGATCCGCACGTACGCGCCCGGCAGCAGCTCGCGCTCCGGATTCGGGAACAGCGCGCGCATCGCGACGGTGTCGGTGGTCGGATCGACCGCGAGATCGCTGAACAGCAGCTTGCCCTTCAGCGGATACGCGGTGCCGTCGGCGCGCAGCAGCGTCACCGCGACGTCGTGCTGCGCGATGCCCGTCGCGCGCCCGCTCTTCACCGCGCGGCGCAGTGCGTCGACGTCGGCGGCCGGCTGCGAGAAGTTCACGTAGATCGGATCGAGCTGCTCGACGGTCGTGAGCGGCGTCGCCTGGTCCTGGCCGACGAGCGCGCCCTCGGTCACGAGCGCGCGGCGTGCGCGGCCCGCGATCGGCGCGGTGACGGTCGCGTAGTCGAGTTGCAGTTGCGCGCGCGCGAGTTCGGCCTTCGCCGACGCGACCTCGGCCTTCGCCTGCGTATCGGCTGCGACGGCTTCGGTGTGGTCGCGCTCGCTCACCGCGCGATCGCGCACGAGATCGTCGTAACGGCGACGCTTGTCGGTCGCCGCGAGCGCGGCGGCCTGCGCCTTCGCGAGCGCGCCCTGCGCGGCGTCGCGCGCGGCCTTCAGCGGCGCGGAATCGATGCGGAACAGCACCGCGCCCTGCTTCACTTCCTGGCCTTCCTCGTAAGTGCGCGCGGTGACGATGCCCGCGACTCGCGCGCGGACTTCCGCCTGCCGGTACGCGTCGAGCCGGCCCGGCAGTTCGACGGTCATCGGCACGGCCGTCGGGCGCACCGTCACGACGGTGGCCTGCTTCGCGGTCTCCGCTGCGGTGTCCTTGTCGCCCTTTCCGCATCCGGCCACGGCCAGCAGCGCCGCGAGCGCGAACGGCGCCAGCCGCATGCGGCGCCACAGGGTGCGTGTGTTATTCATGTTCCGACCTCGGATCGTTCGCCGCCGATACAATGCGGCGGCTCAGGGTGGCCGATTATAATCAGTCACGACTGATTAAATACATCCGCTTTCAATCGGCTGACGCACTGTCTCAATAAAACGACAGCGAACTGTAAGGAATTTCACGACATGGCCCGCAAGACCCGGGAAGAATCGCTCGCCATCAAGCACCGGATCCTCGACGCCGCCGAGCTCGTGCTGCTCGAAAGAGGCGTCGCGCAAACCGCGATGGCGGACCTCGCCGAGGCGGCCGGGATGTCGCGGGGCGCCGTCTACGGCCACTACCGCAACAAGATGGACGTGTGTCTGGCGATGTGCGATCGCGCGTTCGCGCGCACGTCCGAAGGATTCGACGCGGGCGACGGCCTGCAGCCGCTCGCTACATTGCGGCGCGCCGCGTCGCACTACCTGCAGGAATGCGGCGAGCCGGGCCCGATGCAGCGCGTACTCGTGATCCTCTATACGAAATGCGAGCAGAGCGAGGAAAACGGCGCGCTGCAGCGGCGGCGCATGCTGCTCGAGCTACAGATGCTGCGGATCACGAAGGCGCTGCTGCGTCGCGCGATCGCAGCCGGCGAAGTTGCCGCCGATCTCGACGTGCATCTGGCCGCCGTCTATCTCGTGTCGCTGCTCGAAGGCGTGTTCGCGTCGATGATCTGGACCAACCGGCTGCGCGGCAATCTGTGGAACGACGCCGAGGCGATGCTCGACGCCGGTTTCGACGCCGTGCGCACGTCCGCCGCGCTGCGTCGGCGCACGCAAAAATTGCCTGACCAACGAAAATCGTCGTAACAAATGCTGATTTAACCCGACTTACCGCAGTGCGAAACGAGTGAGCCGACCCTCTTTAAAATTTTTAACGTTTCGCGGAACATCGGTAGACTGACGCTGTCATCTTTCTTTAGCGTCTTCGTGATAACCGGGTTCGACCCGGTATGCACGCCGCCGTTCGAAGCGGGCACCGCCCCGCAGGTTGGGTCGAACGGAAACGACACAGGCCCCTGGCGGCGCCTGTTTTGTTGCACGCCCGCCGCCCGCCCCGTCGCCGTTCGACGGATGTGCCGCCGGCGGCCCCCGCCCACACCCCTTTGAACCGCTTTCCTGGATGTGGACACCTTGGTCAAGCCTGTCGCAACCCCTGATGCCGTCGCGCCCGGTCGCGCGCAGCGCGCCGTGCGCGCGCTCGTGCCGGCTGCCGTGCTCGGCGCCCTCGCCGCATTCGGCCTCGCCGCCGCGCTGCCGGCCGTGTCGCAATTGCCGGGCGCCGTCGATTCGGGCACGGCCGCGCTGCCGCAGCGCGTGCTGTCCGATACGCCGTTTCCCACCGCGCAGCATTTCGTGACGAGCGAGCTCGCGCGCACGATCGGCGAGCGCAACGAACATCTCGATCGCAACAACGATCGCAGCCTGCAGCCGGGCCTGTTCGCGCCGCTCAGCGCGCATCGCAACGACATGCTCGGCTACACGAGCCTGTTCCAGTTCGCGTCGCCCGATCACCGGCAAGGGATGCGCGCGGGCGATATCGAACTCACACTGTCCGATACGCTGAACCGTCTCGACGTGCCGCCCGAAGTGCGCATCCAGCTCGGCGACCTCGTCACCGGCAAGGTCGCGATGCGCGCGAGTGCGCAGCGCGGCGACTATTACCGCGTCGCGTTCGACACGAACGACGGCACGCCGCGCCTCACCGCGCTCGAGCTGCGCGTCGCCGGCCGCACGTTCGGTGCGATCTGGTTCCGCGCGCCGGGCGCCGAGCACGGTGCGTACTACACGCTCGACGGTTCGCCGCTCGAAGCCGCGGCGTTCACGATGCCGGTCAAGTGGACGCGCATCAGTTCGTTCTTCGGCGAGCGCATCCATCCGCTGTCGCAGGCGATGGCGTTCCATACGGGCGTCGATCTCGCCGCGCCGAGCGGCACGCCGGTCGATGCGGCGGCCGACGGCGTCGTGTCGTTCGTCGGCACCGATCCGGGCGGCTACGGCCGCTATGTGATCGTCGATCATGCGGACGGCTATTCGACGTACTACGCGCACCTGTCCGCATACGCTCGCGGGCTGAAGGTCGGCGAAACCGTGAAGCAGGGCCAGCGCATCGGCTCGGTCGGGATGACGGGCGCGGCCACCGGCCCGCACCTGCACTTCGAGGTGCGGGTTGCGAACGATCCGGTCGATCCGCTCGTCACGCTCGCGAACGCGCAGACGGGGCTGTCCGACATGCAGCTCACCGCGTTCCGCCAGGAAGCCGCGCAATGGCGCTTCCGCCTCGCGTCGATCAATAAGACGCCGTTCGCGTTCGCGCAGAACGACGGGCCGCTGTGGGGGGATTTCGCGACCGGTTCGTCGACGCTGCGCGCGGTTTTCGATACGCACTACTCGGCGGAACGAGGCTGACTCCGACGCACACGGTCCTGGTGGTTGGAGAAGCGTACGGTTGTCAGAATGCTCGCGTGCTCTTCTCTACACCGTCGGCTGGTCACGGGCTTGAGCCGACGTTTTGGTGCGGGATAAGGGCAGACCTCCGCCCGATACCGCCGGCGGAGTGCACTTACCCCTCGCAATTGACCGAGATAGGTTCCGTCATGACAAACAAGACCGCGTTTATTCAGAACTGAGCAGTCAGCTGAAAACCGAGCGTCACTCGCGCAGTCGGAAAACCCGACGGCTTGTAGATAGGCGTACCCGCGAAGCAATCGTACGCATAGGCTCCGAATCGCGTGCCCACGCTGCCCTTTATGCCGATCACGGCGCCGGCCAATTGCGTCCCGACGAGGACGACAGGCTGCGGGCCCCATACGCGACCGTAGTCGAGTCCCGCATAAAGTGCCTGCCCCGTCTGGCCGATCGGCGCCTGCAGTTCGTTGCGCCAGTAAAAGCCGCGTGCCGCCGCGAGCATCGTTTCGCCATCGAAACCGCGCACCGTATAGCGACTGCCAATCGTCAAGTCGTCGATGTAGTAAAGCGTGTTTCCGGTGTACTGGCCGTGGAATGTGCCGACATAGCGGAATGGCTGCTTGCCGATCGCGAACGGCACCGACAGGTTCGCGTCGAGCACCGTCATCTTGGCGTCTGCTCGCCCGGCTTCGTGATATTGATCGTGCCGGCGCTCACCGCGCTCTTCGTCGTCGCGCTCTGGTCGCCGCTGTCGTTCTGGAACACCATCGGCGTGACGCCGCCCGAGCCCGATACCGACGACGGACCAACTGCCTTGTTGCTCGGTCCGACCGATGCACCCGCGCTAAAGCCCGCGCTGTTCGCGCTGTAGTGCGAGCGGTTCTCGATGTCGCTCGTCGCGAGCGTGCCAGTCGTCAGGCTGTTCTTCGATGCGTCGGCCGTGCTGGCGATATATGCGCCCTTCAGGTCGGTGTTGCCTTTCACGGTCACATCGAAACCGCCTGCGCGCGCCTGGATGCCGGCCTGCTCAGTCACACCCGCATAGTTGCCGCCCGCCTGGCCGTTCTGCGCACTGAAACTCCCGCCGACGCCGCCCGCCTGATTGATCGTGAAGCCGCCACCCGCGCTCGACTGATGCGCGGCGCACATCGCGACGGAGTATGCCGTCGCGAAGCCACTAACGTATCAGCGCGTGCGGCGAATCCGAACCAACAAATGGCGCTTTGCTCTGCGGATTTCGTGATGAAGCGCGGCCCACGCATCGCGCGCGTTCATCACGCCGCCCCACGCTCGCGCTCACTCGTCGCCGTCATCCGTGCCGCCGGCGGTGGACACCGCACACAGAAATTCACCGTCGCCATTGTCCTGCAGGTAGTCGAGCGACCGGTCCATGCTCAGGAACGACAGCGTGCCCGATGCGCCAAGTGCGAACAGCGTGCGGTGGTCCGGCGCGAAGATGGCCTGCGACACGCCGCCCGTCACCGGAAATTCGCCGACCGTGCGGCGCGTCGCGGTCTTGATCACGCGCAACGGCTTGTCGTCGTATCCGGTCACCGCGATCAGCGTGCCGTCGCCATTGCCGTCGAAACCGTGCATCGACGTCTCGCAGACCGGATAGCTGTCGCGCGCGACCAGGCTCGACGCGTCGCGCCACTGCACCGACGACGCGTTGTAGAACCACGTTCCCGCACCGTTCGCGCCCGGCATCGCCTGAATGAAATCCTGATCGACCGGATAGGTCTGGACCGGGGCATTCGTCGCCGTATCGAACGCGACGATCGCGCCCTTCTGCATCGCGTAGGCATACAGTCGCCGGCCATCGGGCGACAACCACATCGACAACGCGCGGCCGAACTCGACGCCCGCCGCATCGTGCTCGCCGAGCGGCAGCGTCGCGATGACCTGTGGCCAGTGCGCGAGGCTGACGACGGAGATCGTGTCATCGAGGCTGTTCAGCACGTAGAGCCTGTCGTTCGATGCGGACGCGACGACCGCGCGCGGAAACCGGCCAAGCGCCACGCCGTCGACGATCGCGCCGCTGTTCAGGTCGATCCGCACGAGGCCGTTCTCGCGCATCGACGCGACGTAGGCGTACCGCTCGTCCGGGCTCACATAGACGCCGCTCGCGCCGCGCCCGCGGCACATGTTGCCCGGGCAGCCGGCGAGCCCCGTCTTGAACGGCTCGCCCGTGACGGTGCGCACGACCGCGCGTCGGTCGACGTCGACGACGACGAGCGTGTTCGCGTCGATGTCGGTCACGTACAGGCGCTTGCCGGATGCGCCGAGCACCATCGCGTACGGCGACTTGCCCACCGGCACGACCGTGCCGGCGGCCTGCTCGGCCGACACCGGTGCGGGACGGTGCTGCTCGTCGTCGCGGATCTGCGCGTCGATCGCCGCCGCCTGCCGTTTCGCCTGACGCTGCGCGGCGTCGTGCGCCATCTCCCGATCCATCTCGGCACGCCATGCCTGCAATTCCTCGCTGCCGGCCTGCTGCGCGGCGAACAGCATCGCGGCGCTGCCGAGCACCGCAAGCATGAGCGGCACGACGACACCGCCGCGGACCTGCCCCGGCCCGCCGGCGCCGTAGATCAACCAGCCGGCGACGAAGCCGGCGATCACGCCGCCGAGATGCGCGGCCTGGTCGATGCCGCCGATGAAGAAGCCCGACGCGAGATTGATCGCGATCACCTGCCCGACCGCGCCGAGGTTGATCACGCCCGGCGCGTCGTGCCCGCCTTCGCGCGCGCGGCGCAGCGCGAAGGCCGCGGCCGCACCGGCCAGCCCCATCAGCGCGCCCGACGCGCCGACGCTCACGACCGGCTTGATGCCGCTCGTCTGAAGCGCGACACCGAACGCGAGGCTGGTGCCGGCGACCTCGTGATAGCCATGCCACAGCGCGCTCAACAACGAGCCGCCGAGTGCGGACAGCAGATAGACGACGCCGAATCGCAGCGTCCCGCCGACGCGTTCGAGCACGGCGCCGAGCACGACGAGCATGTACAGGTTCAGCGCGAGATGCGTCCAGCCGCCGTGCAGGAACGCGCTGGTCAGCAGCCGCCACGGCTGCCCGGTAAGCGTATAGGGCGCGAAGTTCGCGCCCCAGTCGAGCAATAGCGCGTTCGATAACGGGCCATACGACGCTTGCCGCCACATCAGCATAAAGATGACTGCATTGACGACGGCCAGCAGAATCGTCAGCCACGGCATCGGGCGTTGTTGTTCTCTCATAGGGATCTTGGTATGGGTTGCCGCGCGCAAGCCGCGCGAGCGCCATTATATTTCGCGTCCCGTCAGGAGAACGTGGCGACACTGGCCTGCGGATCCGGAATAAAAAGACGCCCGCTGCACGCAGCGGGCGCGAATCCCAGTCAAGGAGGTGTCACAGGAACTACGCAGCCAGATTAAGGAAATCGCGCGCCACGGACAACGAATCGATTTCCATATCGATATGACGGGCCGCGCTCATGTCGACATTCCCCGGGTCGAGCCGCCACGACCACCGCACGCGTCATCGCCCGTCGCAAAAAAACGTCCCGCCGATCGGCGGGACGTTCGTCATGATGCACGAGCGCGCAACACGCGGCCGATCACGGCTCGTGACGCAGATACCCTTCCTTGCTCGGATCGCGCATCCGCCACGACACGATCAGCGAGATCGCGCACAGCACGGTCACGTACCAGTAGAACGTTTCCTCGCTGCCGATCGACTTGAACCACAGCGCGACGTACTCGGCCGAGCCGCCGAAGATCGCGTTCGCCACCGCATACGACAGGCCGACGCCCATCGCGCGCACTTCCGGCGGGAACATCTCGGCCTTGATCAGGCCGCTGATCGACGTGTAGAAGCTGACGATCGCCAGCGCCACCGTGATCAGCACGAACGCGGCGACCGGGCTCGTCACGGTCTTCAGCGCATGCATCAGCGGCACCGTGCCGATCACCGCGAACGAACCGAACAGGATCATCGACGTGCGGCGGCCGATCTTGTCCGACAGCGCGCCGAACACCGGCTGCATCAGCATGTAGACGAGCAGCGCGACGGTCATCACGTTGCTGGCCGTCTTCGCATGCATGCCGGCGGTATTCACGAGGTACTTCTGCATGTACGTCGTGAACGTGTAGAAGATCAGCGAGCCGCCGGCCGTGAAGCCGACCACCGTGAAGAACGCGCCCTTGTGCTGCCACACGCCGCGGATCGTGCCGGCATCCTTCTTGTCGCGCGATGCGCTCGTCGACGTCTCGTCGAGCGACTTGCGCAGGTACAGCGAAATCAGCGCAGCCGCCGCGCCGACCACGAACGGGATGCGCCAGCCCCACGCTTTCAGCTCGCCGGCCGACAGCGTCTGCTGCAGGATCACGAGCACCAGCAGCGCGCACAGCTGGCCGCCGATCAGCGTCACGTACTGGAACGACGCGAAGAAGCCGCGCCGCCCCTTCAGCGCGACTTCACTCATGTAGGTCGCGCTCGTCCCGTACTCGCCACCCACCGACAAGCCCTGGAACAGGCGCGCGACCAGCAGCAGCGCCGGCGCGAGCGCACCGATCTGCGCATAGGTCGGCAGCACCGCGATCACCAGCGACCCGCCGCACATCATCAGCACCGAGATCATCATCGCCGTGCGCCTGCCGTGGCGGTCGGCGATGCGGCCGAACAGCCAGCCGCCGATCGGACGCATCAGGAAGCCGGCCGCGAACACGCCCGCCGTGTTCAGCAGCTGCGTCGTCGTGTTGCCGCTCGGGAAGAACGCCGGCGCGAAGTACAGCGCGCAGAACGAGTAGATGTAGAAGTCGAACCATTCGACGAGGTTGCCCGATGAGGCGCCGACGATGGCGAACACGCGCCGCCGGGTGTCGTGCGCGGACAGCGCAGCTTGGTCGGTCTGGACGTCCATGGGGTGGTCTGTTCCTTGTAGTACTTTCTGGGCGAGACGGCTGGGGCCGCCGCGTGCGGTCGCACGTGGCACCGGTTCCGGCGCACGGCGCTAGGGGATTTTAGCGAAATGTAAAGTAATAAGCGCTCCGGGTTCGTCCCGATGTAGAAGATTTTTCTCCCGCCACGCGTTCGTCATATGAAAACGCCAGCCCGAAGGCTGGCGTCCGATGCAAACATGGTCGGCGCGACGATCACACGCGCACTTCCGGCGGCACGTAGCGGCACTCGTAGCGCTTGCGCACGGTGCCGGCCTCGTCGACGCTTTCCAGGTACACGTCGAACTGCCAGAGCCGCGCCATGTGCTTGAGCACTTCGTCGCTGTCGTTCGACAGATGGCGGTTGTCGGTCATGAAGTGGCGCAGCGTGAGGCTGCGGTCGCCGCGCGTGTTGACGGCCCACACCTGGATGTTCGGCTCGCGGTGATGGATGTCGTACTGCCGCGACAACGCCTGCCGCACGTACTGGTAGCCGGAATCGTCGTGGATCGCCGAGACCTCGAGCGAATCGCGCATGTCGTCGTCGAGCACCGAGAAGAGCCGCATCTCGCGGATCAGGTTCGGCGACAGGTACTGCGCGATGAAGCTCTCGTCCTTGAAGTTGCGCATCGCGTAGTGCATCGCCGGCAGCCACGGCGTGCCCGCGATCTCCGGAAACCACTTGTAATCTTCCTCCGTCGGCGCTTCGCAGATCCGTCGGATGTCGCTCATCATCGAAAAACCGAGCGCATACGGGTTGATCCCGCTGTAGTACGGCTTCGTGACGGGCGGCTGGTAGACCACGTTGCTGTGCGAATGCAGGAACTCCATCATGAAGCCGTCTTCCAGCTTCCCCTGGTTGTACAGCGTATTGAGCAGCGTGTAGTGCCAGAACGTCGCCCAGCCTTCGTTCATCACCTGCGTCTGCCGCTGCGGATAGAAATACTGGCCGATCTTGCGCACGATGCGGATCACTTCCCGCTCCCACGGCTCGAGCAGCGGCGCATTCTTCTCCGCGAAATACAGCAGGTTCTCCTGCGGCTCGGACGGATAGCGGTCGTCCTGCTCCTCCGTGAGCTCGGGTTTCTTGCCCGGCAGCGTGCGCCACAGCTCGTTGACCTGCGACTGCAGGTACGCCTCGCGCTCGCGCCGCAGCGCCGCTTCCTTCGACAGCGACGGTTTCTGCGGCCGCTTGTAGCGGTCGACGCCGTAGTTCATCAGCGCATGGCACGAGTCGAGCAGTTCCTCGACGCGATCGAGGCCGTAGCGCTCCTCGCATTCCGCGACGTAGTTCTTCGCGTACACCAGATAGTCGATGATCGCGTGCGCGTCGGTCCACAGCCGGAACAGGTAGTTGCCCTTGAAGAACGAATTGTGCCCGTACGCCGCGTGCGCGATGACGAGCGCCTGCATCGTCATCGTGTTCTCTTCCATCAGATACGCGATGCACGGGTTCGAATTGATGACGATTTCGTAGGCGAGGCCCATCTGGCCGCGGCGGTAGCTCTTCTCGGTCGCGAGGAAGTGCTTGCCGAACGACCAGTGACGGTAGTTGACGGGCATCCCGACCGACGCATACGCATCCATCATCTGCTCGGCGCTGATCAGTTCGAGCTGGATCGGGTAGATGTCGAGCTCGTATTGTTCGGCGACCTGCGCGATGTGCGTGTCGTATTCCTCGAGCAATTCGAACGTCCAGTCGGACGGGCACGGCAGCGGCTTGCGTTCGGCAACGTTCATACGCGCTTCCTTCTGCCCGGAACCGGGCAAGTCGGCGGCCGGCGGCGGCGGTTCGGCCTGCGCGCGTTGCTGCGGTGCGGCAGGGCCAGCCGTGTCGTCGCCGGAGGGGCGCGGCTCGTAGCCGCGCGACTCGTTGTGCAGGTGGCGGGTCGTCATGACATTTCCACCTGCTTTTCGAACAATTCGCGAAACACCGGGTAAATGTCCGCAGCCGATTCCACTTTTTTCATCGCGAGATGCGGTTGCGACAAGGCCAGTTGCGCGTATTCCAGCCACAGATTCTGCTCTTCCGGCGCGACCTGGATATACGCGAAGTAACGCGTCTTGGTGAGGATATCCTCTTCCAGGATTTTGCGACACTTGGGCGAATCGTCAGTCCAGTTGTCGCCGTCGGACGCCTGCGCGCCGTAGATGTTCCACTCGGTCGGCGAGTAGCGCTCGTCCATCACCTTGCGCATCAGTTCGAGCGCGCTCGACACGACCGTGCCGCCGCTTTCGGTCGAGTGGAAGAACGTATCCTCGTCGACTTCCTCGGCGCGCGTGTGGTGACGGATGAACACGACCTCGATGCGCTCGTAGTTGCGCTTGAGGAACAGGTAAAGCAGGATGAAGAAGCGCTTCGCGAGATCCTTGCGCTGCTCGTCCATCGACCCCGACACGTCCATCAGGCAGAACATCACGGCCTGGCTCGACGGTTGCGGCTGCTTCACGCGGTTGATGTAGCGCAGGTCGAACGGATCGATGAACGGAATCCGCCAGATGCGCCCTTTCAGGTGATGAATCTCGGCCTCGAGCGTCGCGATTTCCGCGCGGCGGTCTTCGGGGTCGCTCTTCAGCGCTTCAAGCTGCGCCTCGAGCTCGCGCAGCTCGTTGACGAGCGGCGAACCGAGCGCGATGCGCCGGCCGAGCGCGCTGCGCAGCGAACGCACGACGTCGATGTTGTTCGGTGTGCCTTCCGCCGACCAGCCCGCGCGCACGTTCTTCCAGCTCGGCACCGTCAGCAGGTGCGTCTTCACGAGGCGCGGCAGTTCGAGATCGTCGAAGAAGTACTGCATGAACTCGTCGCGCGACAGCTCGAACACGAAGTCGTCCTGCCCTTCGCCCTCGTTGCTCGCCTGACTGCCGCCGCCGCCCGAGCCGCCCTGCGGACGCGGAATCTTGTCGCCGCGCACGTAGTCTTCATTACCCGGGTGCACGTATTCGCGACGCCCGCCCGGCGCGTGCCGGAAATTCGGCTCCGCGATGTCCTTGCGCGGGATCGTGATGCTCTGCGTGCTCTGGATATCCTTGATGCTACGGTCACGCACCGCATCGGACACGGCACGACGAATGTAGTTCTTGACGCGACGCAGAAAGCGTTCGCGATTGGCGATGCTCTTGTTCTTGCCGGCCAGCCTGCGGTCGATGATTTGATGAAGCACTCCCGGTCTCCCGCTCGAAGTCGATCTGCCGGGGCACTCGCCGCGCATGCCGTGTGCCGTCATGCGGGCGGCGCCTCTGAAAGCGCCCGTACGGACTCGCCGTACGGGCCCGATACCGCGCGCGTCATGACGACTTGCGCACGCGCAGGTACCAGTCGCAAAGCAGCCTTACCTGCTTCGGCGTATAGCCCTTCGCGACCATCCGGTTCACAAAGTCCTCATGCTTGCGCTGCTCCTCCGCCGAACCCTTGGCGTTGAATGAAATGACAGGCAACAGTTCCTCGGTGTTCGAGAACATCTTCTTCTCGATCACGACGCGCAGCTTCTCGTAGCTCGTCCACACCGGGTTCTTGCCGGCGTTCGCCGCCCGTGCGCGCAACACGAAGTTGACGATCTCGTTGCGGAAATCCTTCGGATTGCTGATCCCGGCCGGCTTCTCGATCTTCTCCAGTTCCGCATTCAGCGCGGCGCGGTCGAAGCTCTCGCCCGTGTCGTGATCGCGGAATTCCTGATCCTGGATCCAGAAGTCCGCATACGTGACGTAGCGATCGAAGATGTTCTGGCCGTATTCCGAATACGACTCGAGATACGCCGTCTGGATCTCCTTGCCGATGAACTCCGCGTAGCGCGACGCGAGCACGTCCTTCACGAAGGACAGATACTTCTGCTCGGTTTCCGGCGGGAACTGCTCGCGTTCGATCTGCTGTTCGAGCACGTACATCAGATGCACCGGGTTCGCCGCGACCTCGCTCGTATCGAAGTTGAACACGCGCGACAGGATCTTGAACGCGAAGCGGGTCGACACGCCGGTCATCCCTTCGTCCACGCCCGCGTAGTCGCGATACTCCTGATACGACTTCGCCTTCGGATCGGTGTCCTTCAGGTTTTCGCCGTCGTACACCTGCATCTTCGAGAACAGGCTCGAATTCTCGGGCTCGTGCAGGCGCGACAGCACCGAGAACTGCGACATCATCTTCAGCGTGCCCGGCGCGCATACGGCCTCGGCCAGCGACGAGTTGCGGATCAGCTTCTCGTAGATCTTGATCTCTTCCGACACGCGCAGGCAGTACGGCACCTTCACGACGAAGATCCGGTCGAGCAGTGCCTCGTTGTTGCGGTTGTTGCGGAACGCCTTCCACTCCGATTCGTTCGAGTGCGCAAGAATCACGCCGTCGAACGGAATCGCGCCGAAACCTTCGGTACCCTTGAAGTTGCCTTCCTGCGTGGCGGTCAACAGCGGGTGCAGCACCTTGATCGGCGCCTTGAACATTTCGACGAATTCGAGCAGGCCCTGGTTCGCGAGACACAGGCCGCCCGAGTAGCTGTACGCGTCGGCATCGTCCTGCGCGTACTGTTCGAGCTTGCGGATATCGACCTTGCCCACCAGCGACGAGATGTCCTGATTGTTCTCGTCGCCCGGCTCCGTCTTCGCGATGCCGACCTGCCGCAGGATCGACGGATAGCGGCGCACCACGCGGAACTGGCGGATGTCGCCGTTGTATTCGTGCAGGCGCTTGACCGCCCACGGACTCAGGATGCTTTTGAGGTAGCGGCGCGGAATGCCGTATTGTTCCTCGAGGATCGGGCCATCCTCGTCGTAGTCGAACAGCCCGAGCGGCGATTCGTTGACGGGCGAGCCCTTCAGCGCATAGAACGGCACGCGCTCCATCAGTTGCTTCAGGCGCTCGGCGATCGACGACTTGCCGCCGCCCACCGGGCCCAGCAGATAGAGAATCTGCTTCTTCTCTTCAAGACCTTGCGCAGCGTGGCGGAAGTATGCGACCACCTGCTCGATCACCTCCTCCATTCCGTAGAACTCACGGAATGCCGGATACACCTTGATGACCTTGTTCGCGAAGATCCGCGACAGGCGCGGGTCGTTGCGGGTATCGATCTGTTCAGGTTCCCCGATTGCTTCCAGCATGCGTTCACCAGCCGTCGCGTACGCGGATGGATCGTTCTTGCAGAGCGCGAGATACTCCTCCAGCGAGAGCTCTTCCTCTCGCGTTTTTTCGAAGCGGTTCGCGAAGCTGCTGTAAATATCCATGCTACCTCCCTCGCCTGAGTCTGAAGACGTGCCTGCCTTCGTACGACTGCGCAGAAGCAAGCGCGTTCGAATTCATCCTAAACCCTTTCTTATTTTTTTTCACGAACTCTTCGTATGAAGTTCGTCATTCTCGACAACACCGCTTGGACAACGCATTTCGTCGTTTTACAATCGACCTCCCGAGCCGCAGAAACTGCATCCGCCGCGTCTCGTCGAACATCGAAACGTCTCGTGCGTTGGACACCTCCGACGTCGCCGCCTCTCCCCTTCATCCCTATACGTTCGAGCGCTCGCGTGCGATGACACGCCGCGCGCACCGTTACAAATTTTTTTCGCAGTCCCTTACGGACATACCCGTACGATGAACGCGGGAACACGACGCGCCACGCACATGCCGATGCACGCTCGATCGTCCGCGCTGTCACATTCGACCGGCCGCGGAAACGACGACGCCCGCAATCGCGGGCGTCGTGCGTCACCAAATGGGGATAGATACGCGGCGCGCGTGGATCAGAACGTCTCCCAGTCGTCGCCACCCGCGGTCGCGGCGGCCGGCGCGGGCGCGGGCGCCGCCGATACGGCGGCAGACTTGCGCGCCGGCGTCGCGGCGGCCGCGCGTTTCGGCGCGGCGTCGCGTTCGACGCGTGCGGCAGCCGGTGCGGGCGCCGCAGCCGGGACGGAAGGCACGGCAGACGCGCGCGGCGCGGGACGCGCCGCCACCGCAACGACGGCGCCCGCGCGGGCCGCTGCGTCGTCGAGCTGGAATACCGCCGCCGTTTCGCGCAGGCGGGCCGCCTGTTCCTCGAGCGACTGCGCGGCAGCCGCGGCTTCCTCGACGAGTGCGGCGTTCTGCTGCGTGACCTCGTCCATCTGCGTGACCGCGCGCGCCACCTGGTCGATCCCGCTGCTCTGCTCCTCGGACGCCGCCGCGATCTCGCCCATGATGTCCGTCACGCGCTGGACCGCGCCGATCACGTCGCTCATCGTGCGCCCTGCTTCGTCGACCAGCGTCGAGCCGGTCCGGATACGCTCCACCGACGCGTCGATCAGCGCCTTGATTTCCTTCGCCGCGCTCGACGAACGCTGCGCGAGGCTGCGCACTTCGCCGGCGACGACCGCGAAACCGCGGCCTTCCTCGCCCGCCCGCGCGGCTTCGACGGCCGCATTCAGCGCAAGAATGTTGGTCTGGAACGCGATTCCCTCGATGATCGCGATGATGTCCGCGATTTTCGCCGAGCTGTCGTTGATTTCGCCCATCGTGCCGACCACCTGGCCGACCACCGTATTGCCCTTGTTTGCAATCTCCGACGCATTCGCGGCCAGCGAGCTTGCCTGACGCGCATTGTCCGCGTTCTGCTTCACGGTGCCGGTCAGTTGCTCCATGCTCGACGCGGTTTCCTGCAGCGCCGAGGCCTGTTCCTCGGTGCGCGACGACAGGTCGATGTTGCCGGCCGCGATCTGGCGGGCCGCGGTCGCGATCGACTCGCTGCCGCCGCGCACGGTGCGCACCGTGTCGACGAGCCCGCGCTGCATCCTCGCGAGGCCTTCCAGCATCCGGCCCATCTCGTCGCGCCGGTCCACGACGATCGGCCGGCGCAGGTCGCCCGCGGCGATCGCGTCGAAATGCGACAGCGCGTCGGCGATCGGACGGCCGATCGCGCGGCTCAGCGCCAGCCACGACAGTACCGCGGCGCCGATGCCGGCCAGCAGCATGACGATCGCCAGCGCGCGCATCGTCCCGAACACCGATTCCGCCTGATCGAACCGCGCCTGCGCATTGGTGAACTGGAAGCCGCGCAGTGCTTCACCGGCCGCGGCCAGCTCGGTATAGCGCACCTGAAGCTGCTTAGCGCCGTCGCCGATCCGGTCGTGATCGCCGGCCGCGACCGCACTCGCGAACGCGTCGCAACTGCCCTGCAGCACCTTGCGCCGGGCGGCGACGTCCTGTGCAAGCCGGTCTTCGTCGGCTTCGCGCGGCAGCGCAAGGTATTTCTGCCACCAGGCGTCCGATTGCGCCCGCATCGCGCGGCTGCGCTCGATGGCCGCCGCCGAGTCGGGCGTACCGACCAGCAGCGCCGCACGGTCGAGGGCGAGACGCTCGCGCGCGGAGAACATTTCCGCCATCGCCACGTCGACCGCGCTCGGCATCTGGTTCGTGAAAATCTCGCGCATCGAATCGTTCGAGCGCGTCATCCCGTGCAGACCGAGCACGCCGGTGACCCCGAGCAGTACCGCCAGAAACGCCATCGTCAAACCGATGCGCGCACGAATCGTCAGGTTCCTGAACACCATCATCCATCCTGTGTTGCGTCGTCATGAACGGGCCGGGCCCGTTGGCTCGAAGCATTGCTTCACTCGGTGCATTTACGACCGCGCCACGCATAACTTGATGGTTTTGGCGTGTTTACTTCAAATTATTCGTCCGTATATTGAATAAGTCTGAATAAATGACGAAATTCGGGGCTGGATGGAGAATCGGGGTAAAGGCCTGGGGGAAGCGGCAACGGATTGCCGGCGGCGCGGCCGGCCGTCTCATGCGACGGACCCGGCAGCACGGCGAACGGGAAACCGGTGAACCGGCCCTAGTCGGCCAGTTCGGCACGCGTCGGAATCGACGGCTGCGCGCCCGCGCGCGTAACCGACAGTGCCGCCGCGCGTTGCGCGAAGCGGATGGCTGTATCGACATCCGCACCAGCCGCGAGCCGTGCGGAAAACCCGCCGATGAAGGTGTCGCCGGCCGCCGTCGTGTCGACGGCCTGCACGACCGGCGCCGGATAGTGGCGTGCGGTGCCGTCGGCCGTCAGCGCAAGCACGCCGCGCGCACCGAGCGTGATCAGTACGTTGCGCGCGCCGCCGGTCCGAAGCGCCCGCGCAGCGGCTTCGGCCTCCGCCGGGTCACGCACCGGCAGCCCCGTCAGCGCGGCCGCCTCGACCTCGTTCGGGATCAGGTAATCGACGAGCGGCAGCCAGCCGTCCGGCAGCGGTGCGACGGCCGGGGCCGGATTGAGCACCACCGTGCGGCCGAGCCGGCGCCCGGCCGATAGCGCCGCGAACACCGCGTCCGGCGGCGTCTCGAGCTGGCAGATCAGCACGTCGGCCGCCGCCAGCGCGGCCTCGTGCCGCGCGATCGTATCGGTCGTGACCTCGCCGTTGCCGCCAGCGACGATCACGATCGCGTTCTGGCTCGCATCGTCGACGACGATCAGCGCGACGCCGGTCGACGCCGATGCGCTCGTCGCGAGCCCCGTGCAATCGATTCCCTCGGCCTCGAGGCCCGCGCGCAGTGCCGCGCCATGCGCATCCGCGCCGACGCAGCCGATCATCGCGACCTGCGCGCCGAGCCGGGCCGCGGCGACGGCCTGGTTGCCGCCCTTGCCGCCCGCCGCCTGCGCGAACGCGTGCCCGGCAAGCGTTTCGCCCGGCAGCGGCAGCCGCGGCGCGCGCACGACGAGATCCATGTTGAGGCTGCCGACCACCGTCACGCGGCCGGCGTCCGTTGCGCGCGCCGTCATGCGCGCGCGCCCGGCGCGGCCGGCTCGCGGTAGACCGCCGTCGATTCGCGCAGCACGAGGCGCGGCGACACGACGCGGCGGCGGCTCGGCACGGCGCTCGAGCCGCCGCCGATCCGTTCGATCAGCGTCTGGGCGGCCATTTCGCCGAGCGCGCGCACCGACTGGCCGACCGTCGACAGTGCCGGATACGTGTAGCGGGAAAATTCGATGTCGTCGAAGCCGATGATCGAGCAGTCGTCGGGCACGCGCAGCCCGCGCTCGGCCGCCGCGCGCAGCGCGCCGACGCCCATCAGGTCGTTGCCCGCGAAGATCGCGCTCGGCCGCACCGATTCGAACAGCCGCGACGCCGCGTGATAGCCGCCGAGGCACGAGAAATCGCTTTCGGCGATCGCGCCCGGCACGATGTCGACCCCGCGCTCGGCCATCGCGCGGATGAAGCCGTGCACGCGCATCGCGCTGACCGCGGTGTCGGTCGGCCCGGTGATGCAGCCGATCTTCGCGTGTCCGAGTTCGAGCAGGTGGCGCGTCGCCAGATACGCGCCGCGCTCGTGATCGATCTGCACGAGATCGGCCGCGAGCCCCTCGATGTTGCGGTCGACGACGACGAGCGGCGCATGGATGTCCGCGAGCGTCTGCGCGAGCACCGCGTCCTCGCCCGCCGACGCGACGATCAGCCCGTCGATGCGTTTTTCCTGCAGCACGCGCAGGTAGTTGCGCTGCTTCACGGGATCGTCGTCCGAATTGCAGAAGAACACGCAATAGCCGTTGGCCGCGCACTGATCCTCGATGCCGCGCGCCAGCTCGGCGAAGTACGGATTCGTGCTGTTCGGCACGACGAGGCCGATGGTCGCCGTCGCCCGCGCCTTCAGCGAGCGCGCCACGGCCGATGGCACGTAATTCAGCTCGCGGATCGCGCCCTCGACCTTCGCACGCACGTCGGCGGACACCGGCCGCGAATTGTTCACCACGTGCGAGACGGTCGTAAACGACACGCCCGCCATGGCCGCCACATCCTTGATCGTCGCCATTTCCCGTTTCTCTCTGGTCTGTTCTGTCTGTCTTTTTACCGCACGCGCGTACGCCGGCTCCGATACGTATCGAGCACGACCGCCACCACGATCACCGCACCCGTGATGATCCGTTTCGTCGGCTCGTTCGCCCCGATCTGCGCGAGCCCCGCGGCCAGCACGGAGATGATCAACACGCCGAAGAACGTGCTGATCACCGAGCCGCGCCCGCCCATCAGGCTCGTGCCGCCGATCACGACGGCGGCGATGACCTGCAGCTCGAGGCCCGCACCCGCGTTCGGATCGGCCGCCTCGAGCCGCGAAATCTGGAACAGCGACGCGAGCCCCGCGAGCGCGCCCATCAGGGCGAATACGAGGATTTTATACGGCCGCGGGTTAACCCCTGCAAGTCGCACCGCTTCCTCGTTCGTGCCGATCCCGACCAGATAGCGCCCGAACACGGTGCGCGTCAGCACGAACTGGGCCGCGATCATCACCGCGACCGCGATCAGGAACGCCGGCGAGATGCCCAGCGCGATCGGGTTCGACAGGAAGTCGAACGCGTCGCCGATATACGCGGTGCGCGAATTCGTCAGCTGGTACGCGAGGCCGCGCGCGGCCTCCAGCACGCCGAGCGACACGATGAACGACGGAATCCGCCACCCGACCGTGACCGCGCCGGTGAGCGCGCCCGTGGCGGTCGCGACCGCGATCCCGATCAGCGCGGCCGGCAGCGGCCCCCACTGCCATTTCAGCGCGGCGACGCTGACCATCGACGCGGCGAGCGCGAGCACCGAGCCGACCGACAGGTCGATCCCGGCGATGATCAGCACGAACGTCATCCCGACCGACATCACGACGAGATCGGGAATCTGGTTCGCGATCGTGCTGAACGTGTCGTAGGTCAGGAAATGCGAACTCAGCACCGAGAACAGCGCGATCATCGCGGCCAGCGCGCCGGCGAGCCCGAGATAGGTCGACACGCCGAGCCGCGTGCCGGACAGCGTGCGCGCGCGGCGCCCCGTCACGTCCTGCTGCGCGCCTGCGTCGGTCGGGGATACGGGAGGCTGGGTCATTGCTGTCGTCCTGTCGTCGAAGTGCCCGGAGCGGCGCCGCGCGCGTGCTCCGCGTCCGGATGCTGCATGGCGGCCGCCGGCGTCTCGCGGCCGAAGCCGGCGAACGCCGCGGCCAGCAACGCGTCCTGGGTCCAGTTGCCGCGCTCGAACACGGCGGTCATGCGCCCGGCCGACATCACGCCGATCCGGTCGCAAATCAGCATCAGCTCGCGCAGGTCGCTCGATACGACCACCAGCGCGCGGCCTTCGCGCGCGAGCGCGCTCATCAAAGTGTAGATCTCGAATTTGGCGCCGACGTCGATCCCGCGCGTCGGCTCGTCGAACAGCAGCACGCCCATGTCGCGCGCGAGCCAGCGGCCGATCACGACCTTCTGCTGGTTGCCGCCCGACAGCTCGCCCACCGGCTGCGCCGCGCCGTGCGTACGGATCCGCAGCGCATCGATCTGCTGCTCGGCGAGCGTCGTTTCGCGTGCCGAATCGACGATGCCACCGCGCGCGAGCCGGTCGAGCTGGCCGAGCGACACGTTCGCGGTGATCGACTGCGACAGCAGCAACCCTTCGCCCTTGCGATCCTCGGTGATCAGCGCAATGCCCCGCTTCACCGCATCGACCGGCGACGCGATCCGCGCCGGCTTCAGCGGCTGGCCGACCGCGATCGTCCCGGCATCCGGCGTATCGGCGCCGTAGATCAACCGCAGCAGCTCGGTGCGCCCCGCGCCGATCAGCCCCGAGATCCCGAAGATCTCGCCCGCGCGCACCTCGAGCGACACGTCGCGCACCGCCGTCCCACGCGTGAGGCCCGATATGGCGAGCCGCGGCGCGCCGAAGCGGCGCTCGCCGAGATCGATGTGTTCGCCGATCTCGCGCCCGACCATCAGCGTGACGAGCCCGTCGGAGGTCGTCGCCGCCATGTCGCCCGCATGCACGAGCCGGCCGTCGCGCAGCACCGCGACGCGCTCGGCGACGCGTGCAAGCTCCTCGAGCCGGTGCGAGATGTAGACGATCGCTACGCCGCGCGCCTTCAGCCGGTCGATCTGCTCGAACAGCAGCTCGACTTCGCGCGCGGTCAGCATCGCGGTCGGCTCGTCGAGAATCAGCACGCGGCAGTCGCCGATCAGGTTGCGCGCGATCTCGACCATTTGCTGGTGGCCGATGCCGAGCGCGCCGACCGGCGTATCGGGGTCGACCGCGTCGAGCCCGACCTGCGCCATCGCCGCGCGCGCGTCCTCGCGCAGCCGCGCGCGATCGATGATGCCGAAGCGCCGCGGCAGGCGGTTCAGGAACAGGTTTTCGGCGACGCTGAGCGTCGGCAGCAGGTTCAGCTCCTGCATCACCATGCGCACGCCGAGCGCCTCGGCCTGCGTGCGACTCGCCGGCGCATAGGCTTTCCCGCCGAGCTGCATCGTGCCGGCGGTCGGCTCGACGAGCCCGCCGATGATCTTCGACAGCGTGCTCTTGCCGGCGCCGTTCTCGCCGGTGAGCGCGAGCGCCTGGCCCGCGCCGAGCGTCAGCGTGACGTCGGCGAGGACGGGTTCGGCATAGGTCTTGCCGATGCCGGAGACGGACAGCACGGGGTGGGCTGAACGGGAGGGTTGGAAGGTCGGTTCCATCGCGATCCTGGTTGCGGCCGCGCGCACGGGGCGCGCGGGTATGACGCTCACAAGTGCATGTGCATGCAGTGGCCGTGATCGCGCTCACACCGGATAACGGCCGCCGCGCCGGATTCTTGAGCGCGGCGGCCGGACCGGTGCGGCGTTACTTCGTCACGAGATCCACCGGCGTCTCGACCACGCCGGACATGTCGGCTTGCTTGCGATGCTCGGCGATCGCCTTGAGCGCCGTGTCGATGCCGAACACGGCCTGCTTCGCCGCGTACTGGTCGGCGGTCGCGAGCACGCGGCCGTCCTTCAGCATCGGCTTGATCGCGTTGATGTTGTCGTAGCCGACCACGAGCACCTTGCCCTGCTTGCCGGCCGCGCGCACGGCCGACACGGCGCCGATCGCCATGTTGTCGTTGCCGCACAGCAGCGCCTTCAGGTTCGGGTATTCGTTGAGCATCGCGGCAGCCACCGCATTGCCCTTGTCGATTTCCCATTCGCCCGACTGCACCGACACGACCTTCATCCCGCCCGCCTTCATCGCGTCCTGGAAGCCGGCCGTGCGCTGCTGCGCGTTGGTCGTCGTCGACACGCCTTCCACGATGCCGACCTGGTCGCCCGCCTTCAGCCGCTTCGCGAGGTAATCGCCGATCTTGCGCGCGCCCTTGCGGTTGTCCGGGCCGACGAACGGCACGTTCAGGTTCTTAGACTTCAGCACGTCGGGATCGAGCCGGTTGTCGATGTTCACGACGACGATGCCCGCATCGACGGCCTTCTTCACGACCGGCACGAGCGCCTTCGAATCGGCCGGCGCCAGCACGATCGCATCGACCTTGGACACGATCATCTGCTCGACGATGCGGATCTGGTTCGCGGTGTCGGTCTCGTCCTTGATGCCGTTGGTGATCAGGTCGAACTGGTTCGCGTTGTGTTTCTGGTATTCCTTCGCGCCCGTTTCCATGGTCAGGAAGAACTCGTTGGCGAGCGACTTCATCACGAGCGCGACCTTCGGCTTGGCCGCGGACTGCGCGTGGACGACCGGGGCGGCGGCGACCGCGACGGCGGCGAGCGCGGCGGTCAGGAAGCGACGGCGAAAGCGGACATTCATACACATCTCCTGGCGACTGGCCCGAAGGCCGGATTGTTGTTCGGTTGTTGTTTTAATGAGAGCAAACGTTTGCGTCACACTACCCGGGCAATGGCCATCGATGCTGCTGTCGGTACCACGGAATGGAAACGAGGCAGACGGCCGACTGCCTGGCGCGTGCTGGCGTTGACGCACCGCCGCCGGCGGGACGCCTGCGGAGTGAAGGCTATGCTGTACCGATTCGCTTCGGCGCGCAACCTGTCTAACCAATATTTAAGGGTTTATTCGGAGCGCGCGAGCGCGCTTCACGACGCGCAAATACGACACTCGCGATGCCGACGGCGGCTCGCCGAAGCGCCGTGCAGTTCGGCGTTGCCGGTTGTTCTTGTTTTTCTGTCGCAGAGGAATGCAAGCCGAGCGTCGGCCGACGCGACGCACCTGATCGGGGGCGTCGGCCGATGCTTCGAGCGTGATGGAGGCCATCCCCGCCATCACGCACCGCCGCCCGGTGTGGCGTACGGCAAGGTGGGCGTCATGCGTATCGCGCGCCGTCCGCGGCGTCTGCCCGGACAGCGCGCGACACGCGCGAATCAAACGGCTTCGCGCAACAGCCCCGCGATTTCCGCTTCGTTCAGGTGCGGCGCGAACATTTCGATCAGCCGGTACGCGTAGGCACGCAGGAATGCACCCTTGCGCAGCCCGACCCGCGTCGTGCTCGCCTCGAACAGATGCTGCGTGTCGAGGGCGACGAGCCCCGTATCGCGCTGCGGGTCGTAGGCCATCGCCGCGACCACGCCGATCCCCATCCCGAGTTCGACGTAGGTCTTGATCACGTCCGCGTCGATCGCGGTCAGCACGACGTCGGGCACGGCGCCCGCCTGCGTGAACGCCTGGTCGATGTGCGAGCGGCCCGTGAAGTCCTGGTCGTACGTGATGATCGGGTATTCGGCGATTTCCTCGAGCGTCAGGTTCTCGCGGCCGACGAGCGGGTGGCCCTTCGGCACGACGACCGTGTGGTGCCACGAATAGCACGGGAACGTGACGATGTCCGGATAGCGGTCGAGCGCCTCGGTCGAGATGCCGAGATCGGCCTCGCCGTTCAGGATCATCTGGGCGATCTGCTGCGGGCTGCCCTGGCGCAGCGCGAGATGCACCTTCGGGAACACCTCGGTGAACTGCCGGATCACCTTCGGCAGCGCGTAGCGCGCCTGCGTGTGCGTCGTCGCGACGACGAGGTGGCCGCTGTCCTGATCGGCGAACTGGCGCGCGACGCGGCGCAGGTTCTCGGCGTCGAGCAGCATCCGCTCGATCAGCTGGTGCACCGCCTTGCCGGGCTCCGTGAGCCCCGTCAGCCGCTTGCCGCGCCGAATGAAGATGTCGACGCCCAGCTCATCTTCCAGATCCTTGATCTGTTTCGACACGCCCGACTGCGACGTGTACAGCACGTTCGCGACTTCCGTCAGGTTCATGTTCTGGCGCACCGCTTCGCGCACGAACCGCAATTGCTGAAAATTCATGGGTATGCCTCTTAGGCTGTCGTTGTTTGCTTGTCGAATCGGAGCGAATCCCGCCCTCTGCCCTGCATTGTCTCGTCAACGTGCGGGAAATACCCGCACCGCGCGCGGCACGGCGGTCGCGCCGTCGCCGACCTGCAGCGCAAGCGCGCGCCATGCGTCGCGGTCGAGTTCCGCCTCGAGCGCGCCGCCCGCGCGCGCCTCGAGCTCCACGCGCACCGAACCGCCGAGCGGAATCACGCGCCGCACGTCCACCGCGATGCCGTCGCGGTGCCCTTCGCCCGCCGGCCACAGCTGCAGATCGTGCGGCCGCACGTACGCGTTCGCGGGGCCCGCGAAATCGGCGTCGACCTCGATCGGCGCAGCCGCGCCCTCGGCGACGAAGCCGCGCCCGGCAACCGTGCCCGGCAGCCGGTTCGCCGCGCCGAGGAACTCGTACACGAACGCGCTTTGCGGATGATCGTAGACGTCCTGCGGGCTGCCGACCTGCTCGACGTGGCCGCGATTCAGCACGACGATGCGATCGGCCACCTCGAGCGCCTCTTCCTGGTCGTGCGTGACGAAGATCGTCGAGATGTGCAGGTCGTCGTGCAGGCGACGCAGCCAGCCGCGCAGTTCCTTGCGCACCTTCGCGTCGAGCGCGCCGAACGGTTCGTCGAGCAGCAGCACCTTCGGCTCGACCGCGAGCGCGCGGGCGAGCGCGATACGCTGGCGCTGGCCGCCCGACAGCTCGGACGGATAGCGCTGCGCGAGCCAGTCGAGCTGCACGAGCTTGAGCAGCTCGTGCACCTTCTCGCGAATCGCGGCTTCGGACGGCCGCTCGCGGCGCGGCTTCACGCGCAGCCCGAACGCGACGTTCTCGAACACCGTCATGTGGCGGAACAGCGCGTAGTGCTGGAACACGAAGCCGACCTGGCGCTCGCGCGCGCCGACCGACGCGACGTCGAGCCCCTGCAGCACGACCTGGCCGGCGTCCGCGTGCTCGAGGCCCGCGATCACGCGCAGCAGCGTGGTCTTGCCGCAGCCGGACGGCCCGAGCAGCGCGACCAGCTCGCCGGGCGGAAAGTCGAGCGAGACGTTGTCGAGCGCCGTGAAATCGCCGAAGCGCTTCTGAAGGTGACGGACGGTGATACCCATTCTGGTTGCCTCTTTACGATTTCGACGAAACGGCGCCGACAGGGCCGGCATGTGCGGGAACGGCGTCGTGCTTATCGGCCAGTTCGGCCGCGAGGTGACGCTCGGCGATCAGCTTCAGCGCGAGCGTGACGAGCGCGAGCAGCGCCAGCACCGACGCCACCGCGAACGCCGCCGCGAAGTTGTATTCGTTGTAAAGGATCTCCACGTGCAGCGGCATCGTGTCGGTCACGCCGCGGATGTGGCCGGACACGACCGACACCGCGCCGAACTCGCCCATCGCGCGCGCATTGCACAGGATCACGCCGTACAGCAGACCCCATCTCACGTTCGGCAGCGTCACGCGGCGGAAGATCTGCCAGCCCGACGCGCCGAGCACGCGCGCGGCTTCTTCCTCGTCGGTGCCTTGCGCCTGCATCAGCGGAATCAGCTCGCGCGCGACGAACGGGAACGTGACGAAGATCGTCGCGAGCACGATGCCCGGCACCGCGAAGATGATCTGCACGTCGTGATCCTGCAGCCACGGCCCGAACCAGCCCTGCGCGCCGAACAGCAGCACGTACACGAGGCCCGAGATCACCGGCGACACCGAGAACGGCAGGTCGATCAGCGTCGTCAGCAGCGCCTTGCCGCGGAATTCGAACTTCGCGATCGCCCACGACGCGCACATGCCGAACACGAGGTTCAGCGGCACCGCGATCACGGCGACGGTCAGCGTCAGCTTGATCGCCGACCACGCATCGGGATCGGCCAGCGATTCGAGATAGAAGCCGACGCCCTTGCGCAACGCCTCGACGAACACCGCGGCGAGCGGCACGACGAGGAAGAACGCGAGGAACGCCAGCGCGATGCCGGTGAGCAGCCAGCGCACGACGCGCGACTCGCTGACGGGGTCGAGCCGCTTCGCGGCACGCGCGGCCGGCGACGGGGTTTTCAGCACGACGGTGGCCTTCTGGCTCATTGCTGGCCTCCTGCCGCGACGGCGGTGACGGCGGCGGGCGCCGGGCCGCTCGCGCCCTTGCTCGTCCTGCGCTGCAGATACCACTGCAGCGTGTTGATCAGCAGCAGCATCAGGAACGACACGACCAGCATCACGACCGCCAGCGCGGTGGCGCCCGCGTAGTCGTATTGCTCGAGCTTGGTGATGATCAGCAGCGACGTGATCTCGGATTTCATCGGCACGTTGCCGGCGATGAAGATCACCGAACCGTATTCGCCGAGCGCACGCGCGAACGCCAGCGCGAAGCCGGTGAGCAGCGCCGGCAGCACGGCCGGCAGCACCACGCGGCGGAACGTCAGCCAGCGCGACGCGCCGAGGCACGCGGCGGCTTCTTCCTGCTCGCGCTCGAAATCCTCGAGCACCGGCTGCACGGTGCGCACGACGAACGGCAGCCCGATGAAGGTCAGCGCGACCAGCACGCCGACCGGCGTGAACGCGATCTTGATGCCGAGCGGCGCCAGATACTGGCCGACCCAGCCGTTGGTCGCGTACACGGCCGCGAGCGAGATGCCGGCCACCGACGTCGGCAGCGCGAACGGCAGGTCGACGACCGCGTCGACGAGGCGCTTGAACGGGAACGTGTAGCGCACCAGCACCCAGGCGACGAGGAAGCCGAACACGGCGTTGATCAGCGCGCCGCCGAGCGCGGCCGAGAACGTCAGCCGGTACGACGCGAGCACGCGCGGCGACGTGACGGCGGTGACGAACTGGTCCCACGACAGCGTCGCGGTCTTCAGGAACGTGGCGGCGAGCGGAATCAGCACCACGAGGCTCAAATAGGCCACCGTGATGCCGAGTGTCACGCCGAAACCGGGCAGCGCGCTCGGCTTGCGAAAGGTGTACGTCGTCATCGGATGCTCTTGCTGGGTCGATGCTGCTCACGGGCCCGACGCAAACGCCGGCGCAGTGCATCGCGCCGGCGGCCCGTCGGGGAGGCGGCGCGCTATCGTGGCGCGCCGCTTGTCGTTATGGTGTGACTGCGTGCGTTATTGCGGCTTGTAGATCGAATCGAACACGCCGCCGTCCGCGAAATGCGTCTTCTGCGCATTGGTCCAGCCGCCGAACGTGTCGTCGACCGTGTACAGCTTCAGCTTCGGGAACTGCTTGGTCAGCTCCGCCGGCACGTTCTTCGACCGCGGCCGATAGTAGTTGCGCGCCGCGATCTCCTGGCCTTGCGGGCTGTACAGGTAGTTCAGGTACGCCTCGGCCAGCTTGCGCGTGCCCTTCTTGTCGACCACCTTGTCGACCACCGCGACGGGCGGCTCGGCCAGGATGCTTACCGACGGCACGACGATCTCGAACTTGTCGGTGCCGAATTCCTTGACCGACAGGAAGGCCTCGTTTTCCCATGCGATCAGCACGTCGCCGATTCCGCGCTGCACGAAGCTCGTCGTCGCGCCACGCGCGCCCGAATCGAGCACGCCTGCGTTCTTGTAGAGCTTCGTGACGAATGCCTTCGCCGACTGCTCGTTGCCGCCCGGCTTGTGCAGCGCGTACGCCCATGCAGCCAGGTAGTTCCAGCGCGCGCCGCCCGAGGTTTTCGGGTTCGGCGTGACGATCGAGATGCCCGGCTTGGTCAGATCGTCCCAATCCTTGATCCCCTTCGGATTGCCCTTGCGCACGAGGAACACGATCGTCGACGTGTACGGCGACGCGTTGTCGGGCAGGCGCTTCTGCCAATCCTTGTTCACGAGCCCCTTGTTCGCGAGCGCGTCGATGTCGTAGGCCAGCGCCAGCGTGACGACGTCGGCCTGCAGGCCGTCGAGCACCGAGCGCGCCTGCGCGCCCGACCCGCCGTGCGACTGCTTGAAGTTGACGGTTTCGCCCGTCTTCGCCTTCCACTCCTTGCCGAACGCCTGGTTGAAATCCTGATACAGCTCGCGCGTCGGGTCGTACGACACGTTCAGGAACGTCGTGTCGGCCTGCGCGTGCGTCGCGACGCCCAGCGCCGCCGCCGCGCCCAGCGCGAGTGTTGCGATCAGGCGACCCGCTCCGCCCGCCAGCCCCGTATTGCGCTTCGCCATCCTTGGTTCTCCAGTGTTGTCGGTATTGCGATGTCGGGCCAGTCTATCGAACGGGTTACATGATTAAAAATAATCGTTCCTCATTTTTTAATACTCAAAAGTGCTAACGCAGACGGGACGGACGGTTGCGGCGGACAAACCGGCGTCCGGGAGTCGCGAAATCGCGCCGGAACCGGCGCGATCGCGTCGAACCTCAAGTAACACTTGAAATTCCCCAAGTACTGTATAAAAATACAGCTCACTGTCTATCCATACAGTTGAGCCATGACCAAACTCACCGCCCGTCAGCAGCAAGTGTTCGACTTGATCCGTCGCGCGATCGAGCGTTCCGGATTCCCGCCCACCCGTGCCGAGATCGCGGCCGAACTGGGCTTCAGCTCGCCGAATGCCGCCGAGGAGCACCTGCGCGCGCTGGCGCGCAAGGGCGTGATCGAGCTGGCGGCCGGCGCATCGCGCGGCATCCGGCTGCTCGGCATCGACGACGCCCCGCACCAGTTCACGCTGCCGCACGCCGGCCTGATGCAGCTGTCGCTGCCGCTCGTCGGCCGCGTCGCGGCCGGTAGCCCGATCCTCGCGCAGGAGCACATCTCGCAGCACTACGCGTGCGATCCCGCGCTGTTCACCAGCAAGCCCGACTACCTGCTGAAGGTGCGCGGCCTGTCGATGCGCGACGCCGGCATTCTCGACGGCGACCTCCTCGCCGTGCAGAAGCGCACGGAAGCGAAGGACGGCCAGATCATCGTCGCGCGTCTCGGCGACGACGTCACGGTCAAGCGCCTGATGCGTCGGCCCGGCGGCCTCGAGCTGATCGCGGAGAACCCGGATTACGAAAACATCTTCGTCAAGGCCGGCAGCGCGGATTTCGCGCTGGAAGGCATCGCCGTCGGGCTGATCCGCTCGGGCGAACTCTGACATTCCGTCTCGCTAGGAGAACATCATGGAACGCCTTTCCCGCCTGCTGCCTTTCCGTCAATTCGGTCGCCTGCGTCATCTGCGCGGCCGCACGCCCTGCGCACCGCTGTCCGCGGCGGCGCCTGTGCAAGAAGAAATCGCAGTCGAACGGCAGGCGTCCCTGCTGCCGTCAGCGCTTCCCGCGTTCGCGCGGGTGTCGCTGAACGCCGGTCTGAATCACGCGGAACCCGCGCGCCGTGCGCCGGTGCGCGTCTATCACGGCCGCTCGCGCCTGATCATGGTGGGCACGATCGATGCCGTGTGCCGGATGATCGATCGCTGCATCGCTGAGGAACGATCGGCCACGCCGGGCGGTCTCTGATTGCGGAATCTTCCCGCACCGGAGGCAACGTGACTGAACCGTCGCGCCGCGCATGGCGAATCAAGCCGCTGCTGATCGTTGCGCTGGTCGTCGCCCTCATTGCGGCGCTCGGCTATGCGTACGCGTCGCCGTATGTCGCGCTCGGTCGCCTGAAATCGGCGATCGATGCGCGCGATGCGCAGGCGATCAGCGAGTATGTCGACTTTCCGTCGCTACGCATCAGCCTGAAGCAGCAGGTCACGGAAGAGTTGATGCGCCGGATCGACGCCGTGAAGAAGAACAATCCGTTCGCGGTGATTGGCGCACTCATCGGGTCCGCGCTGATCGGCCCGCTGGTCGATGCGTACGCGACGCCGGAAGGCGTCGCCGCGTTGATGAGCGGATTGCCGCCGCGCGGCAATCCGGGCGAGCGCCCGCCTGAATGGTCGAGTCAGCCGCCAGCAGGCAATGCGTCCGGCAACGCGCCTGCCGCACCGCCCGCCAATCCGCCGCCGGCAAGTACTGCGGTACCGGGCGGCAACGCGGCTGCTTCGGCGGCATCGTCGCCGGCACCCGCGCCCGCCACACCGGCTAGCCCGAGCGAAACGCCGCAAGCGCCGCGCCAGCAGCAAACCAGCGCGGGCTATCGGAACATCGATGAATTCGTCGTCACGTATCAGCGCAGCGCCGATGGCACGCGCTATGCGGCGATCTTCCACCGCTTCGGGCTGTTCTCGTGGAAATTGTCCGGAATCGACCTGCACGCATAACAAGCTGCGCGCGATGCGCGCATCGCCGATGCAGCGCGACGCCTGACCGGCCCGTACCACCGGTCAGGCTGTCAGGCGGATCACCCGGCCTTTAGATCATTGGCCGCTCGCCGTGGCCGCTTCACGTTCGCGCGCGATTTCGGCCTTCTGCTCTTCGGCCGACGAACACGCGACCAGAATGCTGCAGTTCACGCGATCGAGCAGTTGCGTATTGCCCGACCCCATCCACCATCTCGACAATCCGCTGCGGCACCGGTGGCCGACGACGACGAGGTCGACCTTCAGCTCGGACGCGAGATTCGCGATTTCGTCAATCGGGTAACCGAATGCGAAATGGCCTTCGGCCTGGACGCCGCGCTCGCGCAGCCAGTTCACGCCTTCCTGCAGGATTTCGCGCGCGGTTTCCTCGAAGCGGCCGCATGCGACATCGGTCAGCAAACCCGCGCTTTGCGCAATGCTCGAACGCATGTCCACGACCGAAAGCAAGTGCGTTTCGGCCTTCAGATCCATTGCGAGATTGGCGCCGTAACGCAGCGCCTTGCGCCCTTCGAGCGTGCCGTCGTAACACAGCAAAATCTTGTTGTAGCTAGCCATGAAGCCTCCCTATCGCGACAACGAGCCTACGCATTCATCATGGTGCGCCGCAATTCAGGACGCAAGGGATGGAAAACGCTGATTCGTCCCGCGTGGCGCGTGCGCGATGATGCGGTGCACGATCGGTGCGCACTTGCATCGCACCGTGCACGCATGCCCTTGAGCGATGCAGCCGATGCACTAGAATGGCCCCGTTCCACGTCCGGCGCGCCATCTCGCGCCCGCGTCGCATGCTTCGGCCATGCCCATGTGACACGCCTTCGCGCGATCCGTTCGCACATCGGCCCGCGCACCGGCAGCGGAACGCGCCCGCTTACAACGACAACACGCCCATGTCCGTCGCACCGATCGATTTCCGCAACGTCGAAAAGCGCTATGGCGACAAGCTCGTCGTCAATGGCCTGTCCTTCAACGTGAAGGCCGGCGAATGCTATGGCCTGCTCGGGCCGAACGGCGCCGGCAAGACCACGACGCTGAAGATGCTGCTCGGCCTCGCGCATCCCGACGCGGGCACGATTGCGCTGTGCGGCGAACCGGTTCCATCACGCGCGCGACATGCACGCCGGCGCGTCGGCGTCGTTCCGCAGTTCGACAACCTCGACCCCGACTTCACCGTCCGCGAAAACCTGCTCGTGTTCAGCCGCTATTTCGGGATGTCGGCGCAGGCCGCACGCGCGCTCGTGCCGCCGTTGCTCGAATTCGCCAAGCTGGAGAACAAGGCCGACGCGAAGGTCGGCGAGCTGTCGGGCGGCATGAAGCGCCGCCTGACCCTCGCCCGCGCGCTCGTCAACGATCCCGACGTGCTGGTACTCGACGAGCCGACGACGGGCCTCGATCCGCAGGCGCGGCACCTGATGTGGGAACGGCTGCGCTCACTGCTCGCGCGCGGCAAGACGATCCTGATCACCACGCATTTCATGGAAGAAGCCGAGCGCCTGTGCGATCGGCTGTGCGTGATCGAGGAAGGCCGCAAGATCGCCGAAGGCGCGCCGCACGCATTGATCGAATCGGAGATCGGCTGCGACGTGATCGAGATCTACGGGCCCGATCCGGCCGCGCTGCGCGACGAATTGTCGGCGCTCGCGAAGCACACCGAGATCAGCGGCGAGACGCTGTTCTGCTATGTGACCGACCCCGAACCGCTCAGCGCGCGACTCAAGGGCCGCACGGGGTTGCGCTATCTGCATCGCCCGGCCAATCTGGAGGATGTGTTCCTGCGGCTCACGGGCCGCGAGATGCAGGACTGATCGACCATGGACGTTCGCAACTACTCCGCCACCACGCCGTCGGCCCCGCCACGCGAATCACGCTTCGCGATCGCGATGCCGGCGAACGCCAGCAACTGGGTCGCCGTCTGGCGGCGCAACTATCTCGTATGGCGCAAGCTCGCGCTCGCATCGATGTTCGGCAATCTCGCCGATCCGATGATCTATCTGTTCGGGCTGGGTTTCGGGCTCGGCCTGATGCTCGGCCATGTCGACGGCGTGTCGTATATCGCGTTCCTCGCGGCCGGCACGGTCGGCTCAAGCGTGATGATGTCCGCGAGCTTCGAATCGATGTATTCGGGTTTCTCGCGGATGCATGTGCAGCGCACGTGGGAAGCGATCATGCATACGCCGCTCGCGCTCGGCGACATCGTGCTCGGCGAGATCGTCTGGGCGGCCAGCAAGGCGATGCTGTCGGGGAGCGCGATCATGCTCGTCGCGGGCGTGCTCGGCTACGCCGAGTTTCCGTCGATGCTCGCGGTGCTGCCCGTGATCGCGCTGGCCGGCCTCGCGTTCGCCAGCCTCGCGATGATCGTCACGGCGCTCGCGCCGTCCTACGATTTCTTCATGTTCTACCAGACGCTCGTGCTGACGCCGATGCTGCTGCTGTCGGGCGTGTTCTTCCCGATCACGCAATTGCCGCCGCTCGCGCGGCACGCGGCGCAGGCGCTGCCGCTCGCGAATGCGGTCGAGCTGATCCGGCCTGCGATGCTCGGCCGGCCGGCGGCCGACATCGCGTTGCACGTCGCGGTGCTCACCGGCTACGCGGTCGGCGGGTTCTTGCTGTCCGCGTGGCTGTTCCGGCGGCGGATGATGCGCTGACGGCCGGCGCGCCCGGCGCCGGCTTCATGCGACGACGTTACTCGTCGTCATCGCTCCACGGAATTTCGACGTCGGTCAGGAACGCGACGGTCGCGAGCGGGCCGCCTTCCTGGCGGCCGAGCTTGCCGTCCGCGCGATGCCATTCAACGCGGAATTGCGTGCCCGGATCGTCCGCCACCAGATACACCGTGCGCAGTTCTTCCTTGTCGGCTTCGTCCACCGGGCCGTCGAACGACACCAGCATCTTCTGCGGCCACAGGCCGTTGACGGGATCGTAAATGCGATCGCCTTGCGGAATGTCGATGCTGGCCTCGACGCCGATCGTTGCGGAAGCCTCGATGATCATCGTGCCGAGTGCGTGCAGCACGGCAGTCGCCCGCGCGGAATTGGCCTGGCGGATCGCGAGATCGCCGCGCGTCAGCGCCTTTTCGAGTCGAGGATGAATCTTCGGTTGGGTCATGCGTTTTCCTGTTTGCTTCTTGTAAAGGGCGCCACACGCGCGAAGCGGCGGCGCCGGATGAATATCAATGCGGTTATCGCACCGGGCCTGCGCATCAGAACCCGAACGCGATCGCGAGCAAGCCGCTCGCGATCCCGAATACGACGACGAGCGTCGCGACGATCGCCAGCATGTAAGGCTTGAACGAACGCGCGAGCATCGCGAGCGACGGCACGCTGATCGGCGGCAGCGTCATCAGCAGCGCGGCGGCCGGACCGACGCCCATGCCGAGCGACAGCATCGCCTGGATGATCGGCACCTCGCCGGCCGTCGGAATCACGAACAGCATGCCCGCGACCGCGAACGCGACGATCCAGCCGAGGTGATTGCCGATGTCCGGGCCGATGTGCGGGAACAGCCACGCGCGCGCGGCGCCGAGCAGCAGCACGAGCACGATGTATTCGGGCACGAGCCGCACGGCCATGCGCGCGAGCAGTTTCATCCAGCGGACGAACGGATTGCCGGCCGCGGCCTGTTCGGCCGCCAGCGCGGCGAGCTGTGCATCGTCGATGCTGCGGTCTTCGGGGCGTGCGATGCGGTTCAGCAGATAGCCGATCCCGAACACCATCGCGACGCCCAGCACGACGCGCAGCGCGCTCCAGTGCCAGCCGAGCACGAAACCCATGAATACCAGCGCGGCCGGATTCAGCACCGTGTTGCCGAGCCAGAACGCGACCGCGCCGCCCGGCGACGCATGGCGCGCACGCAAGCCCGCGACGACCGGCGCCGCGCAGCACGTGCACATCATCCCGGGCAGCGACAGCAACCCGCCCGCGGCGACGCTGCCGAAGCCCGTGCGGCCGAGCACGCGCGCCACCCAGTGCGCGGGCAGCAGCGCCTGCACGGCCGAGCCGAGCAGCAGGCCGAGCACCATCGCCTGCCAGATCGCCTTGCCGTATGCCCATGCGTAGTCGAGCGCCGCCTTCAGCGACGGCTCGGGCGCCGCCGCCGACGTGCCCATCAGGATCGACTGGCCGATCGAATGGTGCTCGGCGGCGACGAATGCCTTGTTGTAGTACGGGAACCATTTCACGTAGAACAATCCCGCGACCGCGATCAGCAGGAAGGTCATCCAGCCGAGGGCCGGGTTGGGTTGGATGCGTGTGGTCGTCATCGTGTGGTGATCGTCGATTGGTTTTTGTGGGTTTCGGATGTCGTGCCGGCGGCAAGCGCGGCCGATGCGGGCAATCCGGCTTGCGCGAGTTCGGCCAGCAGCGTGCGGGCCTGGTCGCGCACGTCGGCCGCGTTGGGCCGGAACGTGAACGTCAGCGCCCGGTTCGGCTTGTCGTATGTCGCGCGATACGTGCGTGCGTAGGCGGGATCGTAATGTCTGTCGATCAGTTCGGTGAACAAATCGGCCCGCGCGCCGGCATCGACCAGCGCCTGCCAGCGCATCACCTCTTCGCGGCTGTGCAGGCCGATCAGCCGATGAAGCTGCGCCTTGAACGCGGCCGGTTCGTCGAACAGGTGCGCGTAATCGTCGAGCAGGAACGCGATCCGTTCGTCGTGCGCCGCCTCGACCTGCACCCACGGCCCCGCGTGAAACGCTTCGATCAGCGCTACCGGCAACTGCACAAGCCCGATCCTGCGGCTTTCCGACTCGACGAATACCGGCCATTGAGGGTCGAAACGTCCGAGCGTCTCGACGAGCCCCGAATCGAAGCCCTTCTGCGCCGGCTGCGGCTTGCCCGGCAGCGCGCCGAGCAGCGAGCCGCGATGGCATGCGAGCGCCTCGAGATCGAGTGTCTGCGCGCCCGCGTCGCGCAGTGCGTTCAGCAGGCGCGTCTTGCCGCAGCCCGTATGGCCGACGAGCGCGATGTAACGAAAGCGCGTCGGCAGCGAATCGAGGGTCGCGCACACCGAGCGGCGGTATGCCTTGTAGCCGCCGTCGAGCTGGCGCGCCTTCCAGCCGATCAGGTTGAACCAGGTCGTCATCGAGCCCGAACGCTTGCCGCCGCGCCAGCAGTAGATCAGCGGCCGCCAGTTGCGCGGCCGGTCGGCGAACGTCGTGTCGAGGTGGCGCGCGATGTTGCGGGCCACCATTGCCGCCCCGACGCGCGTCGCCTCGTATGGCGACACCTGCCGGTACATCGTGCCGACGAGCACGCGCTCCTCGTTGCTGAGCACGGGCGCGTTCAGCGCGCCGGGGAGATGGTCCTCGGCGAACTCGAGCGGCGTGCGCACGTCGATGATCTCGTCGAACTCGCCGGCGCGATCGAGGGTAACAATCAGGTTCTTCAATTTGGCGTCGAACAGGGGCGATGCGGCTCGGAGAGCCGCATGGGCACGGAAGGCGGATTGACGATTATCTCACGGGCCGGCGTCCCGGGCCTCATGCGGCAGTCGGCGACGACGCGGCCTGCATCGCGTCGATCAGATGGTCGCGGAACGCACGCACCGACGCGGGCAGATCGCGGCCCGCCATCGTCTGCACCTGGATGCTGCGTTCGCGCAGTTGCGGGTTCGTCACGGGCACGACGACGAAGCCGTCCGCATCGGCGCGATCGCGCACCGACAACAGCCCCGTGAACATCACCGCGCCCGTGCGGCGCGCGTAGCCGTACATCGCCGCGGTGTTGTTGCTCGTCAGTTCGGGCTCGAGCAGCAGCCCGTCGAGCGCGCACGCGATGTCGATCAGCTGGCGCACCGTCGTGCCGGCCTCGGGCAGCACGTGCGCGTGCCGCGCGACATCGACGAGCGACACCGCGTCGCGCGCGGCGAGCGGATGATCGTGCCGGACCAGCGCAAAGACCGGCGCGCGCTCGGTGTGGTCGACACGCACGCCCTTCTCCGGCGCGAGGCTGAACGTCAATGCGACGTCCGCATCGCCGTCGCGCACGCGTCGGGTCGCGTCCGCCGGCGACACGACCCATACGGTGAAATCGACGCCCGGGTGGCGCGCCTTGAAGCTCGCGAGCACGCCGGGCAGGAAATCGATCGCGAACCCTTCGGAGCACGCGATCTTCAGCAGGCTGCCGTGCAGCGCATCGAGCCCGCCGATGTCCTTCATCACGTGCTCGGCCTCCAGCAGGCTGCGCTGCGCGAACGCCAGCAACCGCTCCCCCGCCTCCGACAACGCCATCCCGCGCGGCCGCCGCTCGAACAACGGCGCGCCGAGCTCGCTTTCCAGCTTGGCGATCTGGCGGCTGATCGCCGATACGGCCACGTGCAGCCGCGCGGACGCGTCGCTGATCGAGCCGGTGCGCGCCACCTCGACGAAATACCGCAACGCCAGGCCATGCAGGAAAGCCGCCATCGTTCTGTCTCCGTGCCGCATCCGGCCGCGCTGCCTTGCCTTTTTGGCAAAGAAAGGTTCGAAATTCGATCATTGTGACAAAAAAACCGGCTTTCTAGAATCGATCGCACTTCCCGCTGCCTGCGCGGCCCGCGCACGGCGAACCCGACCGAGGAGACACGATTTGAGCCGTACCGCCGCCATCCAGCACGCGCTGAACCAATTCGAATCCGGCGCGTTCTTCACGACCCTGAGCCGCCGCGTCGGCCTGCGCACCGAAAGCCAGGAAAGCGGCAGCGAAGCCGCGCTGCGCGCCTACCTGACCGACGAGATCGCGCCCGAGGCCGCCCGCCTCGGTTTCACGTCGCGGATCGTCGACAACCCCGTGGACGGCGGCGGCCCGTTCCTGCTCGCGTCGCGCCACGAAGACGACGCGCTGCCGACCGTGCTGATCTACGGCCACGGCGACGTCGTGCGCGGCTACGACGCGCAATGGCGCGCGCCGCTGTCGCCGTGGACGCTGACGGCCGACGGCGACCGCTGGTATGGCCGCGGCAGCGCCGACAACAAGGGCCAGCACACGATCAACCTGGCCGCGCTGGCGAGCGTGCTCGATGCGCGCGGCGGCCGGCTCGGCTTCAACGCGAAGCTGCTGATCGAGATGGGCGAGGAAACCGGGTCGCCGGGCCTCGGCGCGCTGTGCCGCCAGGAGCGCGACGCGCTCGCGGCCGACGTGCTGATCGCGTCCGACGGCCCGCGCATCGCCGCCGCGCGGCCGACGGTCTTCCTCGGCTCGCGCGGCGCGGTCAACTTCAAGCTGAGCCTGCGCGCCCGCGACGGTGCGCATCACTCCGGCAACTGGGGCGGACTGCTGCGCAATCCGGCGATCGTGCTCGCACATGCGCTCGCAAGCCTCGTCGACGCTCGCGGCGCGATTCTCGTCGCGGGGCTGCGCCCGCCGCCGATCCCGGCCGCGGTGCGCGACGCGCTCGCCGATCTTTCGGTCGGCGGCGGCCCCGGCGACCCGGCGCTCGACGCCGACTGGGGCGAGCCCGGGCTGTCCGCGGCCGAGCGCGTGTTCGGCTGGAACACGCTCGAGATCCTCGCGTTCAAAGCCGGCAATCCGGAGCACCCCGTCAACGCGATCCCGCCGGCCGCGTATGCGCACTGCCAGCTGCGCTTCGTCGTCGGCACCGACTGGGAAGCACTGCAGGCGCACCTGCGTGCACACCTCGATGCGCACGGCTTCGCCGACGTCGAGGTCGACGTCGAGCGCGGCGCACCGGCGACGCGCGTGCCGCCGGACGATCCGTGGGTCCGCTGGGCCGTCGCGTCGCTCGCGCGCACCACCGGCAAGAAGCCGGCGATCCTGCCGAATCTCGGCGGCACGCTGCCGAACGAGGTGTTTGCCGACACGCTCGGGCTGCCGACGCTGTGGGTGCCGCACTCGTACCCGGCGTGCTCGCAGCACGCGCCCGACGAGCATCTGCTCGCAAGCGTCGTCAGCGAGGGGCTGCAGATGATGGCCGGCCTCTTCTGGGATCTCGGCGACGACGCGCCGCCCGTTCGCCGCGCGGCATCCGCCGCGGCCGGCGCCACCCTGTAACGCGCTTCGCCCCTTTCACGGGATCTGCACACACGATGAATACGACCACCCTCACCGCGCAGGACGCCGCGCGCCCGAGCGCCGCGAAAATCCGGCGCATCATCTTCGCGGCGTCGATCGGCAACGCGCTCGAATGGTTCGACCTGATCGTCTACGGCTTCTTCGCGGTCACGATCGCCAAGCTGTTCTTTCCGGCCACGAGCGAAGCGACGTCGCTGATGCTGACGCTCGGCACGTTCGGGCTGTCCTACCTGATCCGGCCGATCGGCGGCTTCGTGCTCGGCGCGTACGCCGACCGCGCGGGCCGCAAGGCGTCGCTGCTATTGTCGATCGCGATGATGATGGTCGGCACGCTGCTGATCGCGCTGATGCCGACCTACGCATCGATCGGCATTCTCGCGCCGCTCGGCATCATGTTGTCGCGGCTGATGCAGGGCTTTTCCGCGGGCGGCGAATTCGCGAGTTCGACCGCATTCCTCGTCGAACACGCGCCGCAGCGGCGCGGCTTCATGTCGAGCTGGCAGTTCGCGAGCCAGGGCCTCGCGACGTTGCTCGCGTCGGGCTTCGGCGCGTTGCTGACGGCCACGCTGACCTCCGCCCAACTCGAAAGCTGGGGCTGGCATGCTGTTGCCGCCGTCCCGAATCTCGCCGCTGGTTCAACCGTTGCTCGAATACGTCGGGTTTCCTGACAAGTTCGATTTCGTCGATATTCAATTGCGCCGATGTCTTGAACCCGGCCAAATGAACCGCGCGCGGCGCGTAACGCTGCATTTGGCGATCGAAGGCGTGCATGCCGATTCGCGCATCGCGCAGGCGCTTGCACCGTTATCGGTGGACAACATCGGCTTGTTCTGTACGCCAATCGTCAACCTGTTTGAACACGCGGGCGTCAAGTCATCGCGCGGCGAAACCGTCGCGGAATATCCGCTCGTGCCGAAGCCGAACCGCCCGGACATGCGCGGCATCTATTCGATTGACGCGGTTCGTGATCCAACAGACGGGACGGTCATTGCACCACTGAACGCATGGGGCGTCGGAAAGGGCGAACGATTTTGGCTCGCGCGTCACGATCCCTATGCGGCAACCCATCATCCCGGACGTGAAACGTCGTTGGTACTGCTGCGCGCCGACGGGACTGCGGCAACGAAGATGCCGCTGCAATTGGCCGTCGACCTCACGTGCACGAATCGCGACTGGCCGTCGCGGATGCGGATCGGCTCGTCCAAGGGCGATTTAAAGAACGAAAACGACCAAGTACCTTGCAAAATCACGCTGCTGAAACAGCCGACGCCGACTTATAGCGCGTCCCGTGAGACGGAAGCCCTGTGGCGCGTGATCGCGCTGACGACGGCCAACCTGACGCAGTTGACGCGTGAGGGGTGGCCCGACTTCGTGAAGCTCATGCGCCAGCTTGCTCCGAATGATCGACGGGCCGAACACGTCGGAGCACTTTCGTTCGTCAAGCGAAACGTCGTCGAGCGACTACTGGCGATCAAGCCGCATTCGGCCCTTGTGAGAGGCTTCGAAATCGTGATGGCGGCAGACGAAAGCGCATTCGTTGAAAACAGCATGGGAACGTTGATCCGTCTGCTCGATGGGTACCTGTCGCGCTACGCGCCCGCCAACGGTTTCACGCAGCTCGTCGTGCTGTCGAAGAACGACGGCTCCGTGATCGTTCGCTGTCCACTGCGACCGGGCCTCGCGCCGCTGTTGTAGCGTTACACGAGGCTCGAAATCAGGTGACAGCCGCACGTAGCGCGATGGCCGTGCCGCGCAATCGGGATGCCGTTGTCCTTCATCGAGTCGTCGCCTTCCTCTATGACATTCGGCGACACGCCGGGATGCTGCGGACATGACACCCGGTCGCCTTTGCGCGCGACGTAGCGGCCATCGAATTTCATAGTCGATGAACCCGTTTCGACTTTGCCGCCATGGTCGGTATCGTCGCCAACTCGAATAATATTGGTCGACATATTTTTGCACTCAATCCAGATAAGATTGGCAACAACCCAAAAATCACACTCTCTATTGCGACGCGACATCAAGGGATGTACACATTAACCACATATCCAGCGGCACTTTTCCCGACGAGTAGTTGACCCGACACCACCCTGCAGAAACATCTTCAACAACAGCGCGATCCCCTTTTATCAAGTATTTGTGAGTTTTATTTTTTATGCTCGAATCGTCAAAAAGATAGCTTTTTTTATTGACGACAACCGGGATTTTCTTTCCATTGCTCATCAATGAAGAAAATTGGGAATCAATCGCGCGCAAAACATCATTCCTTGATTGGTATGGAAATTTATAAATTATATTTCGCCCATCCGACAACCAACTATAGTCCGCCCCAAACCATTCGGATGCCCGCTCGTCGCGGCGAAGTTTTTTGTCAACCAAATCAAAAACAGAAACGGAATAAAATTTTCCAGACGAATTCGGCTCAACAAGCGAGCTTCGAACATTCATGGAGTGGATTACAAAAATATTCTCTGTGTGGCCGCGATCGATGCTTGACGAAAACGCGTCTACAATTTTTCCGGGCGTATCATCGTAAAGAAGACCTCGTCCTTCCGCTTTGACCGGGACACCCCCATTTGCAATATAGTACAAAGAAATTGCGTCAGCGCCAATTGATTCTTTAGTCTTTGAGTCTAGCACAGGCTCCTGAATAAAGCAAATACTCCCGCTTCCTATATTCAGCGGCGGATAATTTTGCTGACCGCGAATATCCGCACATGTACTCTCTGCACATGCCGAGCCACAAATAATAATAGTAGCCAGCGCAATAATACTTTTAATCATCAGTGCACCCGGATGAAAAATCTTTATTAAATTCAAGGGAAATTTCCCTATGATACTGCTGTCGCTCATCGAGCGCCTTATAGCCCGAATTAATTGGCTTGGTAACACTCCTGACTCCTTCGTCACCTCTGGTAGCTGGATCGTCCGCAATCGCACCGATCCCTGTACTATGCCAATACCATAGACTACTTTCTATAATAACGCGATTATTTTCTTCCACAAGTTCAGGCTGACTGTCTACAGGATAGCCAATTGCCTTTGCGCACCGTTGGTAGGTTTCATAGAAAGTCAACTGCAACAGACCCCTACCGCGAAAATCTTTTCCCGGCTGATCATTCGTCCCAAAGCAATGCTCTGCATAGGCTGCATCATTTGCAACCAAGTGATCTTGAATCCATTTTATTTTCTCATCCTGAGAAGAAAACTTCATATTCTTTCTCGCAAACCCCTTATCAATTGCCGTCGGAGCCATTCTATATAAACTCTTCCCAGTATAGCTCTGATAATTAAGAGATTCGCGAAATGAGGTAAAGCGAGTCGTCTCCACCTTAGCTTGAGCCAATAAGTGCTTTATCTGTCTGCAACTATTGACCCCATAATTTTTAAACAAATCGGTTGATGCGAGAATCAATTCATCAACAAAATCACTCTTGGCCGCTGGCGCAATTTTTCTTAAAAAATCCTTGGTTAACGTGATAACTGCGCCACATTTCTTGCATACGAGATTTTTCCCTGCAAAATTCCCGATCAACCCAATCGGATGAAGGTGCCACGGCGAAAGGTCCGCGGGGAAGCCGTCGACGCCCTTGATTTGGTCCCACCACTGAAGCTTCGCGAGCCGATCAAGTTCCGTCTTCCACACCTCGGTCTGCTTCTGCATGAGCGGGGTAAGTTCTTCCCACTTGCTCAGACCGCCGCCCCATTCGGTTTCGTTGCGCACCACAAGATGCGACACCGCTTCGGCCATCCATTGCGTTTCCAGTGCGTGTTTCAGTTCTTGCGCCGTCACCTTCCCGTCGTGGTCCGTATCGATCGCCTGTTCAATCTTCGTGATGAGTTCGCCAGCGTTGACCTTCACCGCTTCCACTGCAAACTCAGTGCCTTCCTCGTCCGGCAAATATTGCTCGGTCGTATGGATATGGCGTTTGAACATGTCGGCCGGGCTGACGCTGCCGTTGTCCACCAATGCGAAACCCGGCCATTCCCAAGAACTACGAAGCTGTACGTGAGGGTGATCGGTATCGCACACCCAGCCAGTCAGGTCGGAGCCGTCCTTCGAGCCAACCGTGACGTTCCACCAATGATGGCCTTTGTCGTCGACCGCGACATTGCCCTCACCGAGCTTGTCGAGTTCAGTACGGCGCAACACGTTCCTGAAGTCCGCGCCCGGTCCGCTTGCCTTGGAAACGTCCAGCGGAAAATTCTGCCATCCCGCTACGTTCGCCGTGTTGATCGAGTGCGCCAGGTTGCTTTCGACCCACAGCGGGTTGCCGACGGGCGCTAACTTTTGTTGGGCCTTCTGTTTGCCTTTCGCGGGCACATTCGTCACGCTATTGGGCTGCACCTTGATCCAGCGCGAACCCTTTGCATCGCCTATTGGCACGAGCTTCAACCCGGATTGGGTCAGTTTCTGGTCCGGTGCGGGAATTTCGCTGACCAGCTTCGCCCCCGGTTCGATTTCCAGAAGCGGTTTGTTTTTCTCGTTCAGTTCTTTCGCACGCGCACGGCTTCGATCGATGAAGTCTTTCAGGTCCGGCCCCGCGAACACTTCGAGATGCAACATCGGGGAGTTCGGCTTCGGCGGTATCGGGCTCGCCTTCCTGGGCCATTGATACTGGCCGACATGCGCGACGACTTCGCCCGCCTTGACGTGCTGCGGCTCCTTCAGGATCACGACCGTATCAAGCGGCTGCGGGTCGACTACGGCGTCCAGTTCCCCCTTGAACACGTAACTCCACTGCGCTTGGGGGGACACCGGCTTACCGACTTCGGCAGACAGAACCGTGCCCGATTTGATCGATTTGATCTTGATCCAGTCCGGGTGAGCAGGGTCGCCTTCGCCCGCAATGATTTCGGCCCCTGTCGGCAACACGCCGATAATCTTGCTCCTGCCGTTCGGCAATTCCCGAATGTTCAATCCCGTCTCGGGCGGCGGCAGAACGACATCCTGATCGGTATCGGCAGGCGGCGGCGCGCTCTCGTTCGTATTGTTGATCGGCAGATCGTCGGCCCCATCGGTGCGCTTCGCGGGCGGAACGGGCGCTTTCGGCTTCGGGATAGCTTGCTTGTCCTTCGCCTTGTTGCCGACCCGATAGTAGCGGTCACCTTCCCAATACGACATCGGCGCGGGAAGCGCCGGATCGGGCTTCGGGTTCGATTTGGCCTGTTCGATGGCCTTCTGGTAGCTGGCCCAATCCATCGTGTGCATGTACAGGCTGAAGAACACGAGAGGCTTGTCGTTCGCCGGTTTGCTGTCGGATGGCGCGGGAGCCGCCGGAGCGGACGCGGGTGCAGGCGCGGCGGTGGTCGATGCGGGCGCGGGTGCCGACGCAGGAGCCGATGCGGGGGCCGCCGCCGGTTTCGCGGGTTCCTTCGGGACCGGTTTCGGCGGCAGTTTCAGTTCATGCCGGACCAGTACAAAGCCGGTCGAAAAGTGCGCCAGACTGTTGTTCGGGTACTTCGTTTCCTCGTATTTCGTGTTCAGCCGGTACGCGACGATCTTGCCGTCTGCAATCGCATGCACGCCGCTGTCCAACTTGAGCATTTGCGCACTGCCGTCGTCGAAGTGCACGCCCCCATGCCACATGCCGCTGACGCCCAACGGATAAAAGCCGGTCGCGGACTTCGCCAGCGCCTTGAAATACGTCATCGGGTCGGCCGCGTCGCTCTTGTCTGCGGGCGTGAACGGGTAGGCCCAACTCAGCGGCGTATCGACCGGCTCGGCAGGTTTGGCGGCCGGGTGCGGCGCGGCCGCCGGATGGTGCTTCTTCTTATGGGTCGTTTTGGTCATGATTCCCGACTCGGATTCGGTTTTCAGGATTTCTTATGGTGAAACGATACCGGCTGCGCGATTCAACCGGGGAACAGCGCGGAACGCCCGCCGTCGACCGATACCGGCGACGAATGCAGCGGGTTTTTCAGCGTACCGCTTGCCGCGCCGGCCTTTTCCCAATTGAGCCTCGCCCATGTCGCGATCCGACCACGTATGCGACCCCGTGTATCCGTACTGCTCGCCCAGCCCCGGCACATCGTCAAGATCGAACGCGGGCATCGTGACGTGCTTCGAAAGGTCCGGACGCTTGTAGTCGAATGTGCCCGTATCGAGTTCGGCCGACTGAATTTCTTGCGAGTCGATCCACTCACTCAGGCCGTCGAATTCCTCGTCTTGTACCGAGCGGCTAAACAAAATGGTCTTTTGCTTTAACTCGGGAACCGAGAAAAGATCGTCCATGATGACGACCTTGTGAGACTTGCCGTCCTGCGCGATATCGAAACGCGGAAAAAGACCGAGTTCTTCAAAGGTGCGGTGGACGTAATTCCAGTCGGATTCCCATTGCATCCGCTGAGAATACGAGCGCAACGATTGACGCAGTTGCCAAGTAAAGTTACCGGTCGCCTGCGGATACTTTCCCAGCACATCGGACACGGTTTGTTGCGCGGGTGTCTCGATCCAGTCGCGTCGGTCACTGCCGAGGCGCAGTAGCGCGAGGAATGAATTGAAGCGGAGTTGATAGTACGTATTGGCTCCGTCCCCGCCCAAGCGGCTGAACGCCGTCACATAACCGTGAATCGGCATTTCGCTGCCATCCGTTTGCCGGATCCACAGCGTCACGGATTGCCGGATCAGCGCCTTCGCCGGAATTGTTTCGAGCCGCGTCGACGTTGCATCGATCGTGAATTCGAAGTCTCGCCCAAGGCATGCGCGCCCCCGGATATAGAGCGGGACCAACGCGTCTTCGCCAAGCGGCGTATCAAGGCGGACGATACGCCCATGTTGCACGTATTGTGTGCGTAGCGCCTTGTTCAGCAATTCCGAAACCATCAGACTACCCCGTACCGTGTAGTAACAAAAACGGCCGCCGGGCAATGCCGGGCGGCACATTGGTATCACATCAACAGGAGAAGGCCCAAAAGTTTCGGCCGCTGCGGGGCCTTCAGGTATCAATGCGGTTTAAACCGTCGAATCGCGCCGAGCCGGGATTCATCATATCAAACCGTGATCCATCCCGGCGTGCGCTGACGATGTTTCACATTCAGTATCGCGCCGAAAGATTTGCCTCGCCGCCATATCGGGCCAGTCAGTATCGGGAAGCCGTCAGGCGCAAGGCCTCGTGTCGCCGCTGCAAGTCTTCTTCTCCTTGCTCGCTCAGTTCGTGCATCGCTTGCAACACATAGCGCCGATCCTCGTCGCGCATTTCGGCGTGTAGCGCGAAGCGGGCGATAGCGGTTAATTTAGTGAAATGTGCCATGAGGCGCTCGAACGATTCCAGCGCTCCTTGCACCGCGCACTTCGGAATGGACGGCATGGCGCGTGCCGTTCCTGTTCGGGCTCGCGATCGGCCCGGTCGGGCTGTACATCCGCCGCTACGTCGACGAAGGCGTCGAGTTCAAGATGCAGGCGCGCTCCGAGGCGCCGGTGCGCGAGCTGTTCGCGGATCAGAAGGTGCGGTTGCTGCTTTCGATCGGCGCGCTCGTGATCTCGACCGCGATCAACTACATGATCCTGTACATGCCGACCTACGCGATCAAGCAGCTCGGGCTGCCTGCATCGACGGGCTTCGCCGCCACGCTCGCGACCGGTTTCGTGCTGACGCTCGTCACGCCGGTCGTCGGCCATCTGTCCGACCGCACCGGGCGAATCCGGATGATGGCGGTCGCGGCCGTGCTGATGCTGCTGACCGTGTGGCCGACGTTCGCGTGGCTCACACGTCACGCGTCGTTCGCGACGATGCTCGCCGCCCTGGTCTGGATCGGCGCGCTGAAGGCGATGTACTGCGGCGCGCTGCCGGCGCTGATGGCCGAACTGTTCCCGTCACAGACGCGCGCCACCGGGCTCGCGGTCAGCTACAACACCGGCGTCACGCTGTTCGGCGGCTTCGCGCCGTTCGTCATTACCTGGCTGATCAGCACGACCGGCAACCGGCTGTCGCCGGCGCTCTACCTGATGGGATGCGCGCTGCTGAGCCTCGCCGCGCTGTTCGCCGCGCGCACGCGGCTGAAGATGCGCTGACGCGAGAAACGACGGCGCGGTGCGGCGCCGCCGAAACCTCCCGACTCGGCCCGTCGCGGCATCGCTGCCGCGCGGGCCGCGTGCCGTTTACGGCGCCGGATTCGGCTGACGTTCGTGCAATGCATCGATCTCGGCGAGGATCTCGTCGGACAGCGTCACGTCGATGCTGCCGATGTTCTCCTTCAACTGCTCGAGCGACGTCGCGCCCACCAGGTTGCTGCGCACGAACGGGCGGCTGTTGACGAACGCGAGCGCCAGTTGCGCGGGCGACACCCCGTGACGCCGCGCGAGCGCGACGTAGCGCGACGTCGCGTCGACGGCCTGCGGCTTGCTGTAGCGCTGGAAGCGCTCGAACAGCGTGATGCGCGCACCGGCCGGCCGCGCGCCGTTCTCGTACTTGCCGGACAGCCAGCCGAACGCGAGCGGCGAATACGCGAGCAGGCCGACTCCGTCGCGATGCGTGAACTCCGACAGCCCGTTTTCGAACGTGCGGTTCAGCAGGCTGTACGGGTTCTGGATGCTCGCGATGCGCGGCAGCCCGAGCTTTTCGGCCGCGCGCAGGAACTGCGCGACACCCCACGGCGTTTCGTTCGATACGCCGATCGCGCGCACCTTGCCGGCTTTCACGAATTCAGCGAGCACGCCGAGCGTTTCCTCGATCGGCACCGTGTACGCGTCGTCGACCCACGGATACGCGGGCCGGCCGAACGTGGTCGTGCTGCGATCGGGCCAATGCAACTGGTAAAGATCGACGTAGTCGGTCTGCAGGCGCTTGAGACTGCCGTCGAGCGCTTCGGTCAGGTTCTTGCGGTCGAACTGGTTGCCCTCGCCGCGAATATGGCGCGGATTGTGCGGCTGCCGCGCCGGCCCGGCGATCTTCGTCGCGAGCACGATACGGTCGCGCTGCGCGCGATGCTGCGCGATCCAGGTGCCGATGTATTGCTCGGTGCGGCCCTGCGTGTCGGGCTTGGGCGGCACCGGATACATCTCCGCGGCGTCGATCAGCGTCACGCCCTGCCCGAGCGCATAGTCGATCTGCTCGTGCGCGTCGCGCTCCGAATTCTGCTCGCCCCACGTCATCGTGCCAAGACCGATCAGGCTGACCTCGATACCCGAATCGCCGAGTGTGCGGTATTCCATGCTGTTCCTGTCGCGTCGGTGGAAAGCAGGAAAGCTACCACATCGAAGCAACTGCTTCAGTCAGGCGCGGCGCACGCTTACAGGCGGCTGGCGGTGCGGCACCGCGCGTTCACGCGCCCGCTCGGACGAGGGTGCTGCCGCCCGTCATTGCGGCCGCTGGATGAAGCAGGTCGCCGACGCATGCGCGACGATCTTGTCGTCCGGCGTCTTCAGCGTGCCCTCCGCGACGCCCAGCGAACGCGACAGGTGAATCACGCGCCCTTCGGCGATCAGGTCGACGTCGCGCGGCACGGGCCGCAGCATCTTCACGTGGAGATCGACGGTGCCGTAACCGACGCCCGCGTCGAGCATCGAATGCACCGCGCACCCGGTGACCGAATCGAGCACCGTCGCGGCGAACCCGCCGTGCACGCCGCCCAGCGGGTTCAGGTGCCGGCCGTCCGCCCGCGCCGAAAACTTCACGTAACCGAGCTCGACGTCGAGCGGGCGCATCGGGATCGTCTCGGAAATCGACGCAAGGGGCGCGTCCCCCGACGCGGCGGCACGCAGCAGATCGAGGCCAGACAGGGAAAGCGGATTCATCGGGTTGTCTCCGGGTTGAAAGCGCGTTGCCGCGCAAGTAAGTTCTAAATTGGAACTAATTATTGTCAACGGTACCGGCCGTTGTCAACGCGGCGGCGTCGGTTGCGACCGAAGGCGGGTTCTATAATCGAACCCGCTATTTCGCTGAACCGCCGCAAGACCGCCGCAACAGGCAAGAGACTCGACGATGAAATGGGATGACATCGGCACGCTGAACTGTTCGGTCGCGCGCACGCTCGCCGTGCTCGGCGACCGCTGGACCATGCTGATCCTGCGCAACGCGTTCCTCGGCTGCCGCCGCTTCGACGCGTTCCAGGCCCAGCTTGGCCTGACGCGCCACGTACTGGCCGAACGGCTCGCGCGGCTCGTCGACGAAGGCGTGCTGGCCAAGCGCGCGTATCAGGAACGGCCGCCGCGCTTCGAATATCGGCTGACGGAAAAGGGCCTCGATCTCTACCCGACCCTGGTCGCGCTGATGGCGTGGGGCGATCGCTGGAAGGACGACGGCCAGGGGCCGCCGGTGCAATTGCGCCACCGGGCCTGCGGCCAGCTGATGCACGCGGTGACCGTCTGCTCGGCGTGCGGGGAACCGCTCGACGCGCGCGACGTGCAGCCCGAGCCGGGGCCCGGATGGATCGCGTCCGACGGGACCGCGGCGCCCGCCTCCACGGATTGACGATACGTCGCGCGCGGATGTCGTTCCGGCACGCCGGCTCGACATACGCTTAGGCCCCGAGCCGCATCGCGTCGCAGCCCCCCGGGCGCACGCATTGCTCGCACCCGGGTTCGCCGCGACGGCAAACGCAATCGCCTCCCATCGCCGGCACTACCGCCGTGCGTTGATCGCCCTGCTCGCCCGCAGAGGCTGCATAACGCAACTTTGCGTCACCCTCTCCACCCCTGCCGATCACTGCGTGCGCCTTCGCTTCGCATCCGCGCGTGACCGGGCCGCCACGCGTGCGTTACACTCACGGCCCGCTGTCTCGAAATTATTCGCTGTCCAAGATGTTGTCGCGCAATCGCCTCGCCGCCGCCTGTCTCGCCGCTTCCCTGCTCGCCACACCCTTCGCCGCCTTCGGCAAGACACAAAGCGAATCGCTGCTCCAGCAAGCGATCGATCTCGTGTCGCGATGGCTGCCGGCCCCCACTCACGAAGCCCCCGCGACCCAGGTCGTCGAATCGGCCTTCTCGCCCGACGGCGGCGCCGAGGCGCTCGTGCTAAAAGCGATCGGAGCGGCGCGCAGCTCGATCCGGGTCGCCGCGTACTCGTTCACGTCGCCGCCCATCGCACGCGCGTTGCTGGCCGCCAAGCGCCGCGGCGTCAATGTCGCGGTGGTCGTCGACGACAAGGGCAACCGCGCGAAGAGCAGCAAGCAGGCACTGAACCTGCTCGTCAACGCGGGCATCCCGACGCGCACGATCGACGCCTATGCGATCCATCACGACAAGTACCTCGTGATCGACGCCGAGCACGTCGAAACGGGTTCGTTCAACTACAGTGCGTCGGCGGCCAGCCGCAATTCCGAGAACGTCGTCGTGGTCTGGAACAATCCGCAACTCGCGTCGCGTTACCTCACGCACTGGCAAAGCCGCTTCGACCAGGGCACGCCGTACCGCTCCAGCTACTGACGCGCGACACGGGCTTTCTCCCGGCGCTCGGCCCCTGCCTTTTTGCCGCCGCGTTGCAGATGATCGGCGAGCATCGCGCGATGTTCAATTCGGCCGAATGGCCAGCACGCCGCGTCGCGAAACGCCCATCACGCGCGATGCGCGGCGTTCAATGGATTTCAGGCACCCGCCCGGTCGCCGCACCCGCATGCGCGCTCGACACACAGCGGCTCGCGTGCCCGTCCGAGCCGCTGGCCGAGTTCGCCGAGAGCCCGTGGTCGCCGCTCGGCAGCACGCTGCGCATGCAATCGGTGCTGAACGTCAGCGTGTTCTGAACCAGCGGGTAAAGGAAATACAGCGCAAACGCGAGATAACCCGCGTACAGAATTCGAACCATGGTGCGATGGGGTGAACGATTGGATTCGTGCTGTTTACGGCAGCGCGATACGCGCCCTTGAGGCATCGCGCGTCCGATCTCGCATCGGGACGGAACGCGGGCCGATGCCTCGCTTCTTGCCGCCCCTTCACCGACACCCGCGAACCCGATCACACTGCATCCGGGGATGCGCGATACTGTCGTACATATGCCCGATGACCGGCCCAACAGTCGGGACAAGAGACAAGGCCTATGCAAATCGCACCGATACCAGCCGACGAGGCGGCCCGGCTCGATACGCTTCATTCGCTCTCGATTCTCGATACGCCGCCCGAAGAGCGCTTCGATCGCCTGACGCGTCTCGCGCGCCGGCTGTTCGACGTACCGATCGCCCTCGTCAGCCTTGTCGACGAGAATCGCCAGTGGTTCAAGAGTCATGCGGGACTCGACGCCACGCAGACGCCGCGCGACGTGTCGTTCTGCGCGCACGCCCTGCTCGCGGGCGATACGATGGTGATCCAGGATGCACGGAACGACGATCGCTTCCACGATAACCCGCTCGTCACCGGCACCCCGGGCATCCGCTTCTATGCCGGCCGGCCGCTCGCCGCGCCGAACGGCGCCCCGATCGGCACGCTGTGCCTGATCGACACGCGGCCCCGCTCGCTCGAACCCGACGAACTCGCGCTGCTCGGCGATCTCGCCCATCTGACCGAGCGCGAGATCGCCGCGCTGCATTTCGCGACCACCGACGAACTCACGCAGCTGACGAACCGGCGCGGCTTCGAGATTCTCGCCCGGCATGTGCTGAACCTGTGCGATCGCGTCGGCCGTCACGCCGTGCTGCTGTTCTTCGACCTGAACGATTTCAAGGGGATCAACGACCGCTTCGGCCATGCCGAAGGCGATCGCGCGCTCAAGACGTTCGCCGAAACGTTGACGGGCGCGCTGCGCGACGGCGACGTCATCGCGCGGCTGGGCGGCGACGAGTTCGTCGTGCTGTTGAGCGCCACCGATCCGGCCGACGTCGCCGAGCCCGTCGAACGCGTGACGCAGGCGCTCGCGCAACGCAATGCGGCCGACGCACGCGGTTATGCGATCCGCTTCAGCGTCGGGCACGTCGCCTATGATCCCGCCCGCCATCGCAGCGTCGCCGACCTGCTTGCCACGGCCGATCGGCGGATGTACGAACACAAGCAGCGCGGCAAGACGGCCGGCGCATGACCGCCGACGAGTCAGGCCGGCACGGCGCGATCGAGCCGCCAAGCCGCCGCTCGGCCGCGCTCGTGCGACGGCGTCGGTTCAACTGCCGCAGGGCGGCGCGCTGGCCATTGCGTCCGCGATCTGCTCGGGTGTCAGATCGCGCTGATGCGTCGCCAGCGACCAACGATGGCCGAACGGATCCTCGACTTGCCCGTAACGATCTCCCCAGAACATGTCGGCGGCCGGAATCGTGACCGTCGCGCCGGCCGCGACCGCCTTCTCGATTGCCGCATCGGTGTCCGGCACGTACAAATGCAGGCAGACGGGCGTGCCTTTCAGCGCCTTCGGCCCCAGCGCACCGTGCTCGGGCATTTCGTCGACCAGCATCAGCGTCGAATCGCCAATCGCGAGGCACGCATGCGCGAGCCGGCCGTCGGGCATCTCGAGGCGAAACTGTTCGGTTGCATTGAATGCGCGCGTGTAGAAGTCGATGGCTGCGATTGCGCCCGCACAGATCAGATGCGGGGTCAGCGTGCGCATCCCTTCCGGGATCGGCTTGACGGGCGTGGGCATGGTGTCGCTCCTTCAGTCGGTTGTCGTATCGAAAATCGGGACGGACGCGCGATGCGCACGCCTCCGATGCTACGACGGACGACTCCACCGGAAATCGACACGGTGCCCGGGATTTTTTTGTTTGCTCGAATGGCGGACTGCGCAGGACGCCGTATCGAGCATCATCGGCCCGTTCGATCGGCCGGTTCGTCCGGCAGGCCGAACTGTCGGCGGCAGGCCTCCAGCAACGCGGCCACCGCGTCGAGCGGAAGATCGGCAAACCGGGCGATCGGCAGCATCACGCCGCCCGGCACCTTCGTACGGGAAGAATGTACGGAGAACTGGTAGCCGATGTAACGATGACCGGCGACGCTGACGATCCGGAATTCAGCGATGTCGCGCCACGGCGTGACGGGTTTTTCGCGGGCGGAACCGATCAGCCGGAAGCCCGTCTCGTCGACCTGCAGCGCCAGCTTGCGCCGCGACGAAACGAAAAACGCGGCACTTGCGAGCCCCAGCAACGCTGCCAGCGCCGCTATCGGCCAGAGCGTCGGGGCAGCCACATAACCGCACAGGCTCGCCGCGGCCAGCCCCGCGCACACGACCGCCCTGCTTTTCAGGCTTCGGCTGTCGACCGCGAGTGTCATCGGCAACGCGCCGATGACCGTTCCCGCAACGGGATCGACGTGCCAGCCGGAATCCGTCGTTTCGCGTTCGTCGTTCATTGCACGCCGGCTCGTGTCGACGGCCGTCGATCCATCGACGCGGCCGGCATGTCGGGATTTCCCTTCCGTTCGCGCGCATCGCGCGCCATCGCGCCGACGTCGGTCAATTGCACACCTTGACGGTACCGTTGATCGTGCATTGACCGACGGCCCAGTGGCTCTGCCCGGCCAGACGAGGCGCGACGCCCATGCCGAGAATCGGCTCGGCCGGCGGCGACGACGCGGGAACGGTCGTCGACGCGGTCTCGGGCGACGGTTGCACGGGCGTCGGCCCGGACGCGGTCTGGCAGGCGGCAAGCGCCAGACAAAGCGCGCATGCCAGCGGGAAGATGGCGAGTCCGGACATGGTCGTGGGCGCGTTCGCGCGATTCGGTTTGGGTAACGGCTCGCGGTCAGATCTGCGGCAGATCGCGCAACGTGCGCGACTCGCTCGTGGCATCGATATCGAGCTCGATGCCTTCCGATGCGTCGCGATACAGCACGCGTTTCAGCCTGGGCCCGATTGCGGTGGTGTCCGATGCCGAGAAGATCGCGCGGACATCGTTACCGGACGCGAGCGCGCGCGCCACGTCCGCCACCGGGGCCTCGCGGGGCGTCGCCGCCCACGAGCGATCGGCCGGGTTCACGGCCGCCCAGCGCACGTGCGTCACGCGCGCGCTGAGCGGATCGATTCGGACACCATTCACCGCGAACGTCGACATCGGCATCTCCTTTGAGTTTTTGCGGCCTGCCGCGTGCATGCGGCGCGCTGCGAACAGCCCGGACCTCATGTGCGCGGCGCGCGCGGCCCGCGATCGGGTGCGCGGCGCCGGCCAACGCGATTTTCGATGATACATTGAGACGCTTTGCAACCGTCAACAGACAATCGTGTACGGGAGAAACACATGAGCGACGCCTGGGGAACCTTCCCTGCCAGAATGGGCGACCATCAGGCTTTCATCAGCTTCAATCACGGCTTTGCGGAAATCGCGGAAGGCGATCCGCGCACGTCGCTGCTCAGCGTGCGCGTCCCCTTTGCGCATCCGTCGCCCGACGGTCTGCCGACCGGTGACGAATTCGCCGATCTCGCGAAGATCGAGGATCTGCTCGACGCCGCGATCGTCGCGAAAGGCGGCGTACAGGTCGGCCGCATCACCGTCGACGGCAACCGGGATTTTCTTTTCTACGTCCCGTTCGACGAAGAGGCGGCAGCGGAGATCGTCGACTCGCTGGCCGACCAGACGACCTATGCGCTTCAGTACGCCCATCAGGACGACCCGGACAAGGCGACATACTGGCAAACGCTCTACCCGACCGACGACGACTGGCAGATCATGCGCGACATGCGCACGCTGGATGCGCTGCGGCAGCAAGGCGACGCGCCCGACGTGAGCCGGCGCGTGATGCACTGGGCGTACTTCCCCGACCCGAGCGACGCGCACCAGTTCGCGGACTGGGCCGAAGCGAAAGGCTATCCGGTCGAGTCGGTCGCGCCGACCGAGGACGGCAAGTCGGCGGTACGGTTTTCGCACGAAGGCACGATGACGCTCGCCGACATCACGCGCCATACGATCGCGCTCAATCGCGAGGTGCGCGCACTCGGTGGGAACTACGACGGATGGGAAACCAGCGTCGAACAGGCGGGCTGAGCGGAGCGCCATGCCCGTAACGCGCGAGGTGACGTCACGCAAAAAACATCCCGGCAGCGCTGTAACGCGCCGCCGGGATCAAGGCATCGCCAGCAGGAACCAGCGATGGGCCTGAGGGTTCGCTCAGGCACGAGGAAAACAATTCGCACGGATCGGGCGAACGGATGTCGGGGGCGAACGTGTGCCGTCGCGCAGCCCGCCGAGCGCCTGTCCGGTTCCGCCGACGCGACCTTCCGGCGTCGGGGGGAGCAAAAAGCCCCCGCTCCTGCGCGAGCGAGCGGGGAAACGGTTGACCGGGCCGGGGAAGAACGGTCAACCGGTCAAATTGTGATCGCGGGCCGCGCGACGGTCTGTGCGGCAACTCACCCTCTAGTAACAATGTGACGGCAACCGGCATGCGCGCATGCCGCCGAATACCGTCATGATTGAAGCGTGACGCATCGCTTGCCGGCCTCGCTGACGAGGCGCCGGCCGACAGCGGCCGGCTTTACATTCCAGTGTCTTATCTCGCTTTAATTCAAATTTCTTTCTCAGACCCGCGCGCAGTTTCCGGTAAGCCGCGAATATTGTCAAAGCAGGATTATTCTATTTTTTGCGCAATGCGATTTTCGATCTCATTTTGGCGTACGGAATTTCTCGCACGCAATGATCTACGTCACGAAAATGCGAGTTCATTGCTACAACGCGCCACTGGAAAACCAGTCGGCAACCCTATCGATCCAGTCGAGATTGCCGGCGATTTCAATAGCGGCGTCGCCGACGATTTCGGCTGTCGACAGATGTTCCGCCACCGCGCCGGTTGCCGCCGCACTCGCCTTCGCAGGCTCGGTCGAAACGACGGGCCGCGGATCGGCAAGCCGCGCCAACCAAGCGACGATATGGGCGCGTGCGTCCGCCTCATCGGCGAAATCGTTTCGCTCGAGAAAACGGTCGAACACGACCCACGCGAGTGTCTTGCTACGCACCTCGGACTCGAGTTGCCTGTCGACAACGACGATACGGCCGGACTCCGTGATTTCGAGCGTCGCCGTGAAGCAGTAATCGAGATATTCGATCTCGAGTTTCGACGAGCTGACCTCTCCGTTCAATGTGCCCTCTCGATTTTCATGATGCCGGTTGCGTGACGCGTGCTTCGCGAAACAGCATGAAACTTGCATGAATTTCGCGCAGGGCTTCATTTTCGCTGGCGCGTATCGCGATATTGTCGCGATCGGTCAACGCGGACCGTCAACGCATGACCGCCCCATTCCCTTTGCCAGTTGAGCCGTAACTCGCTCGGTTTTCCTGTTTTTTGTCTCGACCCACTGCGCAGCCGCCCGCGCTGCTAAACTCGGATCACAGACCGCTTGCGCCACCAGAGGAAATAATGACGCTCGCTCATGCACGACAAAGCGGCGTAGATGTCTGGATCGTCCAGCTTCCCGGGCACGTTCCCTATGCCTACACGCACCTCAAGCGGGTATTCTCGTCCGACGACTCTCGCCATCGCGTCGTGACGATCGACCTGGGGAAACTGCTCGCCTGCGCGGACCGCGACACCACCGACTATGTGCTGCCGTCCGTCCAGTACTGGGCGCCTGGAAAAGCCGCGGGCATTCGCGAATTCCTCGATCCGAGCCGGGACCGGATTCCGGACATGCCGTTCATCACGTTTCGCGAGACGAGAACGCGAACGTTGCTCGGCATTCCCGGCCTGTCGAAAATCGGCGTCGCATCTTTCCGTAACGGCCAGCATCGCGCGCGCTATCTCGCCCATGCCGGCGCGACGATCCTGCCCGTCGAAATTCACGAGACCGAAGCCGATTTGCTTGTGCGGTATTGCGGCGAGTGATCGAAATGTCCGTTCGGCTTTGACCCGACGCGATGCCATAGCGGCTGGCTGCGGACGCCCTCGCGCGCGGCCGCACGCCGATGTCGGCCAGCATTCAAGCGTCAATCGCGTAAATCCGGTCGGTGACTTCCGTCTGGCCGATGCGACAGGTTTCGACGCCGGCCAATTGCCAGCCGTTGTGTTCGTAGAATCCGATCGCACGCACGTTGCCCTCCAGCACCTGCAGATGGACCCTGTCCACGCCGATGGACCGAGCCCACGCACGAACGGCTTCGATCATGCGCTTACCCGTGCCGCCGCCGTGATGCGAGGGATGAACGTGCAGGCAGTCGAGCAGCACACCCAGCGCCGGATCGACGGGGCGCTCCGCGCTGACGAAGCCGACGGGTTCGCCGTTCGACTCGGCGATCAGCACGAGACCCCACTCGCTCTCGTTGCGATCGAGATAATTGCGCCACCGGACCGCGTGCTCCGTCGGCACCTCGTCGGACAGATAGCTGGCCGGAAGGATGTGGCTATAGGCGGTTTGCCAGCTCAGCGTGTGCAGGCGAGCAATGTGGTTCGCGTCGTGCGGCGTCGCGGCGCGCAGTATGACCCGGGTGTCCGGCATCGGTAGCCACTCCTGATGTGGGTTCTCTTGATCGACATGTGTCGTCGCAAAATATACCGTGCTTTGCGGGATGCATTTCGCCGGGCTTGTGGGCGGGTCGTGGGCGAGCGGGCAAAAAAATCCCGACACCTTCTCCGGTCGTCGGGATCGAACGGCCCTGCAAAGCATGAGGGCACGAGGAAGATCCTACATTACACGCATGTAAGACTGTCGCGCTTTGTCGGTTTGCGCCAAGCCCCTGTTCGATTCGGCCAATCAGCCGGTTACGAGCGGCCGTAAACGAAAAAAGCCTGCTCGCGTTTTGCGCGAGCAGGCAAGAAAACGGATCAGCATTCGAGGCACGAGGGCTGTCCAGAGAAGATAACGGCACGGCAAGCGGGAACCTTAGGCGGGAAAGGAAGCGTCGCGGGCAAACGGGCATGGACGTTGTCATCGCAACGACACGGAAACGCGATACGGATCGGGCCCGCAGGCCTCGTCGCCATTTCCGTCACCACGTCGGAGATACGGGACAAGCGGTGCGATCGGTCGATACCCCGCACGATCGCGCGCGCGATTTCGATATCGCCTCGCCTCGTCCGAGGTCTCCTATTCGGTATCGAAGTCATATCGCCGGGGCGACCCGATTCCGTCTTTGCGAACCCGAACGTCCGCCATCCACGTGCTGCCGGGTGCCAGTTGCACGGACTCGCCGATAATTTCGTCACTGTCGAATATCGCTATGGCATTCGATTCTTTCGCGCATACGGCGGCCCCTCACATGCGCTCGATGTTGCTGCCGCGCAGTGCGCTTTACGCAAATCGTTCTTTGAAGCGCGAGGCCGAAATGGCATCGTGGTTGATTCGTTGAATACGGGGATGCCACTTCGTTAAAGACGCCGTGGCCAAGATACACATTGGCTGTGTCCGAACGCCAGAAAGCAAAAAGCCCGGCTCAATGAACCGGGCTTTTTGCTTGAATTTGTTGGGGTGGCTGATGGGACTCGAACCCACGACGACAGGAATCACAATCCTTATACATTTCCCATATATTTCAATGACATACGGATAAACACTGGAAGATGCTATTCCGCAAAGACCTTATCTGATGTAGCGCAAATTCTTCATCTTCCAGAGAAATCCCTTCATTTTGAGACCGCCAGCGGCATCATCGCTTCCACTGCCGGGTGCCGTCGCTTCCGGGGCGCGCCACCGCAAGATGGTTCCCATTCGAATCGCGAAACTGCTCATCTTCCCGTATGCACCCAGACAGCAAAAAGCCCCGACATGCGGGGCTTCTTGCTGTCAGCACAGGCGGAATTAGGTGGCGGCCATCTTGCCCACCACTCCACCTAAAGTATTGATACGTTGCTTTCCGTATCGAGCAATAGGCTTACGGCTCCACTGAATTTCGACCTGAACTGTGCATCCACCAAAGCTCGCCGAATTTCTGTAAATCTGCATCAGCTGTTCGCTCTTAATCGTACCTAATGCATCCATTACCTCGACGACACGTACGTACTCTGATCCAGAGCCAGCGCCGAGATTGCTGCGCACTTCGGCTTCTTGCTCAAATGATACAACCTGAGCAAATCGAGATTCGTCCGCTGCGTGCAACGTGTCAAAGACTGCAACCACCGGAGCTTCGGTTTCGGAGGTCGCTGCTGCACCAATTCCATTGTGCATCTGAACTTCATCCGTTCTACGCGTCGCCCGGGACGACAGAACTTGTCGAACTACGTACGCAGAAAAGGATGCAACCCCAATTACTACAGTCAGATAAAACAACCACTGTCGCCATTCGCTATTCGCGGGCAGCCTATCATAGAAAATTGCAATCCCAACTACGCTGATCAAGCAAGCGTTCGAAATCGCAACATACATACGATCCCATGACACTTTCCTGTCCATATCTATCTTCCTTGTTTCGCCACTAGGGAGGTCCATCCGAAGCCAGCTCCGAGCGCCTGAGCAAACGTCACCGGAGCACACAGCCCCAGCGAGAGAAACGTACCTAGCAAGACGAATAGTACTACTTCTACTGTCACTCTAACAAAACCGTCAGCGGGCATGAACGAATCCAGCCAAGCCGACAAGACATAGGCCTTCACCTTGGTGCGCCCTAGCCGTCCCCAAAGAAGGGCCGAGCCAATTGCGGTGATCACCCAAGCATGCCAGTCGCCAAGTGCGGCATTCCAAAGCATGGTTGACTCGCCCATCTTACCCTCTCAGCTTTGCAAGAGTGGCCTCTACCGCTTTGATCTGCTGCAACGCGTCGTCGATCTGCTCCCGCATGCTCGCCAACTGTTCTTTGGTGATCTGGAACCATACGAGTTGCCCCTCTGAATCCGTGTTCAGATGTCCGACCACAACGGGTACAAACGACTTAACATCATTGTTGTGGAAAGAAACGCGCACATCGACGTTTAGATCAAAGCGCATCAGAGTGGGCAAAACGGAGCGAGCATCGTCACTCCGTTCAACTTCGCGACGTGATTCTTCTCGATGAGAGAGAATTTCTCTGAACAGAGCCAGCAGGACTTCATTTGGCTCGTCCGAAAGGAGCTCGACGCCTCGAAGGATCGCCGAGAGTTGCTCGCTTGAAAGGTTGCCCTCGTACCGAGCTGACGCATACATCGTCATGGAGACAGCGGCCATCATCAGGTCAGCAGCGCGCTCGGCAACCCCAATTCTAGCGGCGAGCTTTTCCACCGAAGACGCAGCACCGGCCAAGCTTAACTTTCCGGCCTCGAGCATGGGAGGAAACGCTTCCGTTCGTACCGCTCGAAGTTGTTGAAACCCCTCTCGAATGCTCGCCTTCGCGCCGCTTGGGATGCTTTTTAGAAAATCAGTCAGTTGTTGTTCAGACAGAAGCTCTGCCATTTTTATTCCCCGTATTTTTTCGCGATTCTAGCATTTCTTGAAGTCTCGGCGTCGCCAGCGAAAACGTGGACTTGACGAATGCGGCTAAGGAATGTCTTCTAAATCCTCTCCGGCCCTGCAGCCATGTCCTCTGCCGGGTACAGTTGCAGCATCGCGCGTGCCGCCTCGACATTCGACGTAGTCAGCCATTCCTCCCAGTCGTCCGGCCGCAGGATCACAACCGACCGCTTCTCGTCGCCGGGCCGGTGCATGTGCTTCATGATCGGGTGCTCGTCGCCGTTGACGGTGATCATCGCCATGGCATGCTGCTCGGTGCCATCCGGGCGCTGGAGCGTCCGCCATATACCCGCAACGCACAGCGGCCGCCAGCCCGCCAACCCGATCCGGTACCGGATGTGCTTCCCAGTCTCCCAGTTCGGCTCGTAGATCCACTTCGCCGGGATCAGGCAGCGGCGCCCGGCGCGCCACGTCGGCCCGTACAGCGGAGACTTGCCGAGGTTGTCGTCGCGCACGTTCATCGTGCTGCGGATGATCGGCGGCTTCTTGCCCTGCTCCTTCGCCTTCTCGACGTTGGCCTTCTGCAGCGCGCGGGGCCAGAAGCCGAATCCGGCGACCATCGGCTTGAACTGCCCGTCGACGTAGCCGACGATCGGCGCGTTGTAATCCTGGTAGATCTCGGGCTTCCACGGGGTCCAGCGGTACAGGTCGCGGAAGCTGTCGATCTTGAGCTCGCTCAGGCCCGGATCCTCACCCGGCGCCACGTAGTTCGTGCACATCGCCGTCCCCAATTTTTCGAGTTGACGATCCCATCTTACCGCGCGATAAACTGTATATCCATACAGTACTTCGAGCAGCATCATGCAGCACTATTTCATCCTCAATGATCAGCAGGAGCCGGTCGAGGTCGATCTAGGGACGTTCTGCGCGTTCGACAAGAACGTCGCGGACACGACGGTCGCGGAGAACACGCGCGTCTGGACAGTCTTTCTCGGCACGACGGTGGATCGTGATCCTCCCGCACAACCGTACTTCGTCCACTACGTCTATGAGCCCGGATCGCAGTATCGGACAGTCAATACGTACGGGTATCACGAGGCAGTCGCGCGGCACGGCCGGATCGTTGAGTGGCTGACGAAACGTGCCGAGCGAAGGCGTCAGCGTGCCACCGCCGTCAGGGCATCGTAGTCGCGCTCGCACTGCTGGCCGGCGATGCGGGCACGGTCAGCATACTCTGCCAGGTCGCTCGCGCGCTGGTCAGACCGGCCGAGCACGTCGGCAAGCAGATCGAGGGCGTCGCCGGTTGCCGCGCTTCCGGCGGCAGCGGCGGGATGGCGGGCGGCGGCGACGAGCTGGTCGACGCGCTGCTGCAGGCTGCCAGCGGCAGCACGAGCAGCAAAAGCATCCGCAAGCGCGGCCGTTCGTTGTTGGTTCGCATCTTTCGCAATCTCCGATTGAGCCGCGGTGCGGCGTTGTTCCTCGGCGCGCGCGGCATCCACAGCCTTCGCTTGAGCCATCGCGGCGTCGGCCTTCATGCCGGCGATCTCGCGCGCGCTGACCAGGTGCTCGCCGTAGATGCCGGCGGCAACGCCGAGCAGCATGGCGAGCGCATACGGCCAAACCAGCTTCAGAAGTGTCATTTCCATTCCTTCGCATGCAGCTGCTTCAGCTCGTCCGGCGAGTAGACGAAGCCCGGCAGCAGGAACGCCTGAACGCTCCAGACCGGGTCGCTTTCCTCGTGCCGGCCGTGGTCCTTACCTCGGTGATGGAGTGCACACAGCAGCAGTTGGTTGTAAGTCGAGTCGACGAATGCCTCCGGCCGGGCCGGGTCGAACGCCTCCCAGTCGAAGCCCTGAGTCAGCTTGATCACGTCCCAGATCGGGTGCTGGCGCGGGATCGGCACGACGCGCTGCAGCTTGTGGCTGAACATCGTGTCGACCTGGTTCAGTGCGACGCCGCGGATCCACTTCCAGTCGATCGCGTGCGAGAACGCCCACTCGAAGAACCGGTGGTGCGACTCGACCGCCTGGTCGTCGCCGCACACCGCGCAGACGTAGCCGCCGGCAGCCTTCATCTCGCGCTTGCTCGCGCGGAACGTCGCCGACTCGGTCCGCGGCTCGTGATCGGGATAGAACACGTCCTCGGCGAGCGTGCGCCGCGTTTCGTGGGTTTTCGTGGTCGTCATAGGCCGCGCTCGCACAATGCGCGCTCTTCGGCGCGCCGTTTCACCAGACCCGGCAGCACACGGCCGCCGGCCGTCACCCACTGCGGCCGTCTGTTGTCCGCCTCGTTCATCGCGCGGCAGGCGCCCTTCCAGTCGCCGGCGTTGAACCGCTTTGCCGTCGTGCTGCCGCAGTACGCGCCCGCGCCAACGTTGTAGGCGAAGCTCACCGCGGCGGCGAGCTGGTACGTGTGTCCCTTCAGACCGGGCGTGCACTTCAGCACCGGCTCGGCGTGCTCGATCAGTCGTTGTTCAAGCCGCGCGCGGCATTCCTCCGGCGTGAAGCGCTGGCCGGCGCGCACGTCGTTCGTGTCGCCGTTGCACGCCGTGATGATCCCGATCGGGTCGGGCCGCGCGACGAGCTCGAGCCCCTCGAACTTCGGGACCATGGAAAAAAGAAGGGCTGCCGCAGCAGCCCCCACAACACCAGCGAGTGTCTTCTTCGGTACATTAGCCATCGAGCAATGCCCTCTTTCCCTTGTTTTTGACCAGGTAGTACGCCTGCAGCCCGATGTACGCGATCGTCGCGACGGCTACCCACCAGTTGATGTCGTGGCCGGTCAGCCACGGCCAGAAACTGCCTCCCACTGCTGGCGCGACCTTCACTGCGCTGGCTACGAGATCGTTCTTCATCGAGTCCCCGAAATAAAAAAAGCCGCCCGAATGAGGGCGGCCTAAAAAATCAGATATATGCTGTCTAGAATTCGAAAAGAACACCTTGATATGCACCCGGCGAATTTCTATACACATCCTTGGAAACAAAATACTCCGCCGTCCGAGCCCCCATACCAATCCCCATTCGCCTCATTCCCTCGATACTGAAATTAGTGATGTGAACATCGTTGTCAGCAAACACATTCGCCCTGTGCTTTTCGTTTAGCTCCCCAGCCGTCCAGAGAAATTTCCACTGGTTGCGCTCAACGAACGGCACGCTGAGATAGATCGCGCCATCGCGATTGAGATGGCGGCGCATCGATTCAAACAGGTTCCGTGGGTTTTCCAGATGTTCGAATACTTGAAGTGCGACAATTAAGTCATATTTCGCTTCATGAGTTTCATCAAACATCCCCAGTCTGCTATCGACCTTCATATTTTCCACAGCGAATCTGTGGCAATGTGGATTTACCTCGAAACCAGTGGCATTTATTCCATAATCCGCGCACGCCTTCAGGAAAAATCCTGCACCGTGACCGATTTCGAGAACGGAGCCCACCCCCGGAAGGCGAGTCAATAGCTCCAAGGCGAGCTGGCTCTGTAAAGCGTAATGGTTTTCCCTGTCCGCGAACAAAAACTCGAAATCCAGCAATTGCTGGGAGTCATCCTCAACGTATCCGGTGCGGTGAAAAAAGCTATTGCAATCCATGCAGAATCGCTGAGGATATGTCAACCCCGTGCGCGCACCAACAACATCTTGAACATGCAATGTATAAACTGAATCACAAGCTGGACAGCGGACCTCTGCCTTCACAATATACCCCGAGATCTTGTTTGGACGAGCGATCTTAGCACCTCAGGCCGCTCGCCATGCTACATATTCGCTCGCCTGAATCAGACCATGTTCAAGATGCAGTGTCAGGGTTGCTGAAGTGTACGCCGTCGTACAACGCGCCGATACTCACGTAGTCAGTATCCGCTAGTTCGATCGCACTCGATCCGTAAGGCGGGCTCCATTTGTCGACATTTCCGTCCCAGAGACAGACGTTGGAAACGACGCCGTTTTCCACAATCGCATATCGAGATACCTTGTCCATTATTCCCTCGTTACCATTCGATCTGCACGTGCCCCCCACTGCCGGGAGCACCGGCTCCTCCAGCGGAGGACGACGCGGCGTAGCAAGCACCGCCACCTCCACCACCGGAGCCGTATCCGCCAGCCGAGCGCCCCGCTCCTCCCCCGGCAACGGATGTGCCCCGGACCGCTCCGCCCCCTCCGCCGAAGGGACCGGAACCACCTGCACCGCCACCGCCAAAAGCAATACCGTCCATGCCCAATCCGCCGCCCGGGAAGCCACTCGAGCCGGAGCCGCCGCCCGGTATAAGGCCGCCTCCACCGCCTCCGCCGCCGCTTAGCGTGGCCAACGAACCTATTGTGGTATTGCCACCCGAAGTGCCCGCGGTGCCGTTGTTCGCGCCCGCAGCCCCTCCGGGCCCACCTGCTCCCCCTGCTCCGATCGTGATGGGGATTACCTGCCCCGGTGCCACGGAAAAGGCCGCACGAATCAGGGACTGCCCAGCTCCACCACCAGAACCGCCGCCCGCATTGTTCGCGTTGCCAGAATTGCCTGCGGCACCACCGCCGCCGCCGCCGCCCGCGGTCCCAGAAATATAGATCGTCGTAACACCGGGCGGCACGATGAAGCTGGAATTCGACGTATATGTGGCGAGTCCCTTTTGCTGTTGCTGAAGAGCGTGACTGCCCTGCGTCGCTGGCGCGACCTGCTGAGCTCCACCGATGCACTCGAACAGCACCCAGCAAAGCGTGCCGCCGTTGAGCAGCGGGCCGACATATGACACGAGCGTCGCAATCCCGTTGGCGACCATCTCGCCGCCCTGCAACGCTGCACCACCCAGGCCGAAGATCGGCCGCGATGCGAGACCGTCCGGCGAATAGGTCGACGCACCGGTATTCGTCACTTTGACAGCGATCGTCTGCACAACACCGCTCGCCGTCGGCAGGGCCGCCATCGGTACCGCATTGGCAGCGGCAAGAGCGTTCACCGACCCCGTATCCGTCAAGATGACTCGCTGCTTGGACGCAGCGTTGACGGCTTTCGTGAAATTGGCGAGCAGCGTCGGCGTGGTCCCGTCGTCGACTGCGGCTTGTCCGGTCTGCGCGACGATGAACTGCGCGATCACGGCAGCCATGATGCTCGACTGGCGCCACACCTTGTTCACCTGGACGGATTGCGCCGTGCCGGACAAGAAGCCCGTCGCAAGCGCGGTGAGCGCAGCGTACGTAGCCTGGTCGACAACGTTCGCACCCGGGCCGGTCGCGAACGGCAGGAAGTCGTTCTGAATCGTGGGCATTGATGCTCCAGAAATGAAAAAAGCCGCCCGAAAGGCGGCTTGCTATGCAGGTGGTGTGGTCGGTTACAGCGCAGTACCCCAGACGCCGGTGTCGAATCCGGCGACCAGATCGTTGTTCATGTCGAAACCGAAAAGTGGTGCCCCGTCCACCGACGTGACGACCGTGTATGCGACCCGAACTCCCTCCGGTTTCAGCGGGATGTAGCCACCAGCGAGCAACGCGAGAAACACGGCCGAAGGCACCTTGCCCGCGATCGCGATCGTCATCGACATGTCCTGGTGGTCCTCGATGAACACGTGCGTGTCCGCGTCGAAGATGCTGTTCAGGATCGCGGCGCTGGATTCGAGCGTCCCGTCCCAGTGATTCGCGCCGATCTTCGCGCGGATGACGAGCCGATACGTGTCGTCGTCGAGCACCGTGAGGCCGGTGTCCGGGTCGAACGGCCCCTTCCAGATGCCCTGATCGAATCCGAGACCAGCGACATCGAACGAGAAGTAGATGCCGGACAGCGGCGTGCGGATCTTCCGCGACACGCCGACCCAGACGCCGACGTCGTCGAGCTGCACACCGACCGCGTTATCGAGGTCGAACTTTCCCGGCATGCTCTGCAGCACGTTCATCTGATCGACGAGCGGCTGCACGAGCGCGCCGAGCACCGCCGAAAACCGAGGCAGGTCGCGGTGCTCGGACGTGATCAGCGCGGTGTAGTCGGTCAGCTCGGCCATCACGTCACCACCAAAGTCACATTCGCGGGCGTGCACGACGCCGCTTCGTTGAACAGCAGCGCGACGTCCGGCGCGCCGGCGCCGCGCGGGCCGGAAAGCGCCAGCCCCGACAGCTTGAATGTGACGCCACCGCCGACGCCGTTCGCTGCGGTCAATGCGTCACCCCATTCGACGCTGCCGGACAGGCCACCGCCGATCTGCACGCCGTTGATGTAATCCGACACGGCTTGCTGGATCTGCTGGCCGGTCTGGCTGGTGTAACCGGTCAATGCCTTGATGGTGACTGTTGCCGCAGTCGGCGCGGCCACCGGCCGGAAGAACTTGATCGTGATCGGGCGCCCGTAGATGTCCGAGACGACCACTGCGGTCGTGCCGTACGTCGGCGAGCCAGGCGTCTTCTTCCTCGCGATGGCGTTCGCGATTGCCGTTGCGTCCCCGCCTTCCACAACCAGCGAAATCGAATGCCGCGGCAGCCCGTTCGCATCCGTCGCATCCGTGTCGTTTTCGTAGGCGACATACCGGGTGACGCCTGGAACGTTCGCCACTGCACCGATGATGCCGTCGAGCACCGTGAGCGACGGCAGCGCCGTCGACACCGTCTGCCGCTGCCGCAGCACCGGGTCTTTCTCGACGGGCGCGCCCTCGGCGGCATCCGCCGGGTTCGTCACCGACTGCCAGCCGAGCGCCGGCGTCGCGATCTGGTTGATGGTGCCCGCGCGCGCGGAGACATCGCCGATCGTCGCGCATGTGGCCGTGACGGTGATCGTGCCGCTCGGCGGGATCGTCACCGTAGCCGGCAGCATCCACTGCACGCCGTTGATGTCCTTCGCGACGCCGTTGGTGATCGTCGCGCCCGCCTGCCCGACCAGCACAAGGTCGGCGCTCGAGAACGACGCGACCTTGCGCGCGATGCCGTTGATCTTGACGTTGCTCGATAGCGCATCGCCCTGCGCCGTCGTCGGGCTGAACGACCGGTAGATCGCGATCGCGACCGAGTTGACGTCGCTGATGGCCTTCGCGAACACGCCGATCAACTGACCGTCCTGGCTGTCTGGCTCCAGATACGTGTCGGCGCCGTAAATCGAACGGTACTGATTCTGCAGATACGCGAACACGTCCGCGTACGTCGGGGCAGTGATGCCGTTCGCGTCGATGGTGGGTGCGAGAGTCGTGAGAGTCACAATGTCGCCTGTACCGTGGTGGTGCCGTAGATGGTGTTGATCGTCGCGGTGACGGTCAGCACGCGCGTCTCGGGATCAGCTGTGCTCGAGTAGCTGACGAGTTCGGTCACGCCCTGCGTGCCGAGGATGCACTGGCGGACCGCCGCGTCGTACTTGCCGCTCGTGTACTTTCCGAGCACGTCAGTCGCCCACGGCATGCCGGCCGTCGTGTCGAGGAACCATTCGCCGCGCAGCAGGCGCAAGCGCGTCAGCACGGCCTGCGCGACCGTCTCCGGCGTGTTCACGAGGAAGTCGGCCGCGCCCCCGCCGAAGACGTAATCGCCGTCAGCGTCGAGTTTTCGGTATCGCATGGGAATCTCAGTTGACCGGGCCGGTGTTGCCGCCCTGCGGGTCGGAGTGCGTGTGCGTGTCGTCGACGCGCTTGCCGTTCGCCGTGATCTGTCCGATCACGTTCAGCACGCCGTTGAAGACCGCCGCAGCGCCGCTCACCGCGCTGCCAACCATGCCGCCGACGAACGTCAGCAGGCCGGTGATCGTCACGGCTGCAGAGAACGTGGACAGCGGGGCGACCACGTCGAAACCGCCCGGCGCCACGATCTTCACCTTCTGCAGAGCCGGGTTCAGGTCGATGTACGTCGCGCCGTCGTCGCTGCGCAGCTGCGTCGAGGTGCCGCTAACGCCCACGAGGGCGCGCGGCCGTGATCGAAAGCCGAGCAGCGCGAACCCGTCCGACAGGTCGTGCATGCGCAGCTCGGCCTGCTCCTGCACGCCGCCCGACTGCCACCATGCATCAATGCAGCGCGAGGCGAAGACGACGAGGCACTCGTCGCCCGGCTTGACCGGAAACGTCAACGTACAATTTCCGCCAGCGGGGAACTGGACCGGGCAGTCGACCAGCAGCGGCAGCGCGACGCTCTGGATGGTGCCGTCGATGCTGCGCACCTGCGCCTTGATGGCCGGCTGGACGCTGCACGTCGGCGGCCGGTCGGCGGCGCTTTCGAACGACTGGATAATTCCGGGCATCGCCGTCCAGATGCCCGCGCGCACGCCGTCGAACGCCTCACGCAGGGCGACCTCCGGGTCGCCTACCCTTTCACGTCGATCCATGGGATGAAAATGAAAAAACTGCTGTTGACCGCTGCGCTGCTCGCGCCGCTCGCCGCCGTCGCTGACGACGCCTACGTCTACCCGTTCGCCGGCATGAAGGTCGGCCTGACCGTCGAGAACGGATTCCCGACCATCCTGTACACGGGGAAGAAGTGCGACCTGCCGCTCGCGAACGCGAAGAACATGCGGCGATACGAGTCCTACCGCGGCGTGTGGGACGTAGGTTGCTGGGGCGAAACGATCGACGGCGACGCCGTGATCATCGTGCCGACGATGCCAACGAAGTCGATGCCGCTCAACGTGCTCGCACGCGCCGACGTGAAGCGCAACGGCGAGAACACGTCGATGACGATCAAGGCGCTGCCGACCTACGGCCGTTAGCCATACTTTTTGATCACGCCGGCGGGCGGCACGGCCACCTTATCCTTGAACGAATCGGGCAGCACCGTCACGTCGGCCGCCAGGCACGTCACGCTCGTGTACCACTCTTCGCCGCGCGTATCGCCGCTCACCTCCGCTAGCATCACGTAGTAGAAGCCATCGTCCTGCAGCTTCGCCTGCATCTCGATCCGCTCGTTCTCGGCCTGCTGGCCGACGTTCAGGCTGTACTCGTACTGCTGGATGCTCGCGTTGTCGAGCCAGATCAGCCGGCCGATCTTCACGCTCGGGTTCAGCAGCATCTTCACTTCGATGCCGTTGGCGGTCTGCTGCGGCAGCCCGACCATGCCGGTCGCCGACGTGATCACCGGAATATCGCCGGGCATGTACGCCGTCTCCGGCACCATCACCACCTTGCCGTCCTGGATGCTCCAGACCGTCTGCGTCGTCTTCGCGATCCCGCGCAGGAAATCGCGCGCCATCCCGAACATCACCTTCCCGCGCGGCAGCGGATTCGACGTCACCTGCGGCATGTAGCCGAGCGACACGCCGTACGGGTTCATCGCCGCCGTAGCCACGGACACATGATCAGTGGCGACCGAGCCGGCCGCAAGCGTCGTGTTGACCACGGCGAAGTTGTACGCGGAGTCGCCGTCCGCCGCGGTGATGTCGAGGAACGTGTCGGTCTGGCTCTCGCGTCCGCGTCGCACCTGCTTGATCTGGCCGTCGAAGATGATCCCGAAGTTGCCCTCGTATCCAGCCTGCAGCACGACGCGTGTGAATTCCTTCTGCGCGCGCCGCGCCGTCGTCTCAGACACGTTGTAGACGCGGATCCGCGCCGAGTTAGGCGTCTGCAGGTCGCCCCGCTGCACGCGGAACACGATCCGCAGCTCGGACAGATCGAGCGCCTCGCCGCTGTCGAAGCCGATGATCAGCGATACCTTTCGCCCGAACTGCTCAACGCTCATTGGTCCGTCACCCAGAAAACATGCGATCCGATGCCCAGATCCTCGTACGTCGGAACGTCGTCGGGATCAGCGGCGCCCTGCACCCATAGCCGGCCTTGAAAGCCCAGGTGCTTGTACTGGCCGAGCAGGTCGATGCCGGTTACCACCGGGATGCCGGACACCAGCGGGTTATCCGAGGCGTCCGCGATGTCGAGCACCCAACCCGCGCCGCCGGCCTTGCGGTATTGGACGGTCAGCCGATAGTCGGTCCCGCTCAGCGTCACGGTGAAGCGCTCCGGACGCGGCGAAAACGGAATCTCGAAATAGCTCGGCATCACATATTCCCTGGTGGCACCGCCCCGCCCGGCGCAGGCGTCGCCGGCATGGCGGCCTTCGTACCGCCGTTGCCGGTCTCAGCCGTCGATGCCGGGTCGGCCTGATTCTCGCGCGGCGGCAGCTTCGTCACCTGCGTCGACACGATGCGGATCTGCTTGAGGGTCGCCGTCAGGATCAGCGCGCTCGACGTCTTCGCATCAACCGTGAGCCGCAACCCCTGCAGAAGCATGTTCTGGTAGGTGCGGCGGCTCGTCGTGACGTCGAAAGGCGTGCGTGCCTGCTGCAGCGCCAGCAACTGCGAGTAGATCGCGTTGACGTACTGCGCCGACGGCAGGCCGCCGCCGTCGAACGTCGCTTCCGCCGCGCCGAGCAGCGCTTCGTAGTCGGCGTTGCTCCATCCGCAGCGCATCACGAGATCCGGCTGACGCTTGAACGCGTGATCGGTGATCTGCGCCCCTTGCTCGACCGGATGCTCGGTGATCGTCAGCTCGTCGTTGTAGACCTCTTCGATCGCGACCTGCACCGTGATGCTGCCGATCTTCTTCGGCGAGATCATGATCATGTCGAGGATCACGCGATCACCCCCTGTAGATTGCGCACCATGTCTGCGTTCACCGCGCGCTGCTCGCGCTCGACCGCGCGACCGGCCGCCGAAGCGTCGCCCGCGCCGGTCACGTGGATCTGCGTGGACTGGTGCAGCTCGACCTTCGCGGGGCCACCGCGTGCCGCCGACTGCGCGGCCAGCGCGCCGGCCGGCTGGTAGGTCGCGCGCGTGTTGCGCAACGCGGCCTCCATCTCGGCCGCCGTGATGCTCGCGCGGTTGTTGCCCTTGCCGGCGTAGTAGCTGCGGCCCGTGTCCGGATCGGCGACGCTGGCCCACTCGCGCGACGCCGCGCGTAGCGCGCCGCGTAGATCGTCGCTTCGCCCTTCGACGTAGTCCGCGATCGCGCGGCGCTTGTTGCGCACAAGGTACTGCTCGAAGATCCGGTCCTGCAGCTTGCGGTCGAACATCTCGTCGCCGTTCAGCTTCAACCCGCGCGCCGCCTCCGCCAGGGTGCTACCGATGATCTGGTAGCGGCCGGCGGCATTGAACTGCCCGGCGCGCTGCGCCGCCATGACCTGCGCCAGCGTCATGCCTTCGAGGTTCTCTGTGCCGGAGCGGTATCCACCGCGCGCGCCACGGTTGACGCTGTTGTAGTCGCCCTCGCCGCGCGCGATCAGCTGGCCGAATGCAGTGTCGGCGAGCCGCGACATTGCGCCGGCCAGGCCGCCTGACGCAGCGGCCGCGGCTGGCGCCTGCGCAGCAGCAGAGCCGCGCGGCGACGCCAACTTCGCGCCACCGCCGCCGTCCTTCCGCACACTATCGAGCTCGGCCTGCGTGTAGCCGCCGGTCGCGTCGAGCCCGCGCCGATCCTTCCCGGTCAGCACATCCCAGATCGAGCGGAACCGGCCGCCGGACGCCTTTGAAATCCAACCGTCGACGGAGTCGCGCAACGCATCGCCAATCTTCCAGCCCGCGAATGCGGCACCGACTGCGGCTGCCGCTGTCGCGAGACTTCCGAGCACCGTCAGCAGGCCGCCGCCGGCGGCAGTAGCCGTACTCGTGGCTGCGCCTGCGGCGCGCAGTGCGCCGGCCATCTTCAGAATGCCGCCAGCGATCTTGAATACGCCCAGCGCCTTCAGCGCCACCCCAAGCAGCAGGATCTTGGTCGACCAGCCGTCGGTGTCACGATCGAGCTCGACGAACTTGTCGGCAAGCCAGGCCAGCGGCGGTCCCATCGCTGCGGCCGCCTTCACGACCGCGTTGGCGATGTCCGTTATCCGATTGGCGATCTCGTCGCCGTGCGCGTCCATCCACCGTTGAAACCGATCGAGACTGGGCCCGACCTTCTGCAGCATCGCGCCCTCGACGCGAATGCCGAGGTTCTCGAACGACGTGCCAAGCCCGCGCAGCTGCGTCATGAACCGGTGCGAGTCGTCGGCCGCCTTGTCCAGGCCGGTCGACTTCGACATCTCGCGGTACTGCGCGAGGAGCTTCTCGAAGTCCCCGTTACGCATCGCGAGCATCAGGTTCTCGTCGATGCCGAGGATGTTGCCGTACTGGCTCGCGAGCCACGTCGGCTTGTTCGCCAGCGACTTCCCGAGGTCGGACATGATGTCGACCGTGTCGCGCAGCTCGCCGTTCGCGTTGCGCGTCTGCACGCCGAGCGTCGCGAGGTAACCCTCGCCCGCAGGATTGTTGCGCAGGAACCGCGCGAGGTTCTCGATCGTGCCGGTGGCCGCTTCGGCGGAGACGCCCATGTTCCGCGCCGCGAATTCGAAGCCGCGCAGGCTGGTCGCCGACGCGCCGGTGCGCTGCGACACGAAATAAAGCCGCTCAAGCTTCGACGCGAATGCGGCGACGCCGGCGCTCACCGTGAGCGCGGCGCCCGACACCGTTGCGATCAGCTGCTTGACACCCTTCGTCGTGCCTTCGACGCCTTCCTTGAAGTTCTTCAGGCCCTTCTCGTCGACCTTGAAGCCGAGCGCGACCAGGAACTCGCGGATGACGACCGAATCAGCCATTTTCTCTTTCCATCTTGCGGCGGTACGCCGCTTCGTTATCTGCCTGGACTGCGATCGCGTCGTTCATCAGCGCGACGTCGTCGAGCCCAAGCGTGCCGTCCAGCAGCGACTCGTACTTGCACCAGCCGCGCGATACAGGCGCGAGCAGCCAGTCCTCGCCGCCGGGCAGTGTGCGGATCCAGCCTACGTCGCCGCCGGGCTGCTCGCTTGGCTGGTAAGCAGCCCGCTGATAAAAGGGCCGAGGTTCGCCACCACGACGCGCACGACCAACGGCAGCATCACGTCGATGCCGATGTCGTCGAACATCGACGTCTTGTGCGCGAGGTTCCAGACCTTCGCCCAGCCGGCGCCCTGCCAACGCTCGACAACGGACAGGCATGTGCCGAAAACGTATTCAGCGTCCTCGTCCTTCAGGCCGGCCAGCGCGTCGGCGAACGGTTGCAGCACCGGTGCGATCGCATCGACCATCGACAGCAGCTCGCGCGAGCGGTCGGCCGCGGGTGCCGGCGCCGCGGTGGCCGACGCTTCCGCGCCTTCCGCCCGTTCGGCCAGCGCCGCGAGCGCTGCGTTCGTGCGCTCCTGCTCGCGCGCGACGTCGGCCTGCTCGAGCTCGGCGTAGAACTTCATCAGCACCGGGATCATCGGAGGGATGATCGGCGCGATGCGACGCGACACGTGGAACTGCTGCATCGCGTTCAGCTTGCCGATCGCGTACCGCACGCCGTTCAGTTTGAGTTCGGTCGTCATGCTCAGTACGTCCCGAGGATGTTGTCGATCTTGATCGCGTCGAAGACCCATTCGACGGTGTCGCCGTCCTTCGCGTACTTCAGGTCGGGCGCCTTCTTGAACGCGCAACTGCGCGCGGTCATCACGTCGCCCGCTGCCGTCTGCCGAACCTCGATCAGGTTCTTGCCCCACAGGCGGCTGTCGAGCGACTGAGCGTCGTACAGCGCCATCAATTTCGCGTTGATCGGCGCCGTCTTGAGGTATCGCAGCGTGACCTGCCCGGACTTGTCGGCATGCAGACTGTGCATGCCCTCACCGTCCGAGCCGATCGTCATCGTATTCTTGTCGCCCGCGCGCACGATCGTGATGCCTTCTTCCGCGGTTGCTTCGCCGTAGCCGAGCGAGAACGCACCGCCCGGCCCGACGATCGACGCCGCGACGTCCTGAAAGCTATAAGTCGGCATGTTGAACTTCCCCTATTAGCGGTTGACGTTGACGAGGATGTCGACGCTGTGGATTGCGCCGGCTTCCTTCGCTGCGACCTGGAAAACGACGGACTTGCGCGCCTCTCGGTCCGCCTGCGATTGCGTCGCGATCGGCGGCTGGTAGACGTAGTAGCCCTGTGCCAGCGTGTCGCCCTGGTTCAGCGCGCCGAAGCCAGCCGAGTTCCACACGCCCGGCGCGAGATACCCGTTGTTCACCCCCGCCTCGCAGGCCGCGGAGATCGTCGCAGCGATCTGGGCGTTGCCGCCGTCGGTCTGCGGGATCTTCGTGGGGCTCTGGTACAGCAGGTTGTAGACGTCCGTCTCGATGCGGTTGCGGAACCAGATCGCGTTGTAGACCGAGTCGACGTAGATGCCGCTCGGCGTCACGCCGTACTGGATGATCGAAGTGTCGTTGCTGTAGTTCACGAACACGTTGCAGTTCTTCGCCTGCAGCGTGTTCGCCTGCGTGCTGGTGAGCTGCTCGGCTACGACGCTCGGCTCCTGCTTGAACATCAGCGTGATCGTCGTGTTGTTGCCGTCGAAGTTCACGGTCAGCAGGCGGCCGAGCAGCGACGACACGGCGTACGGCGTCGAGCTCGAATACTGCACGATCGTGTACTTCAGGTTCAGCGCCTTCAACTTGCTCGCGATGTCAGTCGTCACGGTTGAGTCGAGCACCTGCGGGTTCTGCGTCGTGATGCCGTAGATGTGCCGCTGGTCGGCTTCGGTGAGGTTCGCGACCGCGATGTGCTGGTCGTCCGTGATGGAAGCGTCCGCGAAATCGAAACCGAGGAACTTGTTTGCGAAGCGATCGAAGAACAGCGCGGCCGCGTCTACCGGTTGCTCGGGCGCGATACCGTCTGCCGGCACGCCGGCGAGGCTGCTCGTCAGACCGAGCATCGCCGAGATGTCGGTGCCAGCGCCCGGCGCCGTCGCATAGCCGACCTTCGAATTCGTGCCGGTCGTGTTCGACGTCACGACGAACTGCGAACCGGTCCACGCGATAGTCGCGCCCGTCAGCTTGGCGTTGATCACCGTCGCCACGCCGTTCAGGTTGGTCTGTGCCGAAAAGTCGAGCCCCGTGACGGACTTCGCCGCACCGTCGATCGTGATGCTGAATGCGCCGGTCGTGACCGCCTCCCACACCGCAATGTCCTGCTGCGCAGCCGACAGCACGCCGCCGCGCAACGAGCCGGCCGTTGCGGTCTTCGCCCACCGGCCGATCAACAGTTCCTTCGGCTTCGGCACCTGGTTGAAATACAGCGCAGCGGCGTAGTACTCCGGCGTGTTCGTGCCAAAGTCCGGCGTCACCTCATCGATGCCGCCGTACGAGCGCGCGCGCTCGTTGGTGTCGATGATGGCCGACGGGCCGAGAATCAGCCCGGTGTTCATGTTCGCGCCCTGCGCCGCCAGCGCGGCGAGGTTGATCGTCACGTTGATCAGACGCGATACCGGCAATCCGTTGGACATGCTGGTCCCCTACGAGTGGATGTTCGAAACGCCGGCCACGGGCGTCGACGAGTCAGTCGTCGTCGCCACGGTGGCCGATTTGAGGTTGAGGACCGCGTAGGTCCGGGTGATCTTGCGGCGCAGCGTCACGGTCATGTCGTAGCGCCGCACCCACTGCTGGTTGACGAGGTCTGGCACCGGGCGGATCGCGCCGACGCCGACGAACGCCATCTCCTGCAGTTGGAGCTGCTCGCGGTTCTGCGGCATCGCGAGGCCATCGGCGAGCCGCTGCGCGTAACCCTTCGCGCGCGGGCCGTAGAACGTGCACAGGACGTCGACGTCCTGATGTCGGATGTACGTGTCGTGCCCGTCGCCAGCGCCGTCGTGCTCGATAGCTGGGCCGGCGTCCGGCCCCTGCTCCTGGACGCCGAACGCGCACCAGTCGACGGACGGCTCTGGCTGCTTCGGTACGGTCGGCTGCCAGCGCGGCCGCACCAGGTCAGGCGGCAGAGCCGCGATGCCCGCGATGAGGTCGTGGACCAGATCGTCAAGGGCATCGTCCTCGTCCGGCGGCGCATCGACGGCTGGCGCCACGTATCCGCCGGTCGAGCTGTCGTTCATGGGGTCATCCTGAGAGGGGCTTCAGATCGCACGTCGCGCAGACGAAGCCGCGACCGAAGTGCGAGTAGTCGTTCACGTTGACGACGGTGTAGGTGCGGCCAGCCCACACGACTTCGTCGGCGTCGTGGCCGGTGCCGCCGTCAATCAGCCGGAACATCGTGTGCAGCGTGATCGAGCCGATGATTCGGCTGCCGTCGGCGTTCCGATGCAGGATGTCGCCCTTGTCGCTCGTCACGACGGCGGCGAACGGCGTCGATGCCGCGGTGTTCTGTGCGCGGCCATGAACGTCGACCGTCTGCGTGATGCGATTGCAGATCAGGCCCGTGTCCATGAAATCCGGGTCGAGCAGGACGTCGGTAACGTCGAGGAAGGCCATGCGATACCCCAGAAAAGCAAAAACCCGCCGAAGCGGGTTCTTTCGATGCACAGGCTGATTGCCCGTGCCTTGGTTGAACTTCTCAGGTCAGGCTGGCTCGTCTGGAACCTCATCGCCAAATTTCGAAGCGACGTAGGCGCGCATGGCAGCGATCAGTTGCGTCGGCCCGTCTGCATCGAAATCTCCATCCAGACCTACCACGGTACCTCGTGCATTGACGTATGCAGTCCAACCACCGGGGGGACCCCGGAAGAACATCTGCGCGAACCCAATGCGGGCGCGCTCGATGATCGGGCCGCCGAGCGTCCAACTCTCAGACGGATTGAACTTGAAAATGTCGTCTCGGACGCACGCATCCTCAATGGCCTCCGGTGTAAGCCGCACAGAAAGACGTTCGGCTTCGATACCCTCTGCCCTAGCCACCCAGTAATCGAGCAACGCGCCCGTCAGTTTCAAAACCTTCAAGTCCCGCCCTCCGTACGAATGCAACGCGGCCGCTTCTTCCGCAATTCTACTTCTTGCGGACCACGTACGTGATCGCGTTTCGATACTGAGCGGTGTCTACCAGCGTGTTCTCGCGCGTGACGCCGCGGCGCCGGCGCGCGGCCAGCGTCGAGTCGGCGAGTTTGGGAGCGATGTTGCTGTTGATCTTCGCGCGCACGCCGTTTTGCCCCGCAAGACCCGCCAGCTTTAGCCGGCGCTCGACCTGTTCGAGGTCGCCATCGAGCGCCGCTTCAACGCCCTTCTGGAGCTGCGGCTCGAACTTCGGCCGCGCGTCCTGCACGCCGGGCACCAGGTGCGGGCGCGCCGGGATGTTGTTGGCCGGCGAGCCGTTTTCCATGATGTAGCCGATCTCGGCGTTGCTGAGCGGCTCGCCTTCGTCCTTGCGGCCGGCGGTGCTGTCGGGCACGCCGACGAGCACTTCTTTCTGCACGAGCCCGCTGATCGACTTCAGCACCTCGTCGAGGCGGTCGATTTTCATGCCGTCCATGGGATTCTCCCGATGGGCGGCGGCAGCGTTACAGCTGAATGCCGCCCGAGCCCATCATCTGCGCCAGACTGAGATAGCGAACGCCGTACATCGTGGCGTTCCAGAAGCCGCCGTCCTTGATGGCAACGGCCGCGGTGTCGTAGCTCGCGCTCACCTTGTCGACGGCCTTCGACGACTGCGGCCCGGTCACCTGCCCCGGCACGCCGCCGACGGCGGCCGTCTTCTGGTCCTTCAGCGCGAGCGCGAGGTGGTGCGCGGTGACGAGCGCGATACCCAGATCGGTCAGCTCGCCCCACCGGTCAGCGTTGACGAGCGACACCGCGACGGTCATCCAGAACTGGACGAGCGAGTCGGGGTACGTCGTCGTATCGTCGAACTCGGGGAACGACTGTCGGAACTGGGCGATATCCACGTGTCACCTTGCCAAAATTCGGATGCCCGGCGCGCGCCTGCATGGCGCGGCGCCGGGAGGCCATTATGCCTTCTTCCCGCTGCCGGACTTCTGGGGCGCGCCGTCGGCTGCGCCATCCTTCGCGGCCGCCGCGGCATCCTTCTGGGCCGCCTCGAAGGCCGCGACCCGCGCGGCGAGATCCTGCTCGCTCGCCGCAACAGCAGCTTCACGCGCATCGAGCGCCGCCGCGCGTTCGTCCAGACCTTTGCTGAACGTGTCGAGCTCGACACGCAGCTTTTCGAGGCGGTCCGACTCGGACTGCAGGTCGGCCTTCGCTGCTGCCAGCGCAGCAGCCTGATCCGCCTCGCCGTCTTGCGAGCCGCCCGAATCGCCGGACTTCTCCGGTAGCGGGCCCGTGTGCGCCTTCGCGTACCAGTGGTCGGCGATGAAATCCTCGACCTCCTGCACACCGGCCTCGACGCGGCGGACGACTTCCTCGCCCTCGTGGGCCAGCCGGATCGTGAACGCCGTCAGAACGTTGATCTTCGCCATGTCAGATCCCGTCCCGGTAAGCGGCCGTCGTGCCGTAGCGCCACTCGACCTGACCGATCCGCGACCAATAGGTCGTGATCTGGTAGAGCGAGCGGTACTCGAGCGGCGTACGCTGCAGGTCCGTCATCGGGAACTGGACGTACTTCTTGTCGCTGTTGTACGCGACCATCCGGTCCACGGTGCCGAGCTGCCCCTGCGTGCCGCCCGCGCCGGCACCGATCAGCCACTTCAGCTCGAGGATCTCCAGCGGCGTGCCCTGCTGCGTGCAAATGTTGTTCTCGAGCAGATAGGTCAGGATCGACTTGCTGCCGGCATTGCTGATGATGCGCGATGCGATACCACCGAGCGTGGCCGGCGGAAGCATCAGGCGATTGGGCTTCACCTTCCAGCCGGTGGCCTGCCACGCCGACGTCAGGATTTCGTTGACGTCCTTCAGGATTTCGTCCGGCGTCTTCGTGTTCCACTGCGGTGTGCCGGCCGCACCGTTCGCAACGTTCGAAACGCTGCCGACGGCGCCGATCGAGTTCACCAGGCCGGTGAAGTTCAGTTGCGGATCGCCGTAGTAGACGATCTGGTCGAGGTCCATGTTGCGCTTCATGTTCATGGCTTCGACTTTCTGAGAGTCGATCGGCATGCCGAGCGCCTGGGACTTCACGAGCTCGGGCACCGTGTACTTGACCTCGGCACCCCACAGACGCATCGGCTGCGGCGTCTTGCCGATGTCGACCGACGGGCCAGCGATCGCGTTGCCCTCGTTCGAGATCCAGTTCAGGCCGTTCGGGTTGATGCCGCCGCTCATCCCGAACGCCGAGTTCGTGAACGACGCGACTTCGTCAGCCGCCGACACGTCGCTGCGGATGTAGATGTCGCGTGACCAGGTGTACTCGACGAGCGGCTCGTTGAGCGTCTGGTCGAGGCGTTCGAGCTGGCCGACGAGGAACGCGCCGGTCGAGTCGATCGTCGCGCGATCGTAGGTGTACTGCTGGTCCTGCGTACGTGCGCGGACCAGCCGGCGCGTCGCATCTGCGACGGCCGCCGACATCGGGATCGAGGCCCCGGCCCGGCGCAGGTGCTTCAGTTCGGACATGTCCATGTAATGGCTCCAGAAATGCAAAAGCCCCGCGATTGCGGGGCTTCGGGTGAAGCGCTGTTCAGCGCCGGATCAGATGTTGACGGCGATCTCGACGATGCCGTAAGCGTCGGCCGGACCGGTGAAGTACCAGTTCGAGGGCATCGCGACGGTGTTCGTGCCGTCTGCGGCCGCTTCGAAACCGCCGAGCGGCTTGCCGGCGGCGACCGCCGCGACGCGCACGTACACCGTACCGTTCTTCGTGGCCGGTGCGGTGCCGCCGAGCGCGGCGTCGAAGTAGCCGCGCTTCAGGATGTCGGTCGGGCCGCTCGTCGGCGGCGTCGACGTGCCGAGCGGATCCGTGCCGTTGCCCTGAATCGGGTACGCGCGGAGGTTCACGCCGTACACGGACACCGCGGTGTCGGCGGCGTTGTTGATCGGCTGGATCTTGCCGTTCACCATCTTCACGGGAACGCCGAACGCGGTCGGCGGTGCCGCCGGGTCGATCAGCTGCGTCTCGATCGTCGCGACTTCGGCGCGTTGAAGGTCGCCGGGGAAGCCCGCCGGCATGCGGTACTGATAGGCTTGATACGAAGGCATGTCGGCTCCTTTACTTGCGGACCTTCCAGAATTCCGCGTGGATTTCGTTGATGTCTTTCCGCTCGGGCTGAGTGGAATCATTTGTCCGGCGCTGCGTCACACCGGAGTTCTTGCTGCGCATGACCTCCGACGCAGCGTTGAAGAACGCCGCGACGGAATCGCAGGTCATGCTGGCGACGTTCGCGCCGCCGACCACCGACTTGACCAGTTCGGCGTTCTCGTTTTCCAGCGCGGCGCGCAGCGCGCGGCGGCGCAGCACACAGATGGCGTCGACCGTCTTCTTGCGGACCGCCTTCGCATCGAACGTCGGCAGTCGCACGCCCGGCGCGAGGATCTCGGCGCGCGAGAGCGCGTCCTGGAACTGGTCGCGCAGTGCGGTGCTGTCGCCGGTACGTGCGCCGGTCTTGTCGTCGTCGCCTTCGCCGGCACCGTCGTTGTCCATCGTGCCGGTGCCGTCCAGATCGTCGTCATCGCCGTCACCGTCGCCGGTCTGCGTGCCGCCGCCTTCGAGCTTCGTCACACGGTCGGCGAGCGCGTCGATCTTGCCGTTCGTGGCCTGGATCGCGTCGAGGACCTGCTTCAGCGGATCGCCTTCGCCACCGCCCGCGCCATCGTCGCCCGTCGCGGAGACAGCCGCCTTCGGATCGGTGCCGGTACCGGGCATGTGGATGTGAATCTGGGGCTGGCCGTCGCCACCCTCGCCGCCTTCGTCGCCGGTCATCTCGCTCGCGACCTTCTCGAACGCTTCGGAATCGCGCGTCATAAACGCCTTGCGCAACGCGTCGACGAACTTGGAGCCTTTCTTGGTTGCCATGCTTGCATCTCCTGTCGGGAGTAGGTTGGAACTGCTATCCCCGATCGAACACACGGGGCCACAGCGGGCGCTTTTCACGAGGGCGACGTGGTTGCCCACGATCACCACCTGTCGCGCCCGCCCAGGCGCAATCTGTTCGTAGTCGGCGTCGTAGCCGTTGCTGACCTGCGTGAGCGCGTCGGCGCCCTTGCTCTGGACGCGCCGGATCGCCTCGGCGTCCGTGATCAGCAGGTCGGCAAGCATCAGCTCGGCCTGGTCGCCTTCGCCTTGCCGCACGTTGCGGACCGTGCCGCGCGCCACCGACATGTAGTTCGCCGGCGTCACGAAGTCCGGCGGATGGTCGATCGTGATCGGCTTGCCTTCGAAGCTGGCGAGCGTCTCGGGGCTGAACAGCACGTCGGCCGTACGCTCAGCGACGATGACGCCGTCCTTCGCCTCGATCTCCGGCAGCTCGAAATAGGCGTAGTCCTGCGCGCCGACGCGCGCGATCGGCACAGCCTCGCAGAGCAGGAAGCCTTCCGGCGTGATCGACTGCCTCTCGCCGAGCTGCTCGGTCGCGTACACGCCCGATGCAGTGATGCCGTCGCGCGTGTGCGCGCGGGCGCGCGGCGCATGCGCGCCGCACGTGCACGCGTGGTCAGTGGTGAAAATGCGCATATCAGTCTTCGATGCTGGTTCGGACGCCGCGCGCGATGACGCTGCGGACTCGCTCGTAATCTGGCTTGGTGCGCATGAGCCGACACCTGGCGGCCGTGAATTGGACGTACAGCGGCAACCACCATGCGGTGCGCACCCGCACCCGCAACGTCGTTCGATGTGTCGGCATGCTCAGTCCACCCAGTCGGGAATCTCGACCGTCTGCCCGGCCAATTCGTGTGTGCAGTCACCGCAGAACTGGATCCGGCCATCCGTGATGAATGAATGGCAGACGTTCCGGCGGTCGCCGGGGCCGGGCCACGATACGAGGATCGACGGCGACAACGTCGGGGCATCGACGCTGCCGTTCCAACTCCATCGCGCCGGGTTCGGAGAATCGCAACCATGCGGATAGACGACGTGCAGCTCACCGCACGGGCACTCGAACAGCAACGATCCGCGGCTGTCCCGTTTCATCTTCGCCATATCAGTCCGTCGGCAAAACCACTTCCGCCCAGCACCGGCAGTTGTAGATGCAGCCCGGATGCGCCCGCGCGCCGGTCCGCTTGTCTGCGATCGGTGGTTTGTCCCATGTGAAAAACTTGCCTTCCAGCTCGCGATGGTCTTCGCGGACGTCGGAATCACCCGATGTCCGCCAGAAGTAGCCGGGACTGCCAACGTCGATGGCACGCGCCTCGGTGAGCGTCGCGGCCGTGCGACTGACCTCGGTTCTCGCGATCGTGTCGGCCCGGCTCTTCGCGACCTGCCCGGACTCCTGAATCGCCTTCGAGATCTGCGCGGCGCGCGCGCCGTCGACGATTCCTTCGAGCGTCAGCCGGTGCACACGCTGGGCTGCGTCGAGCGGGATGGACTTGATCAGCCGCACCTGCTCAGACAGGAGCGCGCGCATCGTCTCGCCAGTGGCCGCCCCGCGGATCTCTTCGCGCAGCGCGCGCGACATGTCGGCGGCCTGCTTCATCCACATCTGCGCGTCGCGCCGATTGAGGTCGGCGATCATCCGCGCCGCGGTCGCCTCGGCCCACGGCGCGAGCGCCTCGGCGTACCGCCGCAAGAGCTCCTCAATCGTCGGCGCATACGACGCGTCATCGGCCGGAAAGCCGTTCACGAGCACGCCGACCTGATGGGCGATCTTTCGCAGCTGGCTGCCGTACTTCCGTTCGGCGCCGCTCAGCCGGACAGGGTTCTTGCGCCGGTCGCGCTTTCGATCGAGGGTGAGGATCATCGACGTCGGAAAAGCCTGCGAAGCAGAGAATCGTTCGTGCGCGCGGCCGCGCCCGGCGCCGGGCCGAGCGGAAGCGTCGGATCAATGCCCGGCGGGTCCTCGCCCTCTTCGTCGCGCTCGGCCTGCTCGATCGCTTCGTCGGGGATGTCGCCGAACATGCCGGTGTCGGGCGACGACGCCTTCAGCTCGCGCATGCCCTGGCTGCGCGGAATCAGGTCGGCGTCGACGGCCTTCGTCACCGAGTCGACCGTCTTGTTGCCGATCTCCGCCTTCTCGGCGGCCGACATCTCCTGCAGCGGGTTGAACTCGTACGAGAAGTCCTCGGGCAACGGCTGGCCGATTTCCGACCGACACATCACGTCGAGCAGCCCGTGCAACGGGTTGCGCAGCCGGCGCTCCTGCCGCGTGTGCACCTTCTCGTGATACAGCAGGCGCGACCCTTCGCCGGTGTCGCTCAGGCCGGCCGGCTGCTGGCCGAACAGGCGATCGAGCGGAATGCCCGTCGCGCCGCTGAGCTGCATCGCGAACTGGAGCAAGACGTCGGACAGCCCGCTGAACGCGTACTGGTGCGTCTCGAACTTGTCGGTCGAGTCGATGAGGGTGATGCCCTCGTTCGACTGCCCGAGCCGGATCATCTCTACCTGCTTCAGCAGGCCGTTGAGCGCCGGGCCGCCAGCCGCGATGATGTCGCGCAACTTCTCGACGCTCAGCGTGCGCAGGTGCGCCTTGTAGACGAGCTGCCCGGCGCCGACCGTCGCGCTGTCGAACGCGATCAGCCGGTCCCACATCGGCTCGAGAATCGACAGGCCCCAACCGTTCTCGCTGATGCGCTGGTAGAACGGCAGTGCTTCGCCGTCCATTCGCAGCACGCGCGAGTGGTGAATGCGCCCCTGCGGCAAGCCGATCGCGGTCGGCAGCACGTCGTAGAACTTCGGCATGCCGAGATCGGGGCCGAACTCGGTCACGACTTCGCCGACCGGCGGCGCAACCATCCAGCGGTCGAGCACGAGCAGGCCCTTGAACTGGCCTTTCCCGATGGTCTCGCGTCGAAGCGGCTGCGACATGTCCTGGCCATCGATCAGCATCACTGCGATCGCGCCGCCGTACAGCTGCGCCCACTTGCCGGTGTCGCAGAGCTGGTCCCAGATCGCCTTGCGGGTCAGTGCCGTCTCCATCTTCGACACGTCGGTCGGATCGAGCCCGGACATCTCGATGCCCTTGCGGGTCATGTCCTCCGGGATCGCGTCCACCGCGGCGCGCACGATCCACGAACCGCGATACGCCGCCTCCAGCCAGACGCGGTTGCGGCTCTGGTACGTCAGCGTGTACTGCGCCGCCGACGCCTGGTTGTCGGCGCCCCAGCCGAGCCGCGCTTCGAAGTTGGCGAACGAGTCGACCGTGCGATGGGCGTGCGTCGCCGCCGGCGCGCGCGGCGGCCGGGCCTGTTGCTTCCGTTTCGACATTCCGGGAAATCCTGTCGTGCTCAACCGGCAAGCCGCTCCCAGACCGACAGGTCCTTCGCGCCTCCCAGCATGTCGTTGATTGCGTCGACCATCGGATCGATCTGGTCGTCGTACATGTGCGTGTCGTCAGCCGTGAACGAGTCGCACTCGGTCAAGAAGTCGCTGACCCACGGGGCATCCAGCGGAACGCCGACGTTGCCGGCGTCGATGTGGCTGACGACGTCCATGACGCGCGTCAGCTTGTCCTTCACCCGCTCGATGCCCTCGATCGGGATGCCGCCCTCGGCCTGAATGTCCTGAATCAGCCCGGTACCGCTGGACTTGTCCTCGACCTTCATCTGACGCAGCACCGGTGCGGCCGGGTCGTCGGCGCCGATGGCCGCGTGCTTGTTCCAGAAGTCGATCGCGCGGCGCTTCAGCTCGGGCGCCTTCCACTTCCCGCGCACCAGGTCGATCAGGTACAGACGGTTGTCGTACCCGAGACCCCAGCACTCGAACACGCTGTAGTCGTTCCGCTCGGCGGTCTTCTGGGCCGTGTCGGCGAAGATCTTCCGGTACTGCAACTGCGGCAGCGCGCCGTAGCGCAGGAACTTGCCACTCTGGATGATCCCGCCGCCCAGCGGCGACGGACGCTGCATGTACTGGCCGTTGAACACGTACGCGTCCGCCTTCTCGGACGCGAGCAGCTCCTGCAGCGGTTCCTTGTACGGCCAGTAGCTGTACCGGCCGTCCTCGTCTCGCTCATCGCGCTCGACGCGGTCGCGGATGTGCGCCGGTAGCTTCGCGACGTACTCGTCGGTGATCAGCGCCGGGATCTCGATGAACTCCCACTCGCCCGGCAGCTTGCGCGCCTTGATGAAGCCCGTCGGATCTTCCTCGGCGAGCCGCTGCATGATCACGATGATCGGCGTGTCCGGACTCGCCTTTCGGCTCTTCACGGTCGACTGCAGCTTGCGGTTGGCCTTGTCCCGGTTCGTCTTGCTGTACGCGTCTTCGACCTTCAGCGGGTCGTCGATGATGATCGCGCCCTGCCAGCCCTCGGCCATGTGGCCGGCGCGGAAACCCGTGATCTGCCCGCCGAGAGATACCGCGTACACGCCGCCGGCTTTCTTTCCGTCGACGAGCACGTTCCACCGCTTCTTCGACTTCGCGTCGTCGGCCACCTTGAGCGGCCAGAGCGCCTGGTACTCGTCGGATGCGACGATGTCGCGCGCCGTCTCGCTGTTCAGCAGCGCGAGGTCGTCCGAGTAGCTGATGTGCAGGAACCGCGCACGCGGGTTCAGCGCGAGGCCGCGCGCGATCAGGTTGATCGCGACCAGCTCGGTCTTCGACGAGCCCGGCGGCACGTTGATGACGACGTTCTTCAGCGTGCCGTCGATCACGCGCTGCACCGTGTCGGCGATCAGCACGTGGTGCCAGTTGACGCGGAACTTGATCGCTTGCCGGTGCTTGAAGAAGTACCGGCTGAAAAACAGGTGATCCCGCTCGCACTTCGCCTTCAGGACGGCCCGCTCGATGGCGGGATCAATACTCGTCTTCGAGTTTGGCGACGGCGGCTGCGACCTGGCTTTCATCGACGACGACCGTCCTGTTCTCGATCGGGCCGCCGTTCTCCCCAGTGTGTTCGAGGCGGCGCCGGTTCGTGTAGGCGTCGCCGGATTCCTTCGCAGCCTGTTCGAGCAGCTGCGCCATCAGCGGCAGGTTGTTGCGTCGCTCCGCTTCCGCGACGGCTCGGTCGAGCGCACGCAGGCGCACCGCGCGGTGCGACACACCGATGCGGGATGTGTCGTTGAGGAACTCCGCGCGCGTGCGCTCGAAGATCTCGCGGTACTTCTTGCTGAGCGTCTCGCCCGCCCGCTTCGTCGGGTCGTAGCGCTCGCACTGCTGCGGCGACACCTCGACGCCGAACTCGTCGCGCACGGCCTTCGCGGTGCGCGAGATCGTGTCGAAGCACGCCAGCGACTGCACGATGAACACCTTGATCGCGTCGGGAAGTGCTGCCATAGCGGGAAAACGGTCGGGTTATGCGGCCCGCAGGATGCAGGTGCCGCAGGCGCGCGCGACGTCGACGTGGCCGACCTCGGGCGCACGGCGGGCCGCTTCGACGAGCTTCGCGGTGTCGCCCGCGCCGCCGGCCACTCCGTAGCGCCGGACGATGCCGACGAATTCCTCGACGTCGTGCCCGCGGATGCCGAGCTTCGGCATGCCGTCCTTCGTGAAGGCCGGCGCGCCGAACTCGTCGGTACGCTGGCCGATGTGATACAGCTCATGCTCGACGAGCGCGCACCACTGCAGGTCGCTGCATTCGCGCGCGTAGTGCGCGTCGAGTGTGATCAGGAACGTCGGCACGCGGCCGAACCATTCGAGGTACTGCTGTTCCTGCCTGGCGCGCTGCCAGCCGCCGGCGCGAATCGCCACCTCTTCGCACTGGCCGACGACGCGCCGCATCTGGCGCACGTTCTCGACGGCCGCCCAGAGGTAGGCGACGTCAGCGTCAATCAGGTGCTCGTGATCAGGGTTGTGCAGCGGCGCGCCGTCGCGCAAGAGCGTCTCGTTCACCCACTCGGCAACGCCGTCGGCCGGCGCGATGCGCTGAATCCAGTTCGAGTCGTCGAAGAGGATGTCCGGCGGCGCAGGCCGCGGCGCACGCGTCACCGGAGCGACTTCTGTTCGCTTCGAACGAGGCATGTTTATCGCGGACTCAGGTGGGGCAAGCGGTCGGCGTAGAATCGTCGTGCCGGAATCCACCGGCTCACGCTACGGGGTTAATGCTATGTCACGTGCTGACGCAAAGAATCGAGCAGTAGAACTCGTGAAGGCTGTTCTCGAAACGGGGATTTTCAGCCCCGTAGCACCGCCCGCTTGGCTGAATGATCCAGAGAAGCACGGGGATGCGCTCGGCAAGCTGATTGCCGCAGCGGTCAAGACGGCAACGAACGAGCTCGAGAACCTGTAACAAAGAGGCCCGCTGGTTCCGGCTCAGCGGGCACCTATCACGGGAGACCACCGAGATGGATCGCGAATATAGATTCAAGTACCACACGAAGCGCTGGGGACACTCGGAAACGCTTCGCCTTCGCAAAATCGACACCGGCTGGCACGTTCAGCATCTCGCCATCAACGGAGATTCGGACAAGGAAGGCAATCCATTTCTCTACGCCAATTTCGACCAAGACTACGTGAAGTACCCGACCGGGCTCGGCGGCTTCTTCGAGTTCATCTGGGGCGAACTCGACAGTGGGAACATTGACGAAGACCGCGCGCAGCAGCTTTTCGACGAACTCGGTGAGTGGGTAGCAACCTGCGAAATGAGCCAACCCGTGTGGCGTGGGTGGAACGCATAGCAAACAAAAAGCCCGCTGGCTTTCGCTCAGCGGGCTCAACATGTCTGGTGCCAGCAGGGCGGCGGAAACCCGTCTGCACCTTTCGGCGCGCTGGCTGATCGCCTCGCCACGTCTTCCCCGCCGGCGCAGCTAAGGCCGAGTCGAGTATAGCGCGGCACACCACAATGAAAAAGCCCACTGGCTTGTCGGCTCAGCGGGCTTCGGTCGCAACTCTGCAATCTGGCGAAAATTTACACCCCATCCGCCACATTTGCAAGGGGTATTTTCGCTGTACCCCTTACGCCTCAACGGACTCCGCAATCGTCACGTTGTTGCGCTCGAACAGCGGCGTCAGCCGCTTCACAGCCTGGTGCTCCAGCTCGACGAGGCGCTTCCGGATGATCTGCGCGTTCCGCTCGAGAGTGCGCACCGTGACGTGCGTCTCCTCGGAAATTTCCCGATACGACAACCCGTCCTGCCGCAGCCGCGCCTGCGAATGGCCGGCGATCAGCGCCATGATTGCCTTGCCGTTCGTCACGGTGAGCGACGGCCGCAGGTACGTCCGCATCTCAACGAGCGCCCGCTTCCACTCGACCGACGGCGGGATTCCCGGGTCTGCCGCGCGCGTGGCGCTCGCCGGCCGCGCCGGCATCCCGCAGGCGTATCGCAGCCACACCGCGTTGCGTTCCGGCTTCAGCAGGTGATCGCGCACCGCACCGACAACCATCGCGCACTGGGCCCGGATTTCGTCACCGCTCAGGCCGTCGAAGTTGATCGTGCCCGACGAGCTGCCGTACAGATATTCGAGAAACTCAGCCTGCCGGTCAGTGAGACGGCCGACCGATTCGAGGATCTGGATCAGCGCCAGGCGGAACTGCTGCTTCTGCCGCGGCGGCAGCGACGTCACCAGGAAGCTGACGTGCAGCGCCTGCTGCGTGTTCTCGAAGATGGCAATCACCGGCCACCCCGCGTCATCATCGCCAGCGCCTGGCGCGTGTTCAGCTCGGCCATGTAGCCCGTCAGATTGCTGGTGAAGTCCGGCCGGATGCGCGTGTCGACGTGCGTGCCCGGCGAGCGACTCGTGCCGGCGAGCGAGTACATGCGGCCGCGGGCCGCCGAATGGCAGTCGAGCCGCGCGAGCGCGACGTCGAGCGACAGCAGCTGGCGCACCGACGAAACCGGATGCTTCACCCGGCGGGCGAGGTCGTGCGCCGAATACCGGACGCCGGGCTTCATCGCGCCGATCAGCCCGTTGATGGTGAGTTTGCTTTTTGCTTTCAAGGCCCCGCTCCTTATGCTGACTTCAGATTCAACTCGATCGCCTCGATCCGCACGCCCGGCGTGCGCGCGTAGCGCTTCGACACCCAGAGGTCGACGACCTGGCCGTCGTCGACGTACACCACCCCGTTCATGCCGTCCTTCAACGCCTTGACAACGTTGTCGGCGTCCGGCTTCTTCGTCGCGCCGATGGCGCCGGCGGCCGCTTCGCCCTGGCGCTTCATCGACCAGCTAGCCGGAATGGGCAGTCCGATGTGCACGATCAGACGAATGGGGCCGGCGTACGGCGAGGCGCTACGCATTGCCGCGCGCGCGGCCATCTTCACGAGGTTCTCGTAACGCTCCGTCTCCTCGGGCGTGTAGGTGGTGACGTGCGCGCCGCGGCGCGCGAACTTCGGGCGCCCCTTCGCGACCGGCGTGCCGGGAACGACGAACTCGACGCGTTGCGCGACCGGCGATGCCGTGATGAGAGATTGCTGCGTCATGCCCGCCACCCTTGCCAATGCCCGGGACGAACTGAAGCCTGCGAAGCCTGCCGGCGCAGATCGGCGGCGGCACGCGGGCTCATGACGATCGTGCGGCCTTCGACGATGTACGACACGTCGGAAGTGCCGAAGAACTCGCGCATCCACCGGTTCAAGTCGCTCACGAACTCGGCGGGCATCAGCTCGGCGAATCGCGGCGAAACGGTCATGCGCGGCACGTCAGCGCACAGCGGCGACGCGATCACATCCATTCCCAACACCCTCATGCCGTCACCTCATCTTCGATGTCGTCGGTCACCGGCACACCGCTGATCGGCCGCAGGTTGGCATCGCGGACTTGCGCGCGACCGTGCGCAATCAGCCCTTCCCTCGTTTCAACCGCGCCCCGGAAAGAAACGACCCACCACGGAGCGCCGCGCGGGCTCAGGCCCACCACCTGCACGACCATTCCGTTCTGCTCATGCAACGGCGAGCCAACCGTGAAAGCCAAATCACCAGGTTTGCAGTTCATCGCCCTTCCCCCATCAAAGCGCCGACCGCGACCGGGCCGGCAGTGCTGCGAAAACGTCGGTCAAGCGCGTCCCACCACGGGCCATCACCTGCGGCGTTGTAGACGCGCATGCGGAAATCGAAATCGGGCTCGCCGGCCTCTTGAACGACGCCGAGCTCCGCGCCCTTCGCAACGATTCCCGACCACGACTCGTTCCATGGACCGCCCGGTGTAGGTGTCCCCGGCGATGCGCGCGCGGCCCGTGCGGCGAGCGTGTCCCCGATGATCAGGTCAAGGAATCCGACGTTGAGCGGTTGCTCGGAACGCTCGCGCTCACGGCGCTTGCGTCCCGCGGCAATGGCCGCACGCAGGTCGTCGACCGTCACGCCGCGCCCGGGCCAGCTCGCCAACCGCGTGTCATCGGCGGCGAAGCCGACGCCCGACGAACGCAGGATTTCGACGAAAGCGGCGGCGGCGATCGGCGGTTCTTCCCCGTCTCCCTGTGCTGTGCCGCCGCCGCTCGCTGTGTTTACATCTCCCTCTCCCTCTCGCTTGCGATCGGGGGGCGAATCGGGGGGCGATTGCGTTGGTGATCGGGGGGCGATCGGACCGGGATCGCGACGCGAATCGGATACGATCTCGCGGACCTGCTTTTTTCGCAGCCATTCGGATTGCGGGGCGATCGCTTTTAGGAGGTTCGCGGCCTCGACGATCTGCGCGCGCACGGCCACGGTGTCGACCTCGATGCCCCAGCGCTTCGCGTTGCCGGTGGTGCCGGACAAGCTGCTGGTCAGCTTCGATACCCACGCTTCGAGCACCTTCTCGGCGACGACAGGGTGATAAAGGCGGCCGTCGGCACACTTCACCCAGCCGCGCAGCGCGTGTTCCTTCACGCGCTTCCAGTTCTTCGACTGAGACAGATGGCCGAGCATACGGTCGTCGGCCGGCAGGCTCGCAGCTGGGATCTGATGCCAGCTCTCAAGCCACAACGTGATCGCGGCCGCGCGCTCGTCGCCGGTGCCGAGGATCCACGTTTCGGACGTCAGCAGGCGCTTCACCTCGAGCGGCATGAACGGGAAATCGCGGAGGTTGCAGTCCGCTGGGGTGAGAGGATTCGGGAGGTCGTTCATTCGCAAAGTCCATACGCCGAGGCGCATGCGGTCGCCGGCTCGGCGTCCGCGAGGAGGTCGTATTGCCGGCCGCCGCGCGTGGTCATTGACCACTGGACGACATCAGAGATAAGCGTCACACGTCGGTCAGCGCGCCACGAATCGGAGTGGAAGAACGAGACCGGGCTGCCCGGGCGGCACACCGCCGATACGAGGCGCTCCCACTCCGCTATGCGCTCCACGTGCAGGGGGAAGCGGCGCGCGATCTCGCGCAATTCGAGCTTCCCTGCGTTAATGCAGGGCATGCAGCCGACGCGCGTCATGCCTTCGCGGTACAACGGATTTGCGGCGATACCGGCAGCCGCGTGCGCATCGAAGACGTCTGCAACATTCCAGCGCAGAATCGGTCGGAACACGGCGTAATGCCCTCCGCGCCATTCGTACTGCGGAAGCCACCGACGCGCCTCGCTCTCGTCCGCGCGTACGCCCTGCCAGGATTCGACGAAATATCCCTCGTCGATCAAGGAGATCGCATACTCGGTCAGCGGATTCCGCTTCAGGCATTCCGTGCAGAACTGCCGCTTTCGGGACGGGAAGCCACCACGCACCATGCAAAGGTCAAGGAACGGATTCCCGGTCGGGTGCGGCAGGTCTAGCGCGCGAGCGGCCGCCTCGGGCGTCCACGCGTACATAAACTCGCGCTTGCCGTACACGGATGATTCCGGCTCGCCGGCGGCGAGCCGCGCGAGGTTCGCTCGCTTCGTGGCGAATTCGTCGGTGAAGTCGGCACGCACCACATCGACGGCGATTCCCAGCGCGCGCGGTAGGTATTCGAGCGCGTATTCGTACGTCGACTCGTGCTCGTTGCCGGTGTCGGCGAACACGGCGCGAACATTCTCGCGGCCGTGCAGCTCGAGCGCGACGAGCAGCGTCGCGGTGCTGTCCTTCCCGCCCGACAGCGAGACGACGTGGAGGGTCGGCCGGTCCATCACGACACCTCCAGCACGAGGCCGGGCTGGCGCAGGCGATCGCGCTGCAGCGGCGTGTATTCCGGATTCAGCTCGAAGCCGACGAAGTGCCGCCCGAAGCGCTGCGCGACCTGGCCCGTCGTGCCGCTGCCGAAGAACGGATCGAACACGACGTCGCCCGGGCGGCTGCCGGCGAGCACGCAGGGCTCGACGAGCGCTTCGGGGAAGGTCGCGAAGTGCGCTTCGGGATACGCCTGCGTCGGAATCGTCCAGACTGACCGGCGGTTTGCCCCGTCCTTCGGCTGATAGTCAGCCGGAGCCTGCGCGCCTTTCCGTCGCCCGTCACGGTGGAATGCGCCGTGTGCGCCGGCGCCGGTATCCCATCCATCCGGAGCCTTGTAGCGATCGCGCCGCTTGTAATCCATCGTGTCGAACGACTGCGCCTTCGTCTCGCCGCTGTACGGCGTGCGAATGGCATCGGCGTCGAAGTAGTAGCGCTCGCTCTTGCTCAGCAGGAACAGGTACTCGTGCGCCTTCGTGCAACGGTCGCGCACGCTCTCCGGCATGGGGTTGGGCTTGTGCCAGATGATGTCCTGACGCAGATACCAGCCGGCGTCCTGCAGTGCGAACGCCAAGCGCCACGGCTGGCCGACCAGATCCTTCGGCTTCAGGCCGTCGACGCGCATGTCCGAGCGCGGTACCGGCGCGTCATCGCGTCGCCGGCTCGCCGTCATGCTCGTACGAGCCTTCCGCGACTCAGCCTGGTTGCGCCGCGTGCCCTGCAGCGTGGAACCAACATCCGGCCCGCTGCGCGATCCGACATAGCTGTCGCCCATGTTCAACCAGAGCGTGCCATCGTCGGCGAGCAGCTCGCGCGCGAGGTCGAACACGCCGACCAGCGTGTCGATGAATTCGCGCAGCGTCGGCTCCTGGCCGATCTCGCGATGCTTGTCCGGGTGGCCGTCGGGAAGGTACGAGCGCAGGCCCCAGTACGGCGGGCTCGTCACGATCGTCTGCACCTTCGCGCCGTCGGCGATCATCGCGCGCATCAGGTCGCGGCAGTCGCCGCGGTGGGAGCGGTCGAGCCAGTTCACGCGACCTCCCGCGCAATATGGGGCAGCGGTTCGGCAGCCGATTCGATCGCAGCCTGAATGCGCTCGAGCTGCTGACGGAGCCGCTTGACCTCGGAATCGATGCCAACGCGCCGCGCGGCTTGCTTGCAGGCGCTGGCGATCTGCCACGCCCCTGCACTAGCCGGCAGTCCAAGCGCGTGCGCGAGCTCGATGCGCGCGCCATCGATCTGCGCCGCATCGCGCTCCGCATGCTGCTTCGCCCGATCGAGGATCAGCCGCCGTTCGTTTTCCGCCTCTTCCGCAAGGTTTTCGAGCCGCTCGGTGGCGGCGTTCAGTCGGCGCTCCGCATTCAGTCGATCTCGGACAGCATCCGCGACGACGTCGCCGAGGCGCGCGCGAAGCTTTTTTTCGAGCGTCCATTCGTTGCAGAGACCCGCGCGCAGCTGCTCGTAGCTTTGGTCCGCGAGCCGCGCCATGCCGTCGATGATGAGCTTGATCCACGCGTCGCGCGGCAGGTTCTCCATGTTCTTCAGCGTCGGGCCCTTCAGCGATCGCCAGCCGTCCGGCCCACGCACGATCAGCCCGCAGCCCGCCGGGATGTCCTCTTTCTTCAGCAACCCGGCCGGCGCCGCGAAGATCACGCCGGCGGCGAAGCGCAGGTAGGAGGTCCACTTCCCTGCCGTCACATCGCGGCGGAAGTCGGCGACGCTGATCTTGCATTCGTAGGCGACCGGCTGGAATCGCGCGAACGAGCACGGCACGGTATAGACGTCCGGCCGCGGCGAGCCGGCCGGCCCGAGTTGCATGTCGGTCCATACGAGGCGATCGGATGCGCCGCGAAGATGCGCGGCGAGATCCTTGGCGAGGTCATCGTGCGCCCACGTCATGCGACCTCCAGCTGCAGTTCGAGCTGAGCGCCGCCGAAGCGCGCTGCCAACCATGCGTCGTAGGAACCGAGGCGCGTCACGTCGCGGCGGTCGGCACCCGTCTCGGCCACGAATTCCCGAACCCGCGTGCTGTTCCAACAGATGAAGCCCGCCATGCGGCCACCGGGAAACGCGACACGGTCGGCCGCGCACACTTGCTCGGGCGTCATTCCGCGCGATTGCGCGTATGCGAGAAATCGAGGATTCCAAATGGTCGGCGTGCTCATGCGGCGTCCCGATACGGTTCAGCCGACGTCGAGCAGATGCCCTGCTCCCAGTCGTAGACGTTGTACACCCGCGGGCAGTCATTCGCCGCCGCCCAGCCGCGTCCCCACTGCCGCACGAAGCGCGCGAGCGGGCCGCGCAGCGGGTTCTCGTGAAATGGGATTCCGGCGCGCGCGGCGCGCCAGCCTGCGCGGAACGCCGCGCGCTCGAACAGTTCGGTCAGCACGAGCCGCTCTCCTTCGTGTTGTCGATCGGCGCCGCCTCGGGCCGCACGCGCTCAAGCATCCAGAGCTGGTCCGGACGGAACGCGAGATAGTCCTGCGGGGGATCGCGGAAGATGAAAAGGTGCTTTTCCTCGACGAGGCCGAGGTAGGTCATGGGCCGTCCGAGCTTGCGGACGAAGTCCTTGCCGATGTCGCGCCGGCTGATCGTGACCGTCATGCCGCCACCTGCCGCTGGCCGAATGCCTGCTGGACGAACTCGCCGATCGCCTGCTGGCTGAGCCGGCGGTATTCCTCGATCGCCTTGCGCTCCTGGATGGCGAGCCACTGCCGCGGGTAATCGCAGCCGGTGAACATGCAGAACAGGTGCAGTTTCGTCGCGGGAAACGGTCGGCGGCCGGCGATCAGGTCGCCGAGGTGCGGATAGTGGATCTTCGATTTCTTCGCGAGCGTCTTTCGATCGAATCGCGTAACGCCCATCTCGAGCGCCTTCGCCAGGCACTCCTCGAACGTCATAGCTTCGATCTCGCTCTCGGGCAGCGTGGCGGCCGGCGTCCACAGCGCGAACATCCTGATTTCTGGCTGGTTCATACGAAAAATCAATCGTTACCCAGTTGGTTACCCACTTGCTTACCCAGTTGGCACCGGGGCGAAATAAAGGCCAGGACAACACCTGGCCAGCTATCAACGAATGCAAACCATTGCGATCAGTCGACGCCTGCACGAAGCGCGTCGCGCTGCCCTCCATCTGACGTACACGCGCCCATGCGTCCCGGCGCCGCAGCGGCCGACGCGTCAGGCCAGATCAGATGCCAATCGGTGGGGCGAAAGTCCCTGTACGGGATGCCGACGGCGTTCCCGACGAGCACGCAGTTCTCGGGTCTCATTGCATTGGGGGAATGCAGCCACTTGTGGATGTGCGGCTGCTTTTTGCCGATCAAGCGGGCAAGTGCGGACTGCGACCCAGCTTTTTGGATCGCTGCCTGCAGAGCCGGCACGGAGCAATTGGTCGGTTTCATGCGGCAATACTATAACCAAAGTTATTCATCCGCAAGAACTTTGGTTATTTGCCGCCCTACAACCAAGGTTATACGATGCCCGCTATGGAAAATCCTGAATTCGGGCGCCGGGCAAAGGAGCGTCGCGAGGCACTGGGCTTGTCCCAGAAGCACATCGCGGAACTTGTCGGCGTATCGCAGCCGGCAATAGCCAAGGTTGAACGAGGCGGCAGCACCACGACCACAAACGGGTTCGCGCTCGCACGCGCACTGCAAACCACACTTGAGTGGCTCGAATTCGGCGACGCGGCCCAGCCGGTTCCGCCCGGCTACGATCGGCTCGACGAGCTCGGCCGCGCCAAAGTCGAGGCGTACATTAGTGGGCTGCTTGCACAGTCAGCTCCGCACGATTCGCCTGCTCAGGACGAAGACAGGCCGTTCGGCGGCTGACCCGCCAAGCCTCTTGTGGAAGCGGCTCCAGCGACGCATCCCAGAACGAAAACTCCCGTGTCACGACCGGTCGCTTCATCCGTTCCGTGAAACCGAACGCGGGCTCCTCGAGCAGCACATCCCATCGACCATCCGACCGCAGCCGCTGAATCGCCACGATCGTGCCGACCAGCGCAGGGTTCCTGCTCGCCACCACCCTTGCCAAGTCCCCGGGCCTGCAGCGCAGGCGCGTCTTCGATTCTTCTTTCACTGGCCGCCCTCGTGTTCGGTTTGTCACTGTACTGTATGCATGTACAGTAGTTTATCCCCAGTTCCCGAAGACTTTCAACTGCTGTCAGCAGACGCTTAACAAGCGGCCCATCGCCGCGCTGTTACAAATTTCCGGCCCATACGATAACTTTGGTTGTTGACACGTCGATAACCTTAGTTATAATTCCAATCAACGCGACACCGATGCCGCGCCACCGCCCAGGCGGATCGCTCTCTAACAATCGAAGGTAAGCCGGGACCGCACACGCGGAGCAACCGGCCGGCGCGATCAGCGTCGTGAGTCAGGACAGGCGCAGCGCGCTAGGCCGAAGTTTGGCTACCGCTTGCAGGCTTGAACGAACCTGATGCAAGACAGCCAGCAACACGTGACCGATGGCGTCGTAATCGGCACAAACCTCGCGCGGCCCGGAGCCGGCACGGCCGGGAGTAGCCGGGCGCGCGAGTGATGCAGTTCTGACCGGTGGCGGTTCTTCTTCTGAGGCGTCACCAGTGAGAGCTGCGCATGCAGCATCGAAGTTCAAGACCGCAATTTGATTAGCAATCCTGCTTTCATTGGAGGGCGCTATGCACACTCCTCGACCTCATCACCACAACATACGCACCCTGCCCGTGCGGGTCGACCGACACGCCGACCAGCTGCAGGCGGCGGACGACGACGCCGCGCTGGCGCGCGACGAGCGCAACGAAGCGATCGCCGACACCGTCACGTTCGACGTACTGCCGTTTTCGACCGAGCAGATCGCCGTGCTTGATGCCGCGCTGCGTCGCGGCCGAATCGAGGACGTGTACGAGGTCTGGAATATCTGCAAGGCAGCGCTCGACGCGGAAATCGCGCAGCGCATCGCCGACGCTGATCTCGCCGCCGCCGTGCCGCGTTTCGCGAACGTCTACTGCTCGAGCTGCGGCCAGAAGTTCGGGCCGGGCAATGCCGGGTTTTCCAGCTGCAACGAACACTTCGGGCGCCGGGCGCGCGACGACTGACCAACCGCTCCCGCTACAGGAGAAAGACATGCGAATCACTTTCGAGATGGTCACCACCAAACGAACCGTGTGCTGGATCGACCCGGGGACGGGCAAGAAACGCCAGAAGACCCGGCGTTTCGAGCAAACCGTGAACCCGTTCAATCGTGACGCCTTGGGCCGTCCGAAGGACCGGCGCGCCATCTGCGCCGAAGTGAACCGCGAGGCTGATCTCTGGAAGCTCCAGGCCGAGAACGACATCCGCAACGGGGTTTATCCCACGGCCTGACCAACCGCGCCCGCTACGGCGGGCAATCTGCCCCAAGGCCGAAACCGCCCGCCGCAGAGCATCGTGGCGAGGTCGCAGCGTGTGGCGCTGCCTGACGATGGCCGTCAGTACCGCGAAGAGGATCGAAATGGACAACACGAAGCATGGCGGCCCGGCGTTTCCGGAAGTTCCCGGCGACTGCAACGGCTATGAAGGCAAATCTGGTATGACGCTGCGTGACTACTTCGCCGCACATGCACCCGACGTGCCGGACGATTTCGGCTGGGCAACCGGTGAAACCGACTCGTGGCAGCGGCGCACGCGCTGGAACTACCACTACGCCGACGCCATGCTCCGCGCGCGAGGTGACTGACATGAACGAGATCAAGCACACGCTCGGTCAAGCATGGCTTCAGCGCGCGAAGGAACTCGCGCAGGAACGGGCTGATTCGAGCTTCGCCTACGGCGAGCTGCCGTCGGATGCGGACGAAACCGCATCGGCCGACGCTTATGCGCGCTCGCTCGCGGCCGATCGGTCGCTCGACGCGCACCTTCAACCGATGGCACACCTGATCGACGCGCTGCACCTGGTCGCGTCGAAGACCGTGCTGACGTCTGGCATCCGCGCCGTTGTCGACGACGCGCTGGCGAAGGCAGGTTTCCGCGCGCCCGTGCCCGTGTCCGATCCCGTTCGCCACATCACCATCGCCGGAGTCGACCGATGAGCAACCTCAAATCCCCTGCCCAATGCGGCGACCTCGCGGAAAAGCTGATCGCGGACTACGTGCGCAGCTGCGGCGCATACGGGAATCCGGATGCGCTCGCGAACGTGATGGAAATGCTGATCAGCAAGGCGGCGCTCGGCATCGCCATGGTCGGCAGCGAGGCACTCGCGCATCAGATCCTCACCCGGACACACCACAACGTGGCGACCTTTGCCGAGCGGAACCTCCGGAGGAACCGATGATGCGCTCACCCCTCAACAGCTTCCAGCCTGTATTTCGTCAGTACAGGCAATCGCCTGTATCCCGCCTGCGTTACGTGATCGAAGGCTCGGCATGGGCGTTCGCGTACGGCGTCGCGATCGGCGCGCTGTGGTTCGGTGCTGATCTGGCTGGCCCCTACCTGCGGAGCCTCGGATGACGCCCTTCGACCTCCTCGGCGCGCTGCTCGACCGGGTATTCGAATGGAATCCCATAGCCGGCTACCTCGTCGCACTCGCGATAGCCGCCGCGTGCACGTTCGTGCTCGCCCGGCTCAACGCTGACGGCACGACCGTAACCGCACTCGTTACGAGGCCCTCATGAGCCGCTTCACCGATCACGCCGACCTCTTCGAGCGCCGGCACCCGCGTGCTGCCCGGGCGCTGGTTCTCGCGATCTTCCTCGCGGTTGCAGTTATCGCGATCGCGATCGACTACTTCTGCAAGCGCTTCGGAATCCTCTAAGCGCCGCCGTCGCACCCATCGACGCCACGTTGTCCACCACTTGCCGCGCCGTCCGGTGCGCGTCTCTCGTCGTTCTATCTGGAGTTCCAAGACATGAAAACCATCGACACCCAACCCGTCGAGTCGTCGCAGATCCATAGCATCGGCTACGACGCTGAATCCGAAACGCTCGCGGTCCGGTTCAAGGATCGCAAGACCGCCGCGCCGACGTCGCTGTATCACTACACCGGGTTCACGCAGGCGAACTTCGATGCGCTCAAGACCGCCGACTCGCTCGGCTCGCACTTCTACAAGCACATCAAGCCGTTCCCCGATCGCTTCCCGTACGTGTGCGTCGAGAAGATGCCGGCACCGGCCGCGGAGGTCGACGCCGAAACAGCAGGTGCGGCGTGACTCCCTCGGTCTATACCGTGCGAGCGTCGAGCTGGGGCGCACTGTTCGAGTGTGCCTACCGGTGGGAGGCGATCCACCTCCTGAAGATGCGAAACGTGGTGGGCCTGCGCGCCGCGCTCGGTACCGCGATCCACGCAGGCACGGCGGCCTATGACCAGAGCGTGCTTGACGGCTCCGGCTTGACCGTCGACGACGCAGCCGGTGCGTTCGTCGACAAGCTGCACGACCCATCGAACGAGTACAACCCGGCGAGCGACGATCTCAGTCTGAAGGAAGCGGAGCGCATCGGGATCTCGCTCACGACGAAGTACTGCCTCGAGATCACGCCGCGGTACGACTTCGTCGCGGTCGAGATGGAAACGAAGCCGCTCGACATCGACTGCGGCGGTGGGATCGTGGTCCGCCTCACCGGCACGATGGACCGCGCACGTGTCCGTCGCACGGCGCTCGGCCCGGGCATCGCCGACCTGAAGAGCGGATCGAAGGCCGTCGCGCAGGGCGTCGCTGTCACGAAGGGCCACGGCCCGCAGATCGGGACATACGAGCTGTTGTACGAGCACACGACCGGCGAGCAGATCGGCGACACCGCCGAGATCATCGGCCTGAAAACGAAGGGTACGCCCGAGGTCGCGACCGCCCCGGTCAAGAACGCCAAGCGCGTGATGCTCGGCACCGAGGAAACGCCGGGGCTGATCCAGTTCGCCGCCGACATGTTCCGCTCTGGTCGCTTCTTCCCCAACCCGAAATCGCTGTTGTGCGACAAGAAGTACTGCCCGCGCTACGGCACCTGCCAATTCCACGAATAACCGAGGTATCCATGTCCACGCCCACCACTCTCGAATCCGTCCGCTCGCCGCTGCCGCGCGAGGCCAACATGCCCGCCGTGGCCCCCGGTTTCGGCTCGCTGCAGTCATTCGAGCTGATGCAGCGCGCGGCGAACCTTCTCGCGTCGTCGACGCTCGTGCCTGCCGCGTATCGCAAGGTCATCGAGAAGCTCGACAAGTACGGCAACGTGAAGGAATCGCGTGAGAACCCGAACGCGCTCGCGAACGCCGTCGTTGCGCTGAATATGGCGCAGCGCATGGGCGCCGATCCGCTGATGGTGATGCAGAACCTATACATCGTCGAGGGCCGGCCGTCCTGGTCGTCGCAGTGGATCATCGCTGCGGTGAACGGCTGCGGTCGCTTCTCGCCCCTGCGCTTCGACATCAAGGTGCTCGGCGACAAGACAGTCGAACGCGTCGAAACGGTCTGGGAGAACGGCAACCGCAGCACGGTCACGAAGCGCGTGCCCATCGTCGACAAGGTCTGTGTCGCGTGGGCCATCGAGAAAGAAACCGGCGAGCGGATTGAATCGCCCGCCGTGTCGATCGAGATGGCCGTCAAGGAAGGCTGGTACACGAAGAACGGCAGCAAGTGGCAGACGATGGACGAGGTCATGCTGCGCTATCGCACCGCGTCGTTCTTCGGGAAGCTGTACGCGCCCGAGCTGCTGATGGGCCTGACGAGCGTCGAGGAAGTGGCGGACATCGTCGACGTACACGAAGACGGCAGTTACTCGGTCAACCGCTCGACGCTCGACGAGCTGCGCGCCGGCCGCGCGCAGCCGGCCGAGGAAGTCTCGCGCGCCACGCCGGTGCAAACCGGTCCCGCCACCGAATCGCGCGAAAACGCCGCGCCGCCGTCGGACGCGCACGCGGACCCCGTCGACGACCAGGGTGAACCGAGCGATGACGATGACGGCGGCCAAGGCGGCTTCGACTTCGATGTCGCCGGACTCGTGCGCGGCATCCGCGAGGACATCGAAAGCGCGAAATCTCCCGAAGACCTCGACCTCGCCCGGAGCGCGATCAGCGGTGTGCCCGATGAAACCGCCAAGGCCGAACTGAATGCCCTCGCCTCCGCGCGCATGCGCGCCATCACGGCAGCAGCCGAACAGGCGGCCGCCGGCAAGGCAACCGCTCAGACAACCGCGCCGGCCGGCCGCCGCCCGCGCAATCCGATCAACGCCGACTAACGCGCGCCTCCCGCCGCCAAGGATTTCGACATGACCGACAAGAACGTCCTCCAGATGACCGCCGACAGCATCGGCAAAGACCTGCTTTCCGCGCTGGTGACCGAAATGAAGCTGATGCCCGACGTCTGGGTGAAGCTGTCCGAGAAGAAACAAAACGACGTCATCGACCGGCTGAGCGCACGCGTCGAGCACAACGTGAAGATGGCGACGCACCTCATCGCGAGCAACGGCCGCATCGTCGTGCAGGGTGACCTCGACCAGATCACGATCAAGGATGGCGTCAAGGCGGTCGTGAAATTCGGCAGCTCTCAGCCGAACCTGCACGAGCTCTACGAAGCGAGCGGCAAAGCCGTCCTGGTCGTTGTCGCAAACCCCGACGAGCACACCGGCGGCATGGACGAGATCCGCGGCGAATCCGATCAGCGTGGGTTGGACCTCGGCCGCGAGTACACCGATCAGGACGGCGACGGCATGGACGGCCAGCGCCCCGACGGCGACGACGTCGTCGACGCCGAGTTCCGCGAGGTGCCGAAGCTCGGCGACGGCCCGACGCAAGCGCAGATCGACGAACAGCATCAGGCCGGCCGGCAGGCGGCAGCCGAAGGCAAGCCCGAAAGCGAATGCCCCGTGATGGCCGGCGAGCTGTGCATCGCATGGGTGAAGGGCTGGAAGGAGTGGCATGAGGAACAAGCCGCCTCCGGCAACGAGGACCCGCTGTACGCCCAAGTCGAAGCGTTCGTGATCGAGCAGCAGAAAGTGACGATTTCGAGCGTGCAGCGCCAGTTCAAGATCGGCTACAACCGCGCCGCGCGGCTGGTCGAGCTGCTCGAAGCGAAGGGCATCGTCAGCGCGATGGATTCGGACGGCAGCCGCACAGTGCTGCGCCCGCGCGGAACGCAGGGAGAGGAATCGTGAAAATCACCGACATCTACGTGGCGAACGTTCTCGGGATCCGCACTGCGGACCTCCGGCTCGCGAAACCCGTCGCCCTCTTCACTGGCCCGAACGGCGCCGGCAAGAGTAGCCTGCAGGAAGCCGTGCGCATGGCGCTCACTGGCGACACCGTGCGCGTCGCGCTGAAGAAGGAGTACGGCTCGCTCGTTACCGAGGGGGCCGACGGCGGCCAGATCGTGGTCGCATGCGGCGAGCAGGCGAACAGCGTCATGCTGCCGTCCGGCAAGCTCAAGCGCGAACTCGCCGAGGATCCGCGCCTGCCACTGGTGCTCGACGCCCAGCGGTTCGCGCACCTCGGCGCGGCCGAGCGCCGGGCGTTCCTGTACGACCTGATGGGCGTGAAGATCGGCGTAGACGAAATGCGTGCGCGGCTGCTGGGCAAGCTCGGGTTCCGCGCCGATGCGGTGCCTGCACCGGCCGCCGCGCGGCTCGCGGGCATCACGCCGATGTTGCGCGCCGGCTTTGAAGCGGCGCAGAAAGAAGCCGCCGACCGCGCGCGCGGCGCGAAGCAGTCGTGGCGCACTGCGACCGGCGAGACGTACGGCAGCCAGAAGGCAGCCACCTGGCGCCCGACACCGGTCGAGTTCGACGAAGCAGCGTTGCGGAAGCTCACGGGCGATCGCGCGGCGCTCGACGACCGCATCGGCGAGCTGCAGCAGCAGATCGGCGCGGCCGACGCGGCGGACACCGCGGCACGTGCACGCGCGTCGCGAATCGCCGACCTGCGCACGCGCGCCGCCGGTTACGCGAAGGCGGTCGAGCTCGCGCAGCTCGCCGACGAGCAGGTCGCCGAATTTCTGCCCAAGGTCGAAGCGCTTCGCGTGCTCGCCGGCGCGGCGCCGGCCGGCACCGAATGCGCGTGCCCCGAGTGCGGCGCGCTCCTGCGCTACCTCAACGGCGTTCTGTCCGCGGCGGCCGCGGTCGGTGCGCGCGACGCAGACGCAGCCGCGAAGCTGCCCGAGTACGAGCAGGGTTTGAAGACGCTGCAGAACGCAGCCGCGAACCGCAAACGGGACGTCGAAGCGGCTGAATCGGCAGCGACGCAGTTGCGCGCACTCGAAGACGACGCGGAGGAAAGCGGCGCGGCCGACGCACGCGAGAGCGGCGACGCCGCGCGCTCCGAACTGGCCGACCTTCAGCGCCGCCGAAAGCAGCTCGACACCGACATCGCGACGCTTCACGAAATCGAACGGCGCGCCGCCGGAGCCGCCGATCTGGCGAAGCAGGCTGCGGCGCTTCACGAAGACGTTGCCGCCTACGAGGCGATCTCCGACGCGCTCGCACCGAACGGCATCCCGGCCGACCTGCTCAGCGAAGCGCTGACGCCCATGAACGAGCGCCTCGTCGCACTCGCCGAGATGTCCGAATGGGCCGACGTGACGATCACGCCAGAGATGGAGATCTTCGCCGACGGGCGCGCCTACACCCTGCTGTCCGAATCCGAGCGCTGGCGCGTCGACACGCACATCGCCGCGGCGATCAGCCACTTCTCGGGCCTGAAGCTGCTTGTGCTCGATCGCGCCGACGTCCTGGTCGGCCCGGAGCGCGACCGGCTGCTCTACTGGCTCGACGACCTCGCATACGCCAATCAGATCGACACGGCGCTCGTGTTCATGAGCCTGAAAACGCCGCCCGGCGGTCTGCCCGAAGCCATCGAAGCATTCTGGGTCGAGGGCGGTCAGGTCGCGCCGGCCGCGCAGCATGCAATCAGGGAGGCAGCGTGAGAGAGGACATCGAGAAGTATCTCGCCGCGACATCGGAAGCAACGGCGAAGGCCGTGGCGACCGGAACCGGGCTACCGCATCTCGACGTGACGAAGGAGCTGAACCGAATGCTCGGCGAGGCGATCGTCGAGCGTGAGAAGCGCGCGGGCGGTGGCAACGAGTACGTGTACTGGCTCGCGCGCGTAGCGCGGCCAGCCACACCGGCCGGCGACACGCCGCCGTCCGATGCCGCTCTGGCGCTGGCTTCGGTCGGCCTGGTCGACGACTCGGTGGACCCGAATGCTCGCGTCATCGACGCCGCGCAGATCATCGAATGCCTCCGCGCCACCGTTGAGCGCCTCACGGCCGAGCGCGACGCCGCGCAACTGAAGGCCGACACCTGGCGCGCGAACGCCGCAGCACTCGAAGCGCGCATCGACGAGCTGACGCTCGGACCGGTCGGCGCGCGTGCGCCGTTGTTCGTGACGGTTGGGAGGTATTGCAAGCCCGGGCGTCACGCGTCGCTCGAGAAAGCCCAGCGGCGCGGCAGCGCGCTCGTGCGCAGCGAGAAGGAATCCGAGGTGCTCGTGCTCGAGCCGGTCGGCCGGATCGTGCGCGGAACGCAGTGGATGCCCCGATAGCAGCACCGCCGCGCGCCTTCCATGCCTCGGATTGCGCGGCGCATTCGGGCGGCTCGCACAGCGCCCGCTTTTTCTATCTGATCATGCAAACGACGAAAACACCGTGGAATCCGTCACGGCGTGCGACCGCCCGGGTTAAAAACCCTCTGCCGGCTCCGACGAAATGCCCATACGACGGCGGCCCTGTCGAGATCGTGAACAACTCGGCGATCTACGGACGCGAGTATGGCGAGTGGCCGTGGGCGTTCCTGTGTCGTTCCTGCCGGGCGTATGTCGGCCTGCACCCCTTCACCAAGATTCCACTCGGCACGCTGGCCGACGGGCCGACTCGTGACGCACGGAAACGCGCGAAAGCTGCGTTCAATCCGATCTGGGAGTCCGGCCGCATGACGCGCACCGACGCATATATCTGGCTGGCTCGGCAGCTCGGCATCGCGAATCACGAGGAATGTCACATCGGCTGGTTCGACGTCGCGACATGCGATCACGTCGTGGCCGTCATTCAACAGGAGTACTCCCGATGACCGATACGCAAGACCCGCTCTGGCGCGCGCTCGCGCGCCTCGAACTCGCCGAGCTGAGCGACGACCAACGCAACCTTCTGCGGCCGGCGTTCGCCGCAATGCACGGCAGCCATGCGATGCGCATCCCCGAGGACATCGTGAAGCTGATTCGGCGCCTCGACGCGACGCTGCCGAACGCGCTGGAGACCTGACATGTTGCGCACCTTCCTGTTCTTCATCAGCGGCCGCCTGCCGTGCCGAATCATCAGCGACGCCGGACGGCCCTATCTCGAGCGCTACTACCTGGTCACGCTCTTCGGCGTACGCGTCTACCTGCACCGCTTCGTCGACAGCGATCCCGATCGCGGCCTGCACGATCACCCGTGGCCGTGGGCCGTCTCGCTGATCCTCGCCGGCTGGTACTACGAACAGACGCGTGCCGGCACGAAGATCGTGCGCTGGTTCAACGCACTGATCGGCGACTCTTTCCATCGCGTGATCCTGCCGCGCGACCACGGCGTGCACGAGTGCTGGACGATCTTCGCGCACCGCGCGCGCCGTACGAAGGAATGGGGTTTTCTGCGCGACAAGGGCCAGTTGGGCCGCGTGTACACCGCCCACAAGCCCGGCTCGGACGACCAATGGTGGAAGCGTGCCGCTCGCGGCAGCGCCGAGCCGCAGCGAATGCCTCGCTGAAACGACAGAGCATCCCCGCGCGGCTTACCTCGGACTGCGCGGCCTTGAAGGGGCGCCGAATTTCGGCGCCCTTCTTTTTTCCGATTCTCCCTGTGGCACCTATGGACAATCAGCGCGTATACAACAGCTTCGGCTTCTGCTGCGGCCTCGGCGGCGGCGCCAAGGGCTTCACCAAAGCCACTTCCCGCGTCGGCAACATGACCGCGACGTGGCACTGCATCGGCGGCATCGACAACGATCCGGCGGCCGCGCGCGACTTCGAGATGCTGGTCGGCACGTCGTGCACGGTCATGGACCTTTTCACGCGGGAACAGTACACAGCGTTCCACGGCGCCGAGCCGCCCCCCAGTTGGCGCGAGGCCACGCCCGAAGACGTGCGCCGCGCTGCCGGCTACCAGCATCCGCATTGCGTGTTCATCTCGTCGCCGTGCAAGGGTGCGTCCGGCCTGCTGTCGGAGACGCTCAGCCGCACGCCCAAGTATCAGGCGCTCAACGAACTGACGCTGCGCTGCGTGTGGCTGATGTGCGAAGCGTGGAAGGACGACCCGGTCGAGCTGATCGTGTTCGAGAACGTGCCGCGGCTTGCGACGCGGGGGCGGCACCTGCTCGATCAGATCGGCCAGATCCTGCGGCACTACGGTTATGCGGTGAACGAAACGACGCACGATTGCGGCGTGATCGCCGGCCTCGCGCAGAGCCGCAAGCGCTTCCTGCTCGTCGCGCGGCACATGGAAAAGGTGCCGGCGTGCTTGTACGAGCCGCCGGTCAAGCGCCTGCAGGGCGTCGGCACGCTGCTCGGCCGCATGCCGCTGCCGGGTGACATCGAGGCCGCCGGCCCGATGCACCGAGTGCCGTCGCTGCAGTGGAAAACGTGGGTACGGCTCGCATTCGTCGAAGCGGGCAGCGACTGGCGCAGCCTGAACAAGCTCGCGGTCGAGAACGGCCATCTGCGTGACTACCTGATCGTGCCCGAACGCCGCGGCGGCCACCTTGGGGTCGTTGACTGGCACGAGCCGGCCGGTACCGTCGCCGGCGAGTCGCTTCCGACGAATGGTGCGTTCAGCGTGGCCGACCCGCGTGGGCCGGCCGACGCCGCGCAATACCAACAGTACGGCGTACTCGACTGGAACGATCACGCCGGCACGATCACCGGCCAGAAGTCGCCCGGGCAAGGCACCTTCAGCGTCGCAGACCCGCGCCACCAAGGCCCGGCCAAGCACAACAACGAATTCCGGATCGTTCCTTGGCGCGATGCCGCGGGCGCGGTCACCAGCGCGCACGGCACTGGTCAATGCGTGCAGGATCCGCGTCCCACCACCGAGTATCACAAGAACGCGTATCGGATCGTGTCGTGGGACGACCATTCCGGAACTGTGACGGGCGAGTTCAAGGCATCGGGCGGCGGCGGTGTCGCCGATCCGCGCGCGAGCACTGGTTTCGAAGGCGCCGGAAAGTACCGCGTGACCGGCTTCGACGAGCCAGCCGGCACGGTCATCGCACGCAGCGACAGCGGTCAAGGCGCGTTCGCCGTAGCCGACCCACGCCCGGGCATGCGCCGCGAGCGCGGCGACGCGTACCTGACCGGCGGCCACTACGGCGTCGTCGGTTGGGACCAACACAGCGGCGCGGTGTCGGCCGCCGCCGGCCACGACAACGGCCGATGGTCCGTCGCCGATCCGCGCATGCCCGCGGCGAACGAAAAGACCGTCGCTGTGATCCGCGCGCTCGACGGCACCTGGCACCGGCCGTTCACCACGCTCGAGCTCGCGGTGCTCCAGTCACTCGTCGAGCCCGAGGAATACCTCGAACTCGATGGCCTGTCCGATCAGGCGTGGCGCGAGCGCATCGGCAACGCCGTGCCGCCTGATGCCGCGCAGGCGATCGCCGAGGCGATGGGCACCACGCTGCTGCTCGCCGAATCCGGCGAGACGTTCCAGCTGTCGTCGACGCCAGTCTGGGTGCGACCGATCGCGATCGCGCTGACCGTCGCGCCGCAGACCTTCTAAAACGGAGGCACCTGATGCCTTGCACCCCGTTTCGCCTTCCCAGCGGCATGTCCGCAATCATCTGCACGCGAGGTCGTAAGCGCGAGCGTCGCTGCTCGGTCGACGGCTGCGACGCGCCGAGCGACTTCCTCTGCGATTTCCACACGAAGCCGGGGAAGACATGCGATCGGCACCTGTGCGCGGCGCATGCGCATCAGGTCGGTGCCGATACCCACTTCTGCCCTACGCACCTCGCGGAGTCGAGCGGCAAAAAACAGGGCGACCTATTCGCATGACCATCGAGGCTCACACCATGACCACCAACACCTATGGCGGCTATACCGTCGACCAGCTGCGCGAGTTCATCCGCCACCACTACGACGCGGAGCATGGCGGCGACAACATCGACGAACTCACGAACGACAGTTCGGCGAGCGTCAAGATCGTGCGCGACCTGCTCGACGCCATCGAACCGCAGCAGGACGGCGATCCGCTGCGCCCGATCGCGCGTTGGGTCTACAACGCGGTGCGAGTGAACCTGAACCTGTTGCATGGGATATGCAGCGAATTCGGATGCCAGCAGGGCGAAGACATCTCGACGTGGCTGCGCGCGCGGCTCGCCGGTGTGCCGGCGCCGTGCATGTGCAGTGGCGTGGGCCCGTGCGAGCAGCGCACGGACGGCTCCTGTCGGCGGAACCGCGCCGCCGTCCCTGCGCATGCGGCTGAACTGGTGGCGATCCCGGCCGGATGGAGGCTCATGCCAATCGAGCCGACCGAGAGCATGGTTGTGAATGGTTTCGAATCGTGGCCCGATGAGTTCTTCAGCGATCCCGAGGTATGGGATGCATTCGAAAAGATGACTGGCTGCCAGCAAGCCGCGCACAAAGCCCGGCTCTGCTACGCAGCCATGCTCGCCTCTGCGCCGCAGCCTCCCGCGCAGGCACCGTTCCAGCAGCGCGTGCAGCCATGGATGCTGGCGTGCTTCGGCGCCAAGATCTCGGCGGACAAGCTCGAGCGCAATCACCGGTTCTTCGAGGAGGCCGGCGAGCTCGTACAGGCGTGCGGCATGACGCGCGCGGAAGCGCACGCGTTGGTCGATTACACCTGGTCGCGGCCCGCCGGCGAGACGACGCAGGAGGTCGGCGGCGTCATGGTCACGCTCGCCGCGCTGTGCCTGGCGAACGAACTCGACATGCACGCGGCCGGCGAGACTGAACTCGACCGTGTCTGGACGATGGTCGAACAGATCCGCGCGAAGCAGGCGGCGAAACCTAAGAACTCGCCGCTACCCGGCCCTTCGGAGCCGCGCGCACCGTATGCATGGCGCGACACGGGCGCGCTTGAATCTGGAGACGAAAGATGACCATCCACAACGGAAAGGGCCCCGCTCCCGAACAGGCGAGCGGGGCGGCGCAACAGCGGTCGGGAATGGACAGCCCTTTCACGGAGGTTGTCCCGACCGCCGAAGGCATTGTCGACGCGCGCTCCCCCGGCGGCAATGGGACGAGTTCGAAAGTGAGCCGTGACGTCGCTTCGACCGCTATCGAAATCGACTATGCAGCCGACGACAGCTGCCAGATCCAGTGTTGGGCGCGTGGACACCATGATCGCGCGGCGTTCCTGAAGGCATGTGAAGCGGCACTCTCGGATTGGGACGGGCGTGTCGCGTACCTCGACGGAAAACCGGTGAAGCACCTGCATTGGCGCACTGTACGCCCCGACGCCGAAACTGCCGCGCTCGGGGTCGTTGATTGCCTGCACGTCGAATCGAAGCCCGGCCGCGGCGCATACGCGGTGACCCTGCTCGATGAATGGCTTCCCCTCTTCACGCCCGTGGCGGCAACCGCGTAAGGATTCGACCATGACCATCGATAAGAAACGCACTGATGCGCTGACGCGTGAATCGATCGAAGCGACCGCGCGCAAATACGCTGGATCCTACTTCTCCGGCCTGCTGTTTCGGGACGCAGATTCGTTCGCGCGATTCTCCGACGACCTGATCATCACCGCGTGCCCTGCCGAACAGGCCGCACCTTTCATGGCGCAAACCGCACTCGCCGCGATCGAGACGTTCGAGATCGTCGGCGAGAACAACGATTCGCGCGAGCCGAACGCCGACGACCGTTTCATCCTGACCGAGTTCATCGCGCACCCGTTCGGCGGCTTCCGCGTCGCGCAGCCCGCAGCAGCGCCGACCATGCAGCACCACTTGCACGGGATCGCTCACGTCGATCTTGAACTGGTCGAGCGTGAGGCGCGTGCGTTTGCTCCTACCGCGCCGGCGCGCGAGCGGTCGGCGCTCGAAGTCGCTGGTGCAACGGCAGCGCTCCGCGAATACCTCGACGCAGAGGAAACGTGGCGCATCGTGACGAATGTTGAAGACCCCGACGAAATCGATGCTTTCGAGCGAACGATGGCCGCTTCTCGTCGCGTCGCTGCGCGCGAGGCTGCACGCAAGGTTCTTGCGGCCCGCGCCTCCTCTGCCAACGAGACGGTGCCGAAATGGGTTTTCGATGCTCTCGTCAATACGCTCCAGCCTGCATGGGACTACATCCAATCCCATCAGGAGCAGTTCAACGCGCGGGCGGGTGACGACAAAAACGCCATCCTGGTCGAGTTCTTCTTGCGCGCTGCATCAGCCAACGAGACGGGGGCGGAAGGGGCGATCGCGCTGCCGCACTGGTTCGAAACGTTCCTGACGAACGTGTGCGAAATCCCTGACCGCAACAGCCCTGAAGGTGAGCCGGATGCGATTGTCGCGACGCTGGACGAGCTGCGCGACTGCGCGCTCAACGCGATCGAGCAATGCGGATCGTGGGCCGCCCCCGCGCAGGCGGCGGAATCGGTTGGCGAGATCGTCACGTTCGGCCCGGACCTGAAGGAGGTTTCCTGGTGCACTGGGAAGATGCCCGAGATAGGCACGAAGCTCTACGCCGCCCCGCAGCCTCCCGCGCAGGCCCACATTGTGACGCGTGACGAGATCGGCGACGCATGGCGTGAAGCGGGATCGGCTGGTGTCGAAAAGGCGATCCGGAACGCTCCCGCGCAGGCAGACGCTCGGGAGGGGCTGACGACCGAGCGCGCGTTTGCGCTGTACATGCTTGCGCGCACGAGCGATTCGGAACGCTGGATCAATGAGCTGCACAAGTCGATCGCGGCCCATCGGAGTCAGCCGGAGACCAGCGCATCGACAGGCGTCATCGCGGCCGCGCGTGCAGTGATCGAAGCCGACCGTGCGCAGACGCTCACGACCGAGCACGTCAATGCGCTCGACAACGCCATCGAGATCCAGCGCGGCGAACTGAAGCTGCCGGAGCCGCGCGCCGAGGTGATGGAGGACGACAAGGTATGCGGGGGAGAAAGCCACCAGTAAATGGCCGGTAAACGAGACGAGCGGCCTCTCAAAATCGTCCGCGTTGAAGCTTTCTACCGTGTCGGATCAAGCACACCTTCGATCCAACCGATTTCACGAAACAGTCGTTCCCAAAAAGAAATTGCATCCGCAAGCATCTTGCTCGCTTCGATCACGTCACCCTCGAACGAAACGGCCCATCGGAACAAATACCTCTCGTCCCCATCGATCACGTGTTCGTACAAGTTAACGTACGTCTGGATCGTTTCGTCTGGAAATTTGTCTACTTGTACGTGCTTACTCGCAGTGGCCATCACCCTGCAAATCCGATTCGCGTAGCATGCCTTTTGCACGGCAATAGCCAAATCGGATTGCTTGACAATTTCCATCCCGAGTTGGCCTGTGAGGCGCCCCTTGTCATCTTCATTCGCATTTTTGAACGTCCAATCGACAAGATGCCAGATTGACAGACAGGCATTGAAGGCGTGATCCGCACTGCGAACATAGTCGTCACATTCGTTGAAGGCAACGACTTCTCTCGCTGCCTTGTGAAACAAATGAACCGCCGTCGACACGCCAAACGACTGACGTAATCTGTCGGGGAATTCGGGGAGAAGTGAGTCTCGAATGCTCATGATGTCAATCATCCGTACCGGCTCAGCCACTCGACCGAAAAATTCTTCCCGTACGCGATGGCTTCGGCCTCGGTGCCAAATTCACCGAGTGAGCGGAATGCCGCCTCGCGGCTGAATCCCACCTTCGTCACTTCAACCTGCGCGGCAAACTTGCCGTCGTCGGTCGGACGTGGCGTGCAGTTCATCTCGTACCCACGCATCAGGAAAACCGCCTTCATCTGGTGCTCGCTGGAAAAATCCGGAGGAATCGTAGCATGTCGACGTCGACACACAACCTGTGGACGACCGCCGAGGCGCGCCTGCTCGCCCGCCTCTATCCGTCCCCCATCCCGTCAAGGGCTCTGTACGCAGCGTTTCCGCGTCATTCGCGTAAGTCAGTCCAGACGTTTGCTACCAGGGTGCTCAAGCTCAAGCGGGCGCAGCGCGATTACAGGTCGCGTGCGACGCCGGCGTGGGACAGGATGCGCGCGATCCTCGAGCGGGAGCGCCTGACCGTTCGCGAGCTGGTGACGCGCTGCGGCGTGTCGCAGCAGCGCGTCAGCGAGCTGCTGACGATTCACCGCACCGAAGTGCATATCGTCGACTGGATTCCTCCGGTCGGCCGCGCTCAGTGGCGTGCGGTTTGGGCTGTCGGCACCGGGCCCGATGTGCCGTGCCCGGCCGCTATCAAAACCGAAGCTGCTCGCGCGGCACGCAGCGCCATGAAGCGCAATCCGTTCCTCGCCGCAGCGGGTCTGGTAACGATCCCCGCCGGCGAACGCGGCCGCGTCTTTCAGCAACCCATGGACGTCAAAGGCGAGGACCTTGCGGCATGAGCACCCGAACCATCATCGAGATCAACCACGACTTCCTGCTTCGACTGTTGGTCGATCCCGTCTCCCTCGCCGACACACTGCGCTCGGCCTGCTTTGACCACCAAGCCGAGCTGAACGACGACAACGGCCGCGGGCGCCCGCTCGACCTTGGTGGAGGCATCCGCATCATCTACCGCCGTCACCACAGCGAAGACGCGCGCTTCGTCACCAAATACGTGGACATCGACCTATGAGCGAGAACAGCAAGATTGAATGGACGGACCACACGTTCAATCCGTTCATCGGCTGCACGAAGGTATCGCCTGGCTGCGACCACTGCTACGCCGAACACATGATGGACACGCGGCTGCACAAGGTCGTTTGGGGGCCGCACGGCGAACGTGTCCGCACGTCGGCCGCGACGTGGCGCGAGCCGATTCGCTGGAATGCGCGGCACGACCAGTTCTTCGCTGCGTACGGTCGGCGTCAGCGCGTGTTCTGCGCGTCGCTCGCCGACGTGTTCGATAACGCGGTCGATCCGGCGTGGCGCGCGGACCTGTTCACGTTGATCGAACGCACGCCGAATCTCGACTGGCTCCTACTGACGAAGCGTATCGGCAACGTCATGTCGATGGTCGGCGAAGCCGCTCAGTACCAATTCGATCTCGATCGCATCGCGAAACCGCGACTGCACGACAACATCTGGCTCGGCGCGACGGTCGTCAACCAGGAAGAAGCCGACCGCGACATACCGAAGCTGCTCGCGGTGCCGGCGCGCGTGCGCTTTCTATCCATGGAGCCGCTTCTCGGGCCGGTGGATCTGACACGCGTCATGCGGTCTTCACCCGGTAGCGATTGGTCCTACTGCGACGACGTGCTGCGCGGCTTCCGCGCGCACAAATGTGGCGGCCATATATCGCCAGAGAACGCGGTCGACTGGGTGATCGTCGGCGGCGAAAGCGGCCCCGGCGCACGGCCGATGCACCCCGAATGGGCGCGGGATCTGCGTGATCAATGCGCAGCTGCCGGTGTCCCGTTCCTGTTCAAGCAATGGGGCGAATGGGCGCCGGGCGAAAACTGCGGCGGGCCGCCGACGCGCACCGAGCGTGTCGCCGACTGGTTCGGCGACGAATGGTCGTTCAGCACGATGACGCCTGGCGAGCATGACGGCCTGAGCTACGACGACGAGCCGACCGTGTATCGCGTCGGCACGAAGACCGCTGGCCGCCACCTCGACGGCCGCACCCATGACGAATTCCCGGAGGCACGATGAAAGAGCGCCCTATCCTGTTCAGCGGCCCGATGGTGCGCGCAATACTCGAAGGCCGGAAGACGCAAACCCGCCGCATCATCAAACTGCCGCACAACAACCCGCTCGGTGTCTGGGAGCCGACGACGGCCGGCGGCGGATCCGTGACGTATGCCGGCGGAACACCCGCGCCAGAGTTGGCTGCGATCTGGCACACGCGCACCGGTGATTGCTACGTCTGCCCGCATGGCGACGTCGGCAATCGCCTCTGGGTTCGCGAAACGCATGAGGTGCGCCGCATCGGTACCGAAACGTTCGAGGGTGGCCGGCCGGCGCGCCGTTATGCCGGCATCGCGTACCAGGCCGACGACGGCCGCGCCGAAGTCGACATCGATCTCAACACGTTCCAGGCGCTCGACGCCAAGGAATCGCGCGGCTGGACACCGTCCATCCACATGCCGCGCTGGGCGTCGCGCATCACGCTCGAGATCACCGGTGTGCGCGCCGAGCGCCTCCAGAGCATCAGCGAGTCCGAAGCGCGCGCCGAAGGCGTGACCATCGCCGAACACCACATGCGCAACCACAGTGCCGGGGCCTTCCGGCCGCCAAGCATCCGCGCCTTCCATGACCTGTGGGACAGCCTGAACGCCGCCCGCGGCTATGGCTGGGACGTGAACCCTTGGGTCTGGGTCATCGAATTTCGAAGGATCGAACGATGAGCATCTACCTCACCACGCCGGAGCTGGCCGAGCTGGTTGGCTGCAAGCCGCGTAGCCACGCCTGCATGAAGCGCTGGCTCGAGCGCAATCACTGGCCGTTCGCAGTCAACATCGCCGGCGTGCCGCTCGTCGCGCGCGAGTATTACGACGCCCGCATGAACGGCACCGCAGCGCCATCACCCGCGCGCCGGCAGCGCGCCGCCGCCTCAGAAGAACCGAACTTCGCCGCACTCTAATCATGATCGGACGACGCAAGCGGCCGGACGGGTTGCCCTTCCGGCTCTACGCCCACTACGGGAAACACAAGGTCAGTTTCGGCTACAAGCTGCCGAACGGCCGCTGGGCGTTCCGCCTGGCGGCGCCCGCGCACAACAAGGAAGCGCTCGCCGAAATCCGCAAGCAGGCGATCGAGCGTGCGGAGGCACTCAACGGAAACGCGGTCGAACCGGGCACGGTCGAGGCGCTCGTCGCGCGGTATTTCGAATGGCAGGATGGATTGCCGCACACCGACGAGCGCCGCAAGGCCCAGTCCACCCTGGACGAGAACCGCGTCGAGTCGAAGCGGCTCGTCAAAGTCTTCGGCAAGATGGCGCCGGCTGCCATCAAGCCGAAGCACGTCTACGGCTACCTCGACAAACGTGCGCAGCTCGGCGCGCCGGCGAAGGCGAACAAGGAAATCGCCCTCCTGTCCGCGATCCTCGAATACGGCCGGCGCCGCGGCGAGCTCGAAACGAACCCGTGCCGCGGCATCGAGTACAACCCGACCCGCCCGCGCCAGCGGTATGTGCGTCAGGACGAGATCGATCTCGCAGTGGAAGTCGCGCGGTCGCGCCGGAGCGTCAGCGACCAGCATCCGAGTTCGGCGTACCTGATCCTCGCGCTATGCGTGAAGGCTGCCTACCTGACCGTCAGCCGGCCGACCGAGATGCGCGAGCTGCACCGCCAGAGTATTCGGCCGGAAGGCGTCGAGGTCCCGATCGGAAAGCGCAAGGCCGGCGAGCAGCAGCGCGCGAAGCTCGTGCTGTGGTCGCCAGAGCTGAAGGCAGTGATCGACGAGGCGCTCGCGCTGCAGCGCACGTCGAGCGTTCACGTGTTCGGTAACACGGCCGGTCAGGTATATACGCGCAGCGGCTGGAACACGAACTGGTCGCGTCTGATGGGCTACTGCGAGAAGGAAGCGCAGGCGCGCGGCGTGCCGTTCGAACGGTTCGCGCTGCGCGACATGCGGCCGGCTGCAGTGACCGACCGGCAGGAGGAAGGCGACGATCGCATTATCGATGCGACTGGGCATGCGGACGAGCGAATGGTACGCAAAACGTATGACCGGCGCCGCCAGAGAAAAGTACGCGCGACTCGATGAACGTCTAAGTGGGCAACGTTGCTCCAGTGGATTCCAACGCTCGAGCAAGTTCTTCAATGCCAAACGTATTGACAGGATTACTCAGGTAGGCCTCGATACGATCAGTTGGTTCACGGGCGCCGACAGTGGTTCCACCGCGCCGACGCAATTCTTGATAAAGCACGGAAACATCTGCCTGAAATCGTCGAAAGTACGTATCCAACAACTCCTCGCCGGCTTGAAGCGACCGACTTACGCCGCGCCGCCAAGCCAATTTCCTCTCCTCTCCTGAAAGTCCGGCGACGCTATCCATCATCGTTTGACTAATAGCGCTTTGTGCCACCTTGTATGCAGAAACAATATTACGTAGATCACCAGCGACGTTTTTTGCGCATCGCTGCAGCTCTTGCCCTGTCATCGCCGCATACTTGTGCGGCCCGGTTGGCTCAATGCCAAGACGCTTATGCGCGTCGGAGAGGCGCACTTTCAATTCGGCGATCGTGGAATCGGCGCCCTTCAGTTGATCGTCAAACCCATTGATTCGCTCATCTTTCGCTGCGATTGTTGCTTTCGCTAATTTTGACGCAAACGCGAAGCCGCCAACGGCGCCCATCACAAGGGCCGATAACATTGCACCCGGATTTGTTACGAAAAACTGTCCGCAATCTTTGATCCACGACAAAACTTCTGACATACCGGCCCCCGATGGCACGAACGCAAAAAGGCCCGCTCAATGGCGGGCCTTGCTCGAACTATCTTCCAAATTTTGGAATCTCATCTTCCAAAACTTGTAACACTTCAGCTTGATTCTGCTGCAAGTGCTTGAATTTGTTGGGGTGGCTGATGGGACTCGAACCCACGACGACAGGAATCACAATCCTGGACTCTACCAACTGAGCTACAGCCACCACTGATACTGCCTGCTTCGTTTCGCCGTTTTGTTTCAGCAGCGAAGAACAAGATTATACGAACACTTTTGAATCTTGCAAAGCCTTTTTTTCAAAAAATTCTTCGGCTTCGTTCAGATGCGCGCGTGCCTCGTCGAACACGGCCAGATCGCCGCGTGCGAGCTTCTTGTTGTCGGACAGCACGCGACGCCAGCCACGCGCGCCCGGCATGCCGCGATACAGCCCGAGGGCGTGCCGCACGATCGCGCCGAGGTAGGTGCCGCGCTTCAGCTCGGCCGCGCAATACGCGATCAGTTGCGCTTCCGCCTCTTCGCGCGTCGGCACCGCTGCGCTCGATCCGTAGAAGCGCGTATCGACCTCCGCCAGCACGTACGGGTTGTGATACGCCTCGCGGCCGAGCATCACGCCGTCGACGTGCTCCAGATGCTGCGCGACTTCATCGAGCGTCGTGATGCCGCCGTTGATCACGATCTCCAGTGTCGGAAAATCGCGCTTCAGCCGATACGCATAGTCGTACTTGAGCGGCGGAATCTCGCGATTCTCCTTCGGCGACAGCCCCTTCAGGATCGCGTTGCGGGCATGCACGACGAACGTTTCGCAACCGGCCTCGGCCACCGTGCCGACGAAGTCGCGCACGAACGCGTAGTCCTCGACCGCATCGACGCCGATCCGGTGCTTGACCGTCACCGGCACCGACACCGCATCGCGCATCGCCTTCACGCAGTCGGCGACGAGTGGCGGCTCGTTCATCAGGCATGCACCGAACGCGCCGCGTTGCACGCGCTCGGACGGGCACCCGCAATTCAGGTTGATCTCGTCGTAGCCCCACTGCTCGCCGAGCTTCGCCGCGCGCGCGAGGTCGTCCCGCTCGCTGCCGCCCAGTTGCAGCGCGACCGGCGATTCGCTCGGCGTGAACGCAAGATGCCGCTGGGCATCGCCGAACAGCAGCGCGCCCGTCGTGATCATCTCCGTATACAGCCACGTATTGCGCGTCAGCGTGCGGTGGAACGAACGGCAATGGCGATCCGTCCAGTCGAGCATGGGCGCGACCGATACACGGCGGGGAGGAAGCGAGGACGGAACGGACATGGAATTCGGGTACAGGCCAGGCGGCGCGCAAGCAACCCATTATTTTACCGCAATACCAGCCATACCCGCGCTACCGGTCGTCCAGTTCCGCATCGACCGCCCGGCGCGCCTCGTCGAACACGCGCTCGATCACGTGCCGCTCGGTCAACAGCACCCCGTCGATCTTGACCAGCCGCCAGTCGATCCGCACGGCATCGCCCCGCAGCACGCGGTAGTGCGCATGCTCGCCGTCCCAGACCTGCTCGGTCTTCACCTCGATCTCGAAACCGCGGTACGGCTCGCTGAAATCGCCGAGGTCGCTGCCTGTCGGTTCCATCGCACGCTCCGTGGCGACGCCGCGCCCGGCCGTGTACGCGGCCGGCGCCGCGCGCTCAATCGTATTCGTCGGACAAAAAGGACCGGCCGTCGGCCGTCAGGTCGACCCGATCGGCCGTCGCCTGATAGATCAGCCCATCGTTCAGCAACGCATGGACGACGTCGTCGAACGCGGCGGGAACCGGCCGGCTGTCGCCGAACTGGTCGATCCATTTCAGCGCCTCGATGGCTTCCGGGGAAAGGATGGGGGTCATGCGCGTTCGCCTCCGGCATCGGTGTCGTTCCATCCTAGCACTTCGTCCGGCAGTCGAATACCGAGGCAAACGCGCTGCACGAATGCAATGCGGCGGCGCCGGGCACGTTGCCTGCCCGGCGCCGCCGCATCGATGCGCGACCCGCGCGCTCAGAGACGCGCGATCGAGACTTCCGTCGACTTCACGAGCGCGACGACTTCGGCGCCGACCTTCAGTTCGAGTTCGTCCACTGAACGGGTGGTGATCACCGACGTGACGATGCCGAACGGCGTCTCGACGTCGACTTCGGAAACCACGGACCCGCGAATGATCTCCTTGACCTTGCCCTTGAACTGGTTACGTACGTTGATTGCAGTGATGCTCATCGGGATGATCGCTCCGAAGAAAAGTCTCAGAACGGGCGGCCGGAGCCGCCCGGCGTTAAACGGCCCAGCGGATCTGCCCGACCGGTCGAACCTTGTCTGCTACATGCTCCGTGTCTTGATCGGCCGCGCCGGGGCCGCCGGCGAGCACGCGTTTCAGCACGCGATCCTCGAGCGCCGCGAAGGCGGCCGACGCGCGGGCGCGTGGCCGGCCGAGCGGCACCGGCTGGTCGAGCGCCACCCGCCCCTGCTCGATCAGCAGGATGCGGTCGCCGAGCGCCACGGCTTCCTGCACGTCGTGGGTGACGAGCAGCGCGGTGAACCGGTGCTCGCGCCACAGGCGTTCGATCAGCGCATGCATTTCGATGCGGGTCAGCGCATCGAGTGCGCCGAGCGGCTCGTCGAGCAGCAGCAGTTGCGGCCGGTGCACCAGCGCGCGGGCCAGTGCGACGCGCTGCCGCTGGCCGCCCGACAGTTGCGCGGGCCAGTCGTTCGCGCGTTCCAGCAGCCCGACTTCGTCGAGCACCGCGCGGGCCTGGTCGCGCGCGCCGCGGCCGAGGCCCAGCATCACGTTCTGCAGCACGGTCTTCCACGGCAGCAGGCGCGCATCCTGGTACATGATCCGCGTATCGAGCGCGCCGCCGTCCTCGCCGCGCGTTACGAGCCCGCCGCTGCTCGGCTGTTCGAGTCCAGCGACGAGACGCAGCAGCGTCGATTTCCCGCAGCCGCTGCGGCCGACGATCGCGACGAAGCTGCCGCGCGCGATGTCGAGCTCGACGTTGTCGAGCACCGTGCGGGCGCCGAAGCGCTTGCTGACGCCGGACAGCGTGACCGCGTCGTCAGATGCCGGGCTGCCTGCGCGCCGCCGCGCGAGCGGCACGACCGATGCACTGCCGTCACGTTCGAGGATCGCCGCGTCGCGCGCGTCGCCGTCCGCGACGCGGGCCTGCGCCAGCTCGGCCTCGAGGTCTGCGCCGGAGAGCGGGCCGTAGGCGGCCGCCGAAGTCGTCGCATTCATGCCTTGGCTCCTGATTGATAGGCGGGATGCCAGCGCAGCGTCACGCGTTCGATCCATTTCGCCAGCACATCGGCCAGCTTGCCGAGCACCGCGTACAGCAGAATGCCGACCACCACCACGTCGGTTTGCAGGAATTCACGCGCGTTCATCGTCATGTAGCCGATGCCCGACTGCGCGGAGATCGTTTCCGCGACGATCAGCATCACCCACATCAGCCCGAGCGCGAAACGCACGCCGACGAGGATCGACGGCAACGCGCCAGGCAGGATCACGTCGCGGTACAGCGCGAAGCCGCGCACGCCGTAGCTCTTCGCCATCTCGATCAGGTTCGCGTCGACCGAGCGGATTCCGTGATACGTATTGATGTAGACGGGGAAGAACACGCCGAGCGCGACGAGGAACAGCTTCGCCTTCTCGTCGATGCCGAACCACAGGATCACGAGCGGAATCATCGCGAGCGCCGGGATGTTACGGATCATCTGGATCGTCGAGTCGAGCGCGATCTCGGCGGCCTTCGACAGCCCGGTCGCAAGCCCCAGCGCGAGGCCGACGACGCCGCCGATCGCGAAGCCGAACAGCGCGCGCCACGTGCTCACTTTCACGTTCGCCCACATTTCGCCCGAGGTCACGAGCGACCACGCGGCGCGCACGACCGCCACCGGCTCGGGCAGCACGCGGGTCGACAGCCAGCCGCTGCGCGCACCGACTTCCCATACCACCAGCAACGCGAGCGGCACGAGCCACGGCGCGACGCCGCGCCACGCGCGGGCGGCCACGGCGACGCCCGCCGTCGACGTTTTCGTTGTCATCGCAAGCCTCCGTCGCTCAGCTCTGGCTCGTCTTCGGCAGATAGTTGTTGCCGACGATCTCGCCGAACGGCCCCGACAGCGGACCGGCCGCCTTCTCGACGCCCTTCCCCTTGATCAGCGGGAACACGAGTTCGGCGAAGCGATACGACTCCTCGAGGTGCGGGTAGCCGGACAGGATGAACGTCTCGATGCCGAGGTCCGCGTATTCGCGCATGCGTTCGGCGACCTGCTCGGGATTGCCGACGAGCGCCGTGCCGGCGCCGCCGCGCACGAGCCCCACGCCGGCCCACAGGTTCGGATAGACCTCGAGCGCCTCGCGGCCGCCGCGCTTGCCGCCGTGCAGCGCGGCCATCCGGCGCTGGCCTTCCGAATCCATGTTCGCGAACGCTTGCTGCGCACGCGCGATCGTGTCGTCGTCGAGCCGGCTGATCAGCCGCTCGGCGTCGCGCCACGCCTCGTCCTCGGTCTCGCGCACGATCACGTGCAGCCGGATGCCGAACTTGATCTGGCGACCGCGCGCGTCGGCACGGGCTCGGATGTCGGCGATCTTCTTCGCGACGGCCTCGGGCGGCTCGCCCCAAGTCAGATAGGTATCGATGTGATCGGCGGCAATCGCGTGAGCGGCCGGCGACGAGCCGCCGAACCACAGCGGCGGATGCGGATGCTGCACGGGCGGATAAAGCGCCTTGCCGCCTTTCGACTGCAGGTGCTTGCCGATATAGTCGAATCCGCCGTTGTCGTGCGACGCGGCGAGCAGCCCGCGCCAGATGTTCAGGAAATCGTCGGTGATCTCGTAGCGCGTGTCGTGATCGGCGAACAGGCCGTCGCCTTCGAGCTCGGCCGCATCGCCGCCCGTGACGACGTTGATCAGCAGGCGGCCGCCCGACAGGCGGTCGAAGGTCGCGGCCATCCGCGCGGCGAGCCCCGGCGAAGCGATCCCGGGGCGCACCGCGACCAGGAACTTCAGGCGCTGCGTCGCCGGAATCAGGCTCGACGCGACGACCCACGCATCCTCGCAGGAACGGCCGGTCGGCAGCAGCACGCCGTCGTAGCCAAGCGTGTCGGCCGCCACGGCCACCTGCTTGAAGTAATCGTAGTCCGCGGCGCGCGCGCCTTCGGCCGTGCCGAGATAGCGGCTGTCGCCATGCGTGGGGATAAACCAGAACACATTCATCTGCTGCTCCTGCTTGACTGTCACTGCCGAAATTTGAAAAAACATCGCCCTGCTCGCGTCGCGGATGAGCGACGCATGCATGGTGTGCATTCGAATCGGGATGGCTCGCCGGTCAGGCCGTGCCGCGGACGAGGACGCGATTGCACGGCTGTTGCTGGGAAATCAGTCTAGGGATCGGTACAGGGCTTTGGAACGATTTTTTTGAGCTTAGGTTTTCCGCTTTCGTGATTAGCACGACGCTGGAGCGAATATCGCCGCGGCCGGGCCCTATAATGGCGCACCTATCCGAATAACTCCGCGCGCCCGGCCCCGGCCGTGCGCGCCTGCGGTGCACTCATCGATGCAGAAAGTCATCCTGCCCTTCCTGTCCGGCTTCCTGGCCGCGCTGTTCTTCCGCGAGGCCACGCTGGCCCTGCTTCACACGGCCGACCTGATCGCCGCAACCGGCTTCTCGACACAGCCGTTCGCGCCGCTCGGCATTCCTGAATTTGTCGCGAATGCGCTGATCAGCGCGTGCTGGGCGATTCCGATGGCGTGGTTGTTGCGCGTGTCGCCGGAACGCGAAGCATCGTGGATCGGCGCGCTCGTGTTCGGCGGCATCGTGCTGACGGCCGCCCGCGTGTTCGCGATCGATCCGCTGCGCGGCATCTGGCCGTCGGGCAACATGATGCCCGTGCTCGCGTCGGGGTTCGCGGCGAATGCGGTGTGGGGATTCGGTGCGCTCGTGTTCATGCGCGCGTTCATGTCGGACGACGCGGGCGACGACTAACGCCGGCGCGGGCGGCGCGCCCTTCGGCCTCAGGCAGACCGATTTCCATGAAAAAGGCCGCGTGCATGATGCACGCGGCCTTTTCGTTTCCGGGTCGCGCGTCGATCGACCGCGCGGGTCAGCCCGATCGACGTCAGTCCTTCAGCTCGCGCAGCGGATGGATGTCGGGCGTCCACGGGCTGTCGAACATCGCGAGCACGTCGGCGCGCCGGACGTCGGCAGCCGACTTGAAACGCCACACCGGCTGGTGATCCTTGTCGACGATCAGCGCGCGCACGCCCTCGATCACGTCGCCGCGCGCGAAGGTCGAGCGCGTGAGATCGAGATCGCGCCGCAGGCAATCGGCCATCGTCGCGCCGCGCGCGCGTTCGACGACTTCGAGCGACACGGCCATCGACAGCGGCGACAGTTGCTCGCGCATCGCGTGCGTCGCTTTCTCGACCCACCCGTCGACCGCCGCGTAATCCTGCTCGGCGTCGAGCGACGCAAGGATCGCGTCGATGTCCGGCTGCGCGAAATGCCGGTCGATCCCGGCACGCGCGTCCGCAAGCGCCGACGTGTCGGGCGTCGGCACGACCTTGTGCGCGGCAGCCGCGTCGGTCACGCAGGCGACGGCCTGCGCGCCGCTGTCGATGCGCGCGGTGCGCAGCGTGTCGAGCAGCGCCGGCAGCGCGGCATCGGGCAGATAGACGTCGGCGAGTTGCGCGTACAGCGCGCCGGCCGCGTCGAGCGTCGCGCCGGTCACCGCCAGATAGCGGCCGATCGCGCCGGGCGTGCGCGCGAGAAACCAGCTCATCCCGACGTCCGGGAACAGGCCGATGCGCGTTTCGGGCATCGCCATCTTCGTCGAGTCGGTCACGACGCGCAGGCCGCCCGTCTGCCGCGCCGCCTGCGAAATCCCCATGCCGCCGCCCATCACGACGCCGTGCATCAGCGCGATGTACGGCTTCGGATACGTGAAGATCGCATGGTTCAGCGTGTATTCCTCGATGAAGAACGTGTCGACCGCATCGCGGTCGCCGCGCTGCCACGCGTCGTGAAAGAAGCGCACGTCGCCGCCCGCGCAGAACGCGCGCGGATGCGGGCTGTGCACGACGACCGCGACGACGTCGGGATCGCCGCGCCACGCGTCGAGCGCCTGCCGCATCAGCCGGATCATGCCGACCGACAGCGCGTTCAGCGCCTTCGGCCGGTTCAGTTCGAGAAAGCCGATGCGGTTCGCGACATACGCAAGCACGTCGGGCCGGGCGGATTCGGCTGAAACGGCGGCGGAAGAAGAATCGGTCATGAAGATCATCCGGCAAACGGCAGTCGCACGCTCAGTGCGCCTGCATTTTCGAGAACAGATTCAGCACCGCGACGCCGGCGACGATCAGCCCGAGGCCGATCACCGCCGGCACGTCCGGCACCTGGCGATAGAGCAGCATCGCGACGAGCGTGATCAGCACGATGCCGGCGCCCGACCACACTGCATAGATGATGCCGACGGGCATCGTGCGCAACGTGAGCGACAGGCAGTAGAACGCGACGCCGTAACCGGCGACGACGAGCACCGACGGCCACAAACGCGTGAAGCCGTCCGCCGCGCGCAGCGCGGACGTGCCGATCACTTCCGCGACGATCGCGATCGCGAGCCATGCGTAACCGGGCACTTGCATCGCTCAGCTCCTTGCGAGGGCCAGTACCGCGTAGTCGTGACCGAGCTCGGCGCACAGCGCTTCGACGACGAACTCGTGGTCCGCGCGCTGCGGCAGCCCGGACGCGGTGATCGAGCCGATCACGCCGGCGCCGGCGACGGTCAGCGGAAACGAGCCGCCGTGCGACGCATAGTCGGCGGCCGGCAGCCCGTGCTTGTCCGCGAGCGTCGCGCCGGCCTGCTGCATGCGCAGGCCGATCGCATACGAGCTGCGGCGAAAATGCGCGACGACGTTGCGCTTGCGGCGCACCCAGTCGGCGTTGTCCGGCGTCGCGCCGGCGAGCGCCGCATAGAACAGCGGCTGGCCGAACGTGACGATGTCGATCGCGATCGCATGACCGCGCGACGTCGCGAGCGCATGCATCCGGTTGCCGAGCGCCCACGCGCGGGCCGGGTCGAAATGGGGAAACACGAGCGCCTGTTCCTGCGCGCCGATCGATTGCAGATCGTGAGCGATGTCCATGAATCCGTCGATGCAGTAATGAGAGTCGCAGCGGCGCCGATGCGATCGCGCAAGGCCGGTGCCGGGATGGCGACACAAACCGCTCGATTCTAGCGCACGCGCCTCCCCGTACCGGCCCCACCCGCGCTCGCGACGCGATTGTCAGAAAACAGTTGCGCGCATCCTGGTTAGCCCATATAATTCATTTCTTCGACGGACGCGGGGTGGAGCAGTCTGGCAGCTCGTCGGGCTCATAACCCGAAGGTCGTAGGTTCAAATCCTACCCCCGCAACCAACCGTCCAGAATTTCGCAAAAAGCCCGGCTTCGCGCCGGGCTTTTTGTTTTTGCGCGCCAGGGCTTCGCGCCTTCTTCGCGCACTCTCCCGCCGTTTCTCCCGACATGCCGCCGCATGCGCGCGGCGTTCAAGAATGCCGCGGGCCGGTGATACACTCGCATCACCTCGTCCCTTCCACTCGACATGAAATTCTGCTCCGTCTGCGGTCACGAAGTCCTTGCGCGCATTCCGCCTGGCGACAACCGCGAGCGCTTCGTCTGCGATCACTGCGGCACGATCCACTATCAGAATCCGCGCAACGTCGTCGGCACGGTGCCGGTCTGGGGCGACCAGATCCTGCTGTGCCGTCGCGCGATCGAACCGCGCTACGGATTCTGGACGCTGCCGGCGGGTTTCATGGAAATGGGCGAGACGACCGCGGAAGCCGCCGCGCGCGAAACGCTCGAGGAAGCCGGCGCGCGCGTCGAAGTGCAGAACCTGTTCACGCTGCTCAACGTGCCGCACGTGCACCAGGTCCACCTGTTCTACCTTGCGCGGCTCACCGATCCGGGTTTCGAAGCCGGCGAGGAAAGCCTCGAAGTGAAACTGTTCGACGAAGCCGACATCCCGTGGGACGAGATCGCGTTCCCGACCGTCAGCCAGACGCTGCGCTTCTTCTTCGCCGATCGCGCCGCCGGCGACTACGGCGTGCACACCGGCGACATCTTCCGCTCGCTGCGCAACGGCTGAGCCCCCACCCATGGTTCCCTGGCTCGGCCCGGACGATCCGTTTCCGTCCATCGAACGCGCGCTCGGCCCCGCGACCGGCGCGCCGGGGCTGCTCGCCGCGAGCGCCGACCTGCTGCCATCGCGCCTCATCGACGCCTATCAGCGCGGCATCTTCCCGTGGTACTCGGACGGCCAGCCGGTGCTGTGGTGGAGCCCCGACCCGCGCATGATCCTCGTGCCGGCCGAATTCAAGGTATCGCCGTCGCTGCGCAAGACGCTCAAGCGCGTCCTGCGCGAACCGGGTTGGGAAGTACGCGTCGATCACGACTTTCCCGGCGTGATGCGCGCGTGCGCGCAGGCGCCGCGCCGCGGGCAGCGCGGCACCTGGATCACCGCCGAGATCATCGACGCCTACACGTCGCTCTACCGCTCCGGCAACGCGCACAGCATCGAGACGTGGCACGACGGACGCCGCGTCGGCGGCCTCTATGGCGTGTCGTTCGGCCGGATGTTTTTCGGCGAGTCGATGTATGCGGACGTGACCGATGCGTCGAAAATCGCGCTGGCCGCGCTCATCGCGCACCTTCGCGAGCAGGGGCTGGAAATGATAGACTGCCAACAGAATACGTCGCATCTAGCGTCGCTCGGCGGCCGCGAGATCGCACGCAAGGCCTTTGTCGCTCACGTGCGCCGCGCGGCAGCCGAACCGCCGATCCCGTGGCAGTTCGACAAGCGCGTGCTCGCCACGCTGACGAGCCCCGCCGAAACGGCGGCGCCCACCGGGGGCGAGCGCTAGCGCGGCACTCCTTCCCTGCATCGAGAGCTGCCCATGACTCATCCGACTGAGCTGCCGCTTTCACCGCTTTCGGCGCTGCAATTCTATGCAACGGCGCCCTATCCGTGCAGCTATCTGGACGGCCGCATCGCACGCTCGCAAGTCGCGACGCCGAGCCACCTGATCAACTCCGACATCTATACCGAACTCGTGAAGGCCGGCTTCCGCCGCTCGGGCGTCTTCACGTATCGTCCGTACTGCGACGGCTGCCGCGCCTGCGTGCCGGTGCGCGTGCCGGTCGGCGAGTTCGCGCCGACGCGCACGCAGCGCAGGATGTGGAAGCGGCACCGCACGCTGGTCGCGACGGTGTCACCGCTGCACTACGACGAAGAGCACTACGCGCTCTACATGCGCTACCAGTCCGCGCGCCACGCGGGCGGCGGCATGGATCGCGACAGCCGCGACCAGTACGAACAGTTCCTGCTGCAAAGCCGGATCAACTCGCGCCTCGTCGAATTCCGCGACCTCGACGCACCGGGCGGCGAACCCGGCAAACTGCGGATGGTCAGCATGATCGACATCCTCGGCGACGGGCTGTCGTCGGTCTACACGTTCTTCGAGCCCGACGACCGGCACACGAGCTACGGCACCTACAACATCCTGTGGCAGATCGAACAGGCGAAGAGCCTCGGGCTGCCCTACGTCTACCTCGGCTACTGGATCCGCGAGAGCCCGAAGATGGCCTACAAGGCGAACTTCCACCCGCTCGAAGGGCTGATCGACGGCCGCTGGAAGACGCTCGACCCGGAACGGGTCGACCTGCCGCCCGTCGACGCGGCGCTCGCACGCGCGCCGTTGCCGGGCGGGCATTCCGGCTCGGGCTGACCCGCGTCGCGGCGGCTACGAAGCGAAGCACGCCCGTGCCGCGCAACTCCCGGTAAAATAGCGGGTTGTCATTCATTTCGGCCGTCCGCCCCATTCCCGTGTTCAGTTCCCTCTATCCGCTGGCCCGCGCATCCCTGTTCAAAATGGATGCGGAAGACGCTCACCACCTTACGCTGCGCGCGCTCGGCGCGGCCGGCCGCACCGGCCTCGCCTGCGCGCTGTCGGCCCGCGTGCCCGACGCGCCGCGCACCGTGATGGGGCTCACGTTCCGCAACCCGGTCGGCCTCGCGGCCGGCCTCGACAAGGATGGCGCGGCCATCGACGGCCTCGCGGCGCTCGGCTTCGGCTTCATCGAGGTCGGCACGGTCACGCCGCGCCCGCAACCCGGCAACCCGCGCCCGCGGATGTTCCGGCTGCCGCAGGCCGAAGCGCTGATCAACCGGATGGGCTTCAACAACCACGGCGTCGACCAGTTCGTGAAGAACGTGCAGGCCGCCCGCTATCGCGGCATCCTCGGCCTGAACATCGGCAAGAACGCCGACACGCCGATCGAACGCGCGGCAGAGGATTACCTGTACTGCCTGGAGCGCGTATACCCGTTCGCGAGCTACGTGACGATCAACATCTCGTCGCCGAACACGAAGAACCTGCGCCAGTTGCAGGGCGCGGGCGAGCTCGACGCGCTGCTCGCCGCGCTGAAGGACAAGCAACAGCGCCTCGCCGACCTGCACGGCAAGCTCGTGCCGCTCGCGCTGAAGATCGCGCCCGATCTCGACGACGAACAGGTGAAGGAAATCGGCGACACGCTGCTGCGCCACAAGATCGAAGCTGTGATCGCCACCAATACGACGCTGTCGCGCGCGGCCGTCCAGGGCCTGCCGCACGCGGACGAAGCCGGCGGCCTGTCGGGCCGCCCCGTGTTCGACGCGTCGAACGAGGTGATCCGCAAGCTGCGCGCCGAAGTCGGCGACGACGTGCCGATCATCGGCGTCGGCGGCATTTTCTCGGGCGAGGACGCCCGCGCGAAGTTGGCGGCCGGCGCGGCGCTCGTCCAGCTCTATACCGGCTTCATCTATCGCGGCCCGGCGCTCGTGTCCGAATGCGTGAAGGCGATCGCCCGCGAACGCACCGCGTAATATAGCCATAAGCAAACTATATTTAGCCATCGATAGCGTTTTTGCTATCCTCGCTTCACGATCAGAACCATTGACCCGCACAGGGCAAGGACACACACGATGAAATTTTCGCTGTTGAAGAAGCTGCTGGTGGCCGGCGTGATCGGCACGTCGTTCGCTGCGGCAACCGCCCACGCGGCGGACCTCCTCGACCAGGTCAAACAACGCGGCACGCTGCGCGTCGGCCTCGAAGGCACGTTCCCGCCGTTCAACTCGAAGAACCCGCAAGGCGAACTCGTCGGGTTCGACGTCGACATCGCGAAGGCCGTCGCCGCGAAGCTCGGCGTGAAGGCCGAATTCGTGACGACCGAATGGAGCGGCATCATCGCGGGCCTGCAGGCCGGCAAGTTCGACGTGATCGCCAACCAGGTCGGCATCACCGACAAGCGCAAGGAAACGCTCGACTTCTCGCCCGCGTACACGTACTCGTCCGCGCAGTTGATCCAGCGCAAGGACGACACGCGCGAGTTCAAGTCGCTGGAAGATCTGAAGGGCAAGAAGCTCGGCGTCGCGCTCGGCACGAACTACATGGACATGGCGAAATCGGTGCCGGGCATCGACGTGAAGACGTACCCGGGCGCGCCCGAGTACTTGCGCGATCTCTCGGCCGGCCGCCTCGACGCGGCGCTCAACGACCGCCTGATGCTCGCGTACCTGACGAAGAATTCCCAACTGCCGCTGCGCCCGGGCGCGAACGTCGGTTCGGCGAACCCGTCGGGCATCCCGTTCAAGAAGGGCAACCCGAAGTTCCAGAAGGCGATCGACGACGCGATGACGCGACTCGAGGCCGACGGCACGTTCACGAAGATCTCCGACAAATGGTTCGGCATCGACGTGACGAAACCGATCAAGTAAGCACGCCTGCATTTCCCGCCTGACGGCGGGCCGGAAAGGGCGGCATCCGCAACGATGCCGCCCTTTGTTTTATCGGTCCGGTTTATGATTGCGCTTTCGCGCACGCATTCGCTTCGTATTCCATGTCGACAACGTCCCTGCTCGTCCAATCGCTGCCGGTGCTCGCCCAAGGTGCCGTACTGACCGTCAAGTTCGCCGTGCTGTCGATGGTGTTCGGCCTGCTTGGCGCCGTCGTGCTCGCGATGATGGGCATTCGGCAGAGCGAAGCGCTCGACGGCTTCGAGCGCATCTGGGTCAATGCGCTCGCGTGGCTGGCGCGCGCGTACGTGAGCCTGATGCGCGGCACGCCGCTGCTCGTGCAGATCTTCGTCATCTATTACGGGCTGCCGAGCCTCGGCATCTCGCTCGACCCGACGCCGGCCGGCGTCATCGCGCTGTCCGCGAACGTCGCGGCCTACATGTCGGAAAGCATGCGCGGCGCGATCAACGGGATCGCGCGCGGCCAGTGGCTCGCCGCGTACAGTCTCGGGCTGTCGTGGGGGCAGACGCTGCGCTACGTGATCGGCCCGCAGGCGCTGCGCATCGCGGTGCCGAGCCTGTCGAACAGCCTGATCAGCCTGATCAAGGACACGTCGCTCGTGTCGGTGATCACCGTGACCGAACTGCTGCGCAGCGCGCAGGAAGTGATCGCGGCGACCTATCAGCCGCTGCCGCTCTATCTCGCCGCGGCGGCCGTGTACTGGATCCTGTGCCAGATCCTCGAATGGGTGCAGCGCTGGTACGAAAAGCGCCTGTCGCTGCCGTCGCGGCACTGAGCCGCGCCGTTGCGCCGGGCCGCGCTGGCGGGCCGGGCGCGCCCTCCTTCCCGCCTGTTCCGTCTATTCGCCCGAATAGCGCACGCCGAGCACGGCGCGCGCCGCATCGGTCATCGCGATCATCTGCCGCGAATGGTCGTGCGTCATGATCGGGCTTTCGGTCTCGCCCGCGCGCAGCAGGTCGCAGAAATGCGCGGTTTCGTAGTTCAGCCCGCCGCCCGCCGCCGGTGCGTCGAGTTCGACGGTGCGCCCGTCCGCATAGCGGATCGTCGCACGCTCGGGGTTCCACCACTTCTCGTGAATCGTCACGTGGCCGCCGGCCGCGGCGATCAGCGCGTCGCCGCGCCCCATCACGTCGAGCCCGCAAAAGAGCTGCGCGATCCCGCCGTTCGCGTGCACGCTGTTCAGGCTCGCGAACAGGTCGACTCCCGTCGCGCCGACGCGGCCGAGCGTCTGCACGTCGCGCGCCGCGCCGAGCCAGTCGACGGCGAGAAATGCCTCGTAGATGCCGATATCGAGCAGCGCGCCGCCCGCGCGATCGAGCCGATAGACGGAATGGTCGTCCGGCACCGACGACGAGGCGCAGCCCGCCCGCACGAGCCGGATCTCGCCGATCGGATCGTCACGCAGGTGCGCACGCAGTTGACGGTACAGCGGGAAGAATGGCGGCTTCATCGCCTCCATGAAGAGCAGCCCGGCAGCGCGCGCCGCGTGCAGCACCGTGTCGAGTTGCGCGGCGTTCAGCGCCGCGGGTTTCTCGCACAGCACGGCCTTGCCGGCAGCCAGCGCGGCCAGCGTGTACTGCGCGTGACTGTCATGGAGCGTCGCGATGTAGACCGCGTCGATGTCGCTCGCGAGGAGCGCGTCGAGGCGCGCGGCAGGCGTGCCGCCGTATGTCTCGCAGAAGGCGGCCGCTGCGTCGGCGCGGCGGGCCCAGACGCCGGCGAGCGTGGCGCCCGGCACATGCGCGAGGCTTTGCGCGAAGCGGCGCGCAATGCTGCCTGCACCGACGATGCCGAAGCGCACCGGGCGATGGTCGTTGTCGTTCATCCTGATCTTCCGTGTCGGTCGTATGACGGTTGCCGGCACGCTGCCGGCCGGCCGTCATGATAAACGGCCCGGCGGCACACGGATGAACGACACGCGCGGCGTCAGGCGCGCACCGGCACGTCGACCGAGAAATCGCGCGAAATCTCGTCCGCGCTGAAATCGATCAGCGCGAGCGACGCCGCTTCGGCTTCGCGCGGGTCGCGCCGCTCGATCGCATCGACGACGCGCGCATGCGCCTTCACCGCGATGTCGTGCGCACCTTCCTTCTGCACGACGCGCGGATTCACGAGACGCACCGCACCGCGCACGATCGCCGCCATCTGCTGGAAGAACTGGTTGCCGCTCGCCTGGACGATCCGCGTATGCAGCAACTCGTCCGCCGTGTCGTAGCCGGTGTCGCCCGGCTGCAGCACCTTGAACGCATCGAACGCTTCGCGAATGCCCGCGATGTCGGCCGCCGTCGCACGCACCGCCGCCTGCGCGGTCGCACGCGGTTCGATCAGCATCCGGAATTCGATGACGTCGCGCATGAACTGCGGATCGGGCTTTGCCCGGAATCGCCAACTCACGACGTCTTCGTCGATCATCCGCCAGTCGCGCATCGGCCGCACGCGCGTTCCGACTTTCGGACGCACGTCGAGCATGTCGCGCGCAAGCAACATCGACAACGCTTCCCGCATGACCGTGCGGCTCACGTCGAACTCTTTCGACAGCACGTCCTGCGGCGGCAAGATGCCGCCGTACTTGTCCTCGACGATACCCGCGACAAGCCCATCCATCACTTTGGCGACCAGTGACCGGTCTTTGCCCTGCTCCATGACACCTCCCCGTGCGTCGATTTGCGAACACCTGCTCCGCAGTTCCGCCGGCCCTGGTTACTACTCTGTTCTTATGATCTATAAGTTGATGAGTTCGACGATATTTCGCTATCTGGTAAACACCTGACAGGGTTATCCCTCTTCTGAACGAGGTGATTTATACGGCTAAAAAAAAGGCCCGGGAAGCGCGCCGCGCTTGCCGGACCCCGGTTTCCACAAGATTTAACCATCCAATCCATGACGGCCGATACCGTGCCATTACGGACTGCTTCTCATTCAGTTTCAGCCAGCCGGATAAACGATGGTTTCAACGCCGTTTTCCGTGCCGAGCAAGCACAGATTCGCGCCGCGTTCGGCGAACAGGCCAACCGTCACAACGCCCGGCCATGCGTTCACCTGCGCTTCGAAACCGCGTGGATCGGCGATCTGCAGGCCCTTCACGTCGATGATCTCGTTGCCGTTGTCGGTGATGTAGGGCGCGCCGTCCTTCGTCACGCGCAGCACGGGCACGCCGCCGAGCGCGGTCACGCGCCGGCCGATCGCCGTGCGCGCCATCGGCACGACCTCGATCGGCAGCGGGAACGCGCCGAGCACCGGCACGCGCTTGCTGGCGTCGGCGATGCAGACGAACGTGTCGGCCACCGACGCGACGATCTTCTCGCGCGTCAGCGCGCCGCCGCCGCCCTTGATCATCGCGCCGCCGGCGTCGATCTCGTCGGCGCCGTCGACGTACACCTGAAGCGACTCGATCTCGTTCAGGTCGAACACCTTGATGCCGTGCGATTTCAGGCGTTCGGTCGTGGCGACCGAGCTCGACACGGCGCCGCGATAGCGCGCTTTGACGGCGGCGAGCGCGTCGATGAAGCAGTTGGCGGTCGAGCCGGTGCCGACACCGATCACGGCGCCTTCCGGCACGTTCTGGATCACGTAATCGGCGGCGGCCTGGCCGACGAGGCGTTTGAGTTCGTCTTGAGTCATGGCGTGGTAATGCTGCGGGATGGCGAAAAGCCGCCAGTTTACCGGAGTCGGCCGACGCCCCCGCGTTTTTCGGCGTGCGATACGCGCCACGTATTCAGCGCGTGTCGGCCGCCGGTGCGGGGTCCGTCGCCGGCGTGCCGGGGAAGTACTTGTCGAGCAGCGCCTGGGCGATCGCGTCGCTTTCCGCGTCCGGATTGCCCGCGTAATCGGACGGCCGGAAATGCATCTGAAACGCCGCGAACACGCGCCGCGTGCGCGCGTCGAGCACGCCGTCGGTCGGCACGTCGTAGCCGTAGCGCGCGAGCTTGAGCTGCAGCTCGCGCACGTCGACCGGCGCGTGCGGGTCGCGGCCGCCGAGCCGCGCGACGACGGTCGCGTCGTCCGGCCATGCGCCGACGCCGGCTTGCGCGAGCGCATGCCACGGAAACAGCGGGCCGGGATCGATCTTGCGTTGCGGGGCGATGTCGCTGTGCCCGACCACGCGCGTCGGCGGAATCCCGTAGCGCGCGACGATGTCCTTCGACAGGCGGATCAGCGCGTCGACCTGTTCGGGCGGATACGGCTGCCAGGTGCGCTGCTGCGCGTCGAGCGGGCCGCGGTTCACGTTCTCGATGCCGATCGACACCGCGTTCAGCTCGGTCGTGCCCTGCCACTCGCTGACGCCCGCGTGCCACGCGCGCCGAGATTCCGGAACGAGCTGGTAGACGACGGGCATCCCGCGCTCGGTGCGTGGCTGCGGCGGGATGACGTAATGCACGCTGACCGATTCGCCGGTCAGCGTGCGCAGCGATTTCGTCTCGTCGCTTTCGGTGTAATGCATCACGAGAAAGCGGATCCGCGAATCGGCGCCGCGCGCATGCAGGCTCGTGTCGGCATAGTAGGTGCCGCGTTCGACGAGCGACGGCGACGTGCAGGCCGCCAGCAGGCCGAGCACGGCGCAGGAGACGCCAACACGAAACAGGGTCATCGGTCGCGGGTTCCGCAGAGTCGCGTGCCGCATTGCATCGCGGCACGCGTCGTTCGGGTCATTCGACGCCCGCGCATCGCGCGCAGGACGGGCGGTGCCGAGGGCAGCCGCGGGCTCAGCCCTTCACGCGCCGCTGGCGCACGGCTTCGTACAGGCACACGCCGCTGGCGACCGACACGTTCAGGCTTTCCACGCTGCCGGCCATCGGGATGCTCATCACTTCGTCGCAGGTGTCGCGCGTGAGCCGGCGCATGCCTTCGCCTTCCGCGCCCATCACGAGCGCGACGGGGCCGTCGAGCTTCGTCTCGTAGAGCGTAGCCGATGCCTCGTCCGACGTGCCGATGATCCACACGCCGGCTTCCTTCAGCTCGCGCAGCGCGCGGGCGAGGTTCGTCACCGTGATGTACGGCACCGTATCGGCCGCCCCGCTCGCCACCTTGGCCGCGGTCGCGTTCAGGCCGACCGCGCGGTCGCGCGGCGCGATCACCGCATGCGCGCCGGCCGAATCGGCGACCCGCAGGCACGCGCCGAGGTTGTGCGGATCGGTGACGCCATCGAGCACGAGCAGCAGCGCGGGCCCGTTGATGCCATCGAGCAGCTCGGACAGGTTCTGCGCGAGCGGCATGTCCTCGACGCGCGCGACCACGCCCTGGTGGCGCTCGGTATGCGCGAGGCCCCACAGGCGCGTTTCGTCGGCCGCGATCAGCCGCACGCCCGCTTCCTTCGCGGTGTGCAGGAAGTCCTGCATGCGGCGGTCGCGGCGCGTCTGGTCGTACAGCACCTCCGCCACCGTCGATGCATCGTGCCGCAAACGTGCGGTCACCGCATGAAAACCGTAAAGAACCTTCAGACGTGACATGACTGGAACAACCTTCGATCAAACGTGCGGCCGCGCGACATGCGCAGCCGCGATCCATGGAAAAGGAAAGCGCCGCGTGGCCGGCCGATGACCGGTGACGCGGCGTCTCTCGATACTGCAGGGCGTGCGCATAGGCCGCCCCGAACGCTCAATACTTCTTGCGGGCGCGGGCCTTCTTCGCGGGTGCGCCGCCACCGCCGCCGCCCTTCTTCTTCGCGGCGCCACGCGCGGCGCGCGCTTCCTTCACCGCGACGCTCGGCGCGCTCGCGGCCGTCTTGCGACGCGGCGCGGCTTCCTCGACCGGCGGCAGCGCACGCACGCGCGGGCCGCTGCCGTTGCGATCGCCGCCGGCAGCCGGCGCGGGCGACGGACGCGGCGCCTTCACCGGCGTATCGCGCACGAGGCGGAAATCGATCTTGCGCGCATCGAGATCGACGCGGCTCACCTGCACGCGCACGCGATCCGACAGGCGATAGCGGATGCCCGTGCGTTCGCCGCGCAGCTCGTTCTTGATCTCGTCGTACTGGAAGTAGTCCGAGCCGAGCTCCGTCACGTGCACGAGCCCTTCGATGAACAGCGTGTCGAGCTGCACGAAGATGCCGAACGACGTCACGCCGTTCACCATCCCGCCGTACTCCTCGCCGAGCTTGTCGCGCATGAAGTAGCACTTGAGCCACGCTTCGACGTCACGCGACGCCTCGTCCGCGCGACGCTCGTTCGCCGAGCAGTGCAGGCCGAGCTCTTCCCAGATCGCCGTGTTCGAACGCGAACGGCCGCGCGCTTCATCGTCGGCCTGCTGCATCGCGCGGGCGCGCGGCGACAGCGCGGTATTCAGCTCGAAGCCTTCCGGCGCCTTCGGCGTGTATTTCTTGCCCGACAGGATCGCGTAGATCGCGCGGTGCGTGAGCAGGTCGGGATAGCGGCGGATCGGGCTCGTGAAGTGCGCATACGCCTCGTATGCGAGACCGAAGTGGCCGATGTTGTCCGGGCTGTAGACCGCCTGCTGCATCGAGCGCAGCAGCATCGGCTGCAGCATCTGCGCGTCCGGCCGGTCGCGGATCTGCGCCATCAGCGCCGCGTAGTCGCTCGCATGCGGCTTGTCGCCGCCGCCGAGCGACAGGCCCATCCCGCGCAGGAACGCGCGCAGGTTCTCGAGCTTCTCCGGCGTCGGCCCCGCGTGCACGCGGTACAGGCCCGGATGCTTGTTGCGCTTCAGGAAATCGGCCGCGCAGACGTTCGCGGCCAACATGCATTCCTCGATCAGCTTGTGCGCGTCGTTGCGCTGACGCGGCACGATCTGCTCGATCTTGCCCTGCGAGTTGCAGACGATGTAGGTCTCGGTCGTGTCGAAGTCGATCGCGCCGCGCTTTTGGCGGGCGGCGAACAGCGACTTGTAGACGCCGTACAGATCCTGCAGGTGCGGCAGCAGGTCGGCGCGGCGCGCGGCCTCCGGCCCCTTCGTGTTCGACAGCACGGCCGCGACTTCGGTGTACGTCAGGCGCGCCGCCGAATGGATCACCGCCGGATAGAACTGGTATGCCTTGATCTCGCCGCGCGCGGTGATCACCATGTCGCACGCAAGCACGCAGCGGTCGACCTGCGGGTTCAGCGAACAGAGGCCGTTCGACAGCTTCTCCGGCAGCATCGGGATCACGCGGCGCGGGAAGTAGACCGACGTACTGCGCTCGAGCGCGTCGGCGTCGAGCCCGCTGCCCGGCTGCACGTAGTGCGACACGTCGGCGATCGCGACGATCAGCCGGAAGCCGTCGCCGCGGCCGACCTTGACCGGCTCGCAGTAGACGGCATCGTCGAAGTCGCGGGCGTCCTCGCCGTCGATCGTCACGAGCGGCACGTCGCGCAGGTCGACGCGGAAACGCAGGTCGGCCGGCCGCACCTTGTCGGGCAGCGCGGCGGCTTCGTCGAGCGCCGGCTGGCTGAATTCGTGCGGCACGCCGTACTTGCGCACCGCGATTTCGATTTCCATGCCCGGATCGTCGATATCGCCGAGCACTTCGACGACACGGCCGAGCGGCTGCGAATGGCGGCTCGGGAAATCGGTCAGCTCGACGACGACGACCTGCCCGACCTTCGCCTTCTTCACGTTCTGCGTGATCAGGATGTCGTGGCCGATGCGCTTGTCTTCCGGCGCGACGATCAACGCGCCGTTCTCGTTCAGCAGGCGGCCGATCACGCGCTTGTTCGCGCGCTCGGTGACTTCGACGACATGCCCTTCGGGACGGCCGCGGCGATCGTAGCCGACGATCCGCGCGAGGACGCGGTCGTTGTGCATCACCTTCTGCATTTCGCCGTTCGGCAAGAACAGGTCGTCCTGGCCGTCGTCGCGGATCACGAACCCGTAGCCGTCGCGATGCCCCTGCACGCGTCCCGCGACGAAATTCGACGGATGGGTCAACTGATAGTGGCCGCGCTTGTCGAGGCGGATCTGGCCGTCGCGCTCCATCGCGGCGACACGCCGGAAGAACCCCTCGCGCTCCTGCCGCTTGATCGACAGGGCTTCGGCGATGTCGTTGGCGGCCAGCGGCGCGTCGCTCGTACGCAGCACGCCGAGAATCTCTTCACGGCTCGGAATGGGGTACGGATATTTGCTCAAGGGTTTGTCGATGATTGTTCTCGTTGCGTTGACTGATGGTGCACGGCATCAACATAGAGGTGTCCGTCAGACAGTTCTATATTGACGGCGGCGGGTCATTCTATCACCCGCCTTGTGTCGCCAAATGACGGGAATGCCGCCGGCACGCGCGGCGGCAGCCGGTTTGCGATGCATCGCAAAAAAGTGTTGACAGGCATAATTGGGGCGCTATAATTTCGCTTCTTTGCAGCAAGCAGCTACTGCAAAACGTGCCCAGGTGGCGGAATTGGTAGACGCACTAGGTTCAGGTCCTAGCGGTGGCAACATCGTGGAGGTTCGAGTCCTCTCCTGGGCACCATCTGTTTTGAAAAGGTCGGCTTTATGCCGGCCTTTTTTCATTTCGGCGCTGGCATCGCGAGTGTCCGTCTTCGGCCTTTATGTCGGCCGCTTAGATCGATAGCAGAATGAATCGGTTATCAATCGCCCTCCCCGTTGTTACGTTGGCCGCCTCGCTTTCGACGCATCCAACGAGGCGCCCCTCCATGACGTCGATGAACCGCCGCGCATTCGCACACGCGATGCTGGCCGCGGGCCGCGCTGCCGCCGGTGTTCGCGCGCACGCCGAGAACGCACCGGCCACGCCGCGCATCGGGTATCAGAAGTCGTCGACGCCGATCACGCTGCTCAAGACGCGCGGCACGCTCGCGCAGGCGCTGACGCCGCCCGGCCTGCGCGTGTCATGGCATGAATTCGCGAGCGGATTGCCGCTGAGCGAAGCGCTCAACGTCGGCGCCATCGACTTCAGTGCGGACGTGGCCGATACGGTCCCTGTCTTCGCGCAGGCCGCGCATGCGCGTTTCGTGTACGTCGCGCAGGAGGCGCCTTCGCCGGAGGCGCGGCGATCGTCGTCAAGCAGGACAGCGCGCTACGCACGCTCGCCGATCTCAACGGCCGGCGCATCGCGGTCACGAAGGCGGCCGGCAGCCACTACCTGCTGCCTGCGGCGCTCGCCCGCGCGAAGCTCGCGCCCGCCGACGTGGCGCTTCATTACCTGACACCCGACGGCCGCGCCGCATTCGAACGCGGCAGTGCGGACGCATGGATCACGTGGGATCCCTATGTCGCGTCGGTCGACCGGAATCCCGACGTACGGATTCTGGCCGACGGCACCGGACTCGCGTCGTACCGGCACTAGCACCTCGCATCGAGCAGCTTCGCCGCCGCGCGATCCGACGTCGTCCAGATCGTATTCGATCAGTTGTCGCAGGCGGGCACATGGCTGCACGAGCATCAGCAGGAGGCCGCCGCCACCCTCGCGCCAATCTGGGGACTCGACGCGAAGACCATCGAGCGCGCGAACGCGCGAAGCAGCTATCTCGTGCGTGCGGTGGTCGCGCGGAACTTTGGCCAACAGCAGAAGATCACGGACACGTTCCTTGCGGCCGGGCTACTGCCCGCCCGCGTCGATACCAGCCAGGCACAGCGCTGGAATTTCACGACGAGGCGCGCGGAGCCGGTCGGCGCGTGACGGTCGGCTACGGCCCGCTACGCAACGCGCGCCCTATTTTTACCGCGCCGGATGAAATTGTGTTGACAGACTCTGCCGACACGCTAAAATAGCGGTCTTCGCATCGCAGCAAGAAGCGAAACGTGCCCAGGTGGCGGAATTGGTAGACGCACTAGGTTCAGGTCCTAGCGGTGGCAACACCGTGGAGGTTCGAGTCCTCTCCTGGGCACCATCTGTTTTGAAAAGGTCGGCTTTATGCCGGCCTTTTTTCATTTCCAGCCCCGGACTGCACGGTACACGCACCGACATCGATGATTCGCGTCGCCGCAAACCGATCGGCACATCGATCGCCCTGCCCGACCCACTCAACTATTTTCGCTTGCGACACTCAAATAGTGTTGACAGCCCCGAAAGACACGCTATAATTTCGCTTCTTTGCAGCAAGCAGCTACTGCAAAACGTGCCCAGGTGGCGGAATTGGTAGACGCACTAGGTTCAGGTCCTAGCGGTGGCAACATCGTGGAGGTTCGAGTCCTCTCCTGGGCACCATCTG
>NZ_JBYQCG010000058.1:0-302 GCF_057837105.1 Burkholderia sp. APQ4-4ca | reverse complement strand
GCTCCAGCGCGGCCAGGTTGATCGTGTGTTGCCCTTTGTTGTCCGCGGTGCCCCGCCCAAACCATCGGTCTCCTTCGACCGTGACGTTCCATGGCGACATCTGATCCTGCCACTGTCCGTCATGGCCACGGACGACATCACCGTGCCCGTACATCAGGATCGTCGGAAGCGAGGGGTCCTCCATACGCGTCGCAATCAAACACGGCGCGCTCCCCGCAACCGGGTTCTCGACGATACGAGACTCGAAACCCATACGGTCGATCGACGGCGCGATCTCGTCGACGAGGTAGGCTCGAAGCTCG
>NZ_JBYQCG010000057.1:0-490 GCF_057837105.1 Burkholderia sp. APQ4-4ca | reverse complement strand
TGCCCATTTCCGTAAACCCACTAGGCGCGCCGCTCCGGTATGGTGGGCGGCATGGACGAACATGACTTCTCGCAATTGCCGCCGGCCGCTCAGGCCTATATCCGCGAACTGGAGGCGCGTAACCGACAACTAGGCGAACGCATCGCCCAGTTGGAGGAGCAATTCCGCTTGGCGCAGAGCAAACGCTTCGCACCGAGCAGCGAGAAGCTGAAGGACCGCGTATTCGACGAGGCCGAGCAGATGGCTGCGGCAGCGCCATCGGAAGACGCCGACGACGACGCGTTCGCGTTGCCGGACACAGGGTTGGCTGCGCCCGAGGAGTCGGAGCGGGGCAAGCGAGGCCGCAAACCGTGGCCGGCCGAGCTGCCGCGCCAGCGCATCGAATACGATCTACCCGACGATGAGAAGGTCTGTCCGTGCTGTCGCAGCGCGATGCATCGCATGGGCGAAGAAGTGAGCGAGCAACTTCACTTCGAAGTGAAGGCCTCCG
>NZ_JBYQCG010000056.1:0-306 GCF_057837105.1 Burkholderia sp. APQ4-4ca | reverse complement strand
TTCTTGTCGTACGTCACCGCGGCACGCGTGTCGCCATCACCATCCACCCGGCCGGTGTTCGTGAACTGGTTGTTGATGTTCGTGATGTCCGCCGTGTTGTTCGCCACACGGTTGTCGAGATTCTCCAGTGCATCACCGACCGTGTGATGCTCGACCTTCTTCGAGCTATCCGAAGGATCGGTCAGGCTGTACGTCGGCGCCTTCACCTTGCCGCTCTCGTCCACCGTCGAGCCACCGCCCAACGCGTCCGCCACGCTCTTCGCTGTGCCGTACAGTTGCGAACCGTTGACCGCGTCCTTGCTGTCC
>NZ_JBYQCG010000055.1:0-308 GCF_057837105.1 Burkholderia sp. APQ4-4ca | reverse complement strand
TCGCGCGAGCGATATTCGCATTCCGAAATCGCAAGCGCAACCGGGTCAAGCTGCTGCTGTACGACCGCACGGGCTTCTGGCTCATGTTAAAGCGGCTGGAAGCCGACCATTTCGTCTGGCCCCACCGAGAGCAAGCGGTGATCGAATTGACTACCGAGCAGCTTCACGGGCTGCTCGACGGCATCGATATCGACGCCATGCAGCGACACCCGGCGCGCCGATATCGTCACGCCAGCTGAATGCGGCGCCGATTGATGTTGTCGGTAAACAACGTCGGTGACGGTTGTTGCCCATTTCCGTAAACCCAC
>NZ_JBYQCG010000054.1:0-426 GCF_057837105.1 Burkholderia sp. APQ4-4ca | reverse complement strand
GTGCTTGACCCGCTGCGTCTGGCTGTCGGCACAGCTGGACGGGGGGGCGCGCGAGCGATGGCGTTCGGAGCACACGGGGGAAGGTGGTAGGTGGATGTGCATCGCGAGCCGTTGGCCGCGTGGATTGCTCCATTCGGCCAACGGGCTTGCAGGCGCCTTACCGGGCACGCGAACGCGCTTTGAAAGGCGTCGCGCCAATCGGATTGGCGTAGCGTCACTTCACCTGCTTAACGAGCCGGGTGGGCTCGGTGGGCGTCATGAATGCGAAGTGCTTCGAGAGGGCGAGTTTCCCCGTGAGGGCTTTTTTCAGAAACACAACTGCGACGATGCCACTGATGAGGTACGACGTCGACGCGAGATACAACACCAAGCACAACGCAAGCAGCTTGCCAGCGTTCTTGAACACGAAATGCAACATATCTGTCT
>NZ_JBYQCG010000053.1:0-325 GCF_057837105.1 Burkholderia sp. APQ4-4ca | reverse complement strand
CTGCGGATCGAAACAGGTCGGCCGCGTTACCTATTTCCCGTCGCGGCAAATATCAGTCGCTCCACCACGTCCCGTACCGTCTCACCTTTGCCTCGCTGGCGTTTGGCCGCGGCAAAGGCCTCGTGCGAAACCTTGATGCGAGGTAGCGCGTTGCTATCCGTTACGACCTCCTGCAGCTGGCTGCCGCCGACCACCTCGTTGACCACTTTCCCCAGGCTTCCCTCCTGCAGCCGCGCCGACGTTATAAATTCAGTTTTCTGACTCATACGTGCTCCGTAAATAGTTGTTCCATACCCAGCGGCCGCGGCCTTCGCCGTGGCCCAGG
>NZ_JBYQCG010000052.1:0-504 GCF_057837105.1 Burkholderia sp. APQ4-4ca | reverse complement strand
TCACGCAGCGTGTGAGCTACCCTGGCACCGCGGCTGTCGGGACGACAGTCCTTGATACAGAGCCGACCGGCGACGCAGCTGCCGAAGTCAAAGCCTTAGTTGATGAACTGAAGGCCAAGCTCATTTGAGCTATTGAGGACATGAGTTGATGAGTAAGTTGAATTTGAGCGCTGGTCGCCCGAGCGCGACGAGAAATAAGGCGGCGACCCTCGCCAGTCTTGCAGAGGATGCTGGCTTGAAGCGGGTTAATTTCCAAGTTCCGCCCGAGCTGCATACGAAGCTGAAAATTTATGCCGCGCGCCACGGTAAGACGATCACCGAGGTTCTAACGGAGTACGTTGCGAACCTGCCTGATGAGTAAGTGAGTAAATCAGTAAATGCGTTTAAATCGTCGGACGCGGCCAGAAATTCGACCGCGTTCGACCATGTACGGCTCGTTCCGCACGCCTGAACCATTGCTCCAGACCCTGAATGCTGAAATCGCCTTTAGGGCTGGCGCGGCAT
>NZ_JBYQCG010000051.1:0-333 GCF_057837105.1 Burkholderia sp. APQ4-4ca | reverse complement strand
GTCTTAGCAAACCGCCTGCGCACGCTTTACGCCCAGTAATTCCGATTAACGCTCGCACCCTACGTATTACCGCGGCTGCTGGCACGTAGTTAGCCGGTGCTTATTCTTCCGGTACCGTCATCCCCCGACCGTATTAGGGTCAAGGATTTCTTTCCGGACAAAAGTGCTTTACAACCCGAAGGCCTTCGTCACACACGCGGCATTGCTGGATCAGGCTTTCGCCCATTGTCCAAAATTCCCCACTGCTGCCTCCCGTAGGAGTCTGGGCCGTGTCTCAGTCCCAGTGTGGCTGGTCGTCCTCTCAGACCAGCTACTGATCGTCGCCTTGGTAGG
>NZ_JBYQCG010000050.1:0-339 GCF_057837105.1 Burkholderia sp. APQ4-4ca | reverse complement strand
CCGCTCTTTCACCATCGGCGGTGATCGGAATATTGCCTAGAGAGGTCCCGTGATTGTCGCCACGGGTATATACGTGATCCTCACTATCATCGCCGGCCAGCCAGAACTGCATATTGCAGTGACCGAGATACTTCTCGGTGAAAGTGGCGATGTATTGAGCACTTTCTTCCTCACCGAGCGAGGAGGCCCAACTCGACAAGAGAGGGTACAGAGTACTGCCCTTCGTCTGGGCTTCACGATACTCGTCCGTGTCCTCACGAGGATGGACCAGTAACGAGCGGTAGTCGGCGTAGATGGTGGGATACCGGCTGTTCGACCTAAATGCGAACGTCGTCCGCT
>NZ_JBYQCG010000049.1:0-549 GCF_057837105.1 Burkholderia sp. APQ4-4ca | reverse complement strand
TCATGCTCAAGCAGCGCGCCGAGCAACCTCGCAGCCTGCCATCCCTCCTGGTCGGAGCGCTGGGTAAATTCAGGCCATAGACGAGCGATCGTTGGTAGCCGTAGCTCGTTGAGCATCAATCCGAGGCGTGCTGCATCATGGGACGCGGGTGCGTTCATGCCATCACCTCCGCGTCGAGTAACGTGTCGTAGAGCGATGCTGCCGGCATTTCGACGACGACCTCCGGACACTGGGCCTGCCGCGGCACGAACTCGTTGCGCAGCTGTTCGAGATCAGGCAACGTACCGGCGGCCAACAGCGTCTCCAGTCGCTCGGCAAGCTCGGCTTCGACGCCGTAATGCGCGGCCAGTTCGAGCAAGCCGACCATCGTCCTACAGGCATCGCGCGGCGTCATCCGGGTTTCGAGTTGGTCCCAGGCGCGACGATATGCTTCGCGAGGGAACAGGTCGTCACGGAATGCCAGTCCCTTGAACGCCTGGGGCTTGCGCTTGAGCTCGTCGACGAAGTGCCGGTAGTCGAGCGCGCGCCGACGGCTGTTGGCAGCATGGG
>NZ_JBYQCG010000048.1:0-819 GCF_057837105.1 Burkholderia sp. APQ4-4ca | reverse complement strand
GGTTTGACGACAATTACCTTGGCCGGTGGGGAAACGACGAAGGCGGCGTAGCCGCCGTAGGCGCTTCCCCACCGGCGGCGCCGGACGGATGGGGTTTTAGGATGGCTGATCGTCTTCCAAAAGAAGAACAGCCATGCCCGGAACCTACATTACGGACCAGCAGGTCCGCCTCTATATGAACAAGCGCAAACATCACACCCAAGAAGTCGCAGCGGCCATGGCTGGCATGAGCGTTCGAACGGCGCGTCGAATCGAGCGCGGTGCGCCGCTGCCGTCGCAGAGAGCGTCGAGAACGTGGCGCACCCGATCCGATCCGTTCGCTGACGTCTGGGAGACGGAGGTGGTGCCACTGCTGCGCCATGCACCGCGTCTGAAGGCTGTTACGTTGCTGGCCAAGCTGCAGGAAGCTCACCCCGATCGGTGTCCGGATAGCATGCGTCGAACGCTGGAGCGACGCGTCAGCCAGTGGCGCGCAATTGAGGGCCCGAGCAAAGAGGTCTTCTTCCCTCAGGAGCATCTGCCCGGCGTGCAGGGGCTGTCGGACTTTACCGACATGCGCGATCTCCGTGTCACGATCGCCGGCGCGCCGTTCGATCATCGGCTGTATCACTTCGTGCTCGCGTTCTCGCATTGGGAATACGCTGGCGTTGTTGAAAGCGGCGAGAGCTTCGAAGCGCTGTCTGGCGGCTTGCAGAATGCGCTCTGGCAGGCTGGCGGCTGTCCGCGTGAACATCGCACCGACAGCCTGTCGGCGGCGTTCAAGAACCTGCAGCAGGAAGAGGACTTCACCGCTCGCTACGCCGCGCTGCTCGAGCATTA
>NZ_JBYQCG010000047.1:0-506 GCF_057837105.1 Burkholderia sp. APQ4-4ca | reverse complement strand
ATCGATCTGATTCGGCGCCTGCCGATCGAACGCGACTTTTATTTGACGCATGAGATGAGCGATACGCGTTATGTCAGTGACTGGCGCCTATCTGTCCCAAGTGGGTTTTAGCCGGTCAACCAACTCGAGCACGTAGTTGAAATAGACCTTAAATTCCTTGAGGTCAAAATCCGGCGAAACCGTGTCGGCAACGGACGGGAAGCCGGCCAGATGAAAATCGTAGTAGTTCGAAATCAGGCCGAGGAAAGACAGGGGCACCTTCTTGGCCTCAAACATCGAGGCCAGGATCCGCTGCATCTGTTCGCCCGTCAGATCCAACTCTAGCGCCTTCGTGAGCACGAAGATGTCGACACAGTCCTTGGGGCGTGCGCTACCGTTATGTCCTCGTTTGATGATTGGGGTGTATTCGGTCGTCTGCTGACAGATGGCCCGCAGCTTTTCGCAGACGATCATCAGGGGCGAGTAGACATAGATCAGAGTCCCATCGAAGTCCCAATCCTGCTTGT
>NZ_JBYQCG010000046.1:0-536 GCF_057837105.1 Burkholderia sp. APQ4-4ca | reverse complement strand
TGGTCGGCGGCAGCCAGCTGCAGGAGGTCGTAACGGATAGCAACGCGCTACCTCGCATCAAGGTTTCGCACGAGGCCTTTGCCGCGGCCAAACGCCAGCGAGGCAAAGGTGAGACGGTACGGGACGTGGTGGAGCGACTGATATTTGCCGCGACGGGACATAGGTAACGCGGCCGACCTGTTTCGATCCGCAGCATTTACGGCAAAATGTCATCAGACATTTTGCCAACCGTAACCGGAGAAATGACGATGGGTCTGGGGATTCTCGTACTGATAATCGGTACGGTGATATGCGTCCACGGGTGGTACTGCTGCGAACGCGGCCGGGAAGCCGAACGCGCTCGTCGTCTCGTGCGCGGCCGTCGCATGCCGCGCCAGCCCTAAAGGCGATTTCAGCATTCAGGGTCTGGAGCAATGGTTCAGGCGTGCGGAACGAGCCGTACATGGTCGAACGCGGTCGAATTTCTGGCCGCGTCCGACGATTTAAACGCATTTACTGATTTACTCACTTACTCATCAGGCAGGTTCGCAACGTAC
>NZ_JBYQCG010000045.1:0-479 GCF_057837105.1 Burkholderia sp. APQ4-4ca | reverse complement strand
TGATGAGCGCGACGCCACTCATCAGCACGCCTTGATAAAGCGCCTGCGTGGCGATCTCGCCCCGGGAGGCAAGGCCGAACCGGCTGAGGCCGAGCAACAGATAGACTGGAAGATAAAGCGCCATCGACCAGAGGCAGATCAGAGCGGCGGACTGGATCGGTGTCAGGCCGCTGCGTCGGAACAGCAGCGTATAGATGGCCCACATCGCGGCAGCGGCCGTCAGTGCAAAGATGCCAAAAGGATTGGGTTTGCCATGGACTGCTACACCGGCACCCACCAGGAAAACGAGCCCGGCAATGATCGCCGCGTAGCCGATCCAGCGCGACCGTCCCTGCTGCTCACGCAGGAAACCCCAGCCGAACACGCCGGCGAAGACCGGCATCAACGTCGGCGCGACAGACGCGGCCTGAGCCGCCGAAGTCAACTTCGACCCGAGCGCGACGAGCAGTACGAAAGGCACGCCCCACAACACTGCAAAT
>NZ_JBYQCG010000044.1:0-523 GCF_057837105.1 Burkholderia sp. APQ4-4ca | reverse complement strand
TCGCGCTCGGCGCGAACTCGGTGACCGCCGCGGCCACCCCGACGAGCAGCGCGACCGTCAACGGCGTGACGTTCGGCGGATTCGCCGGCGCCACGCCGGTCGGCACCGTCAGCGTCGGCGATCTCAACCAGGAACGGCAGATCACCAACGTCGCTGCCGGACAAGTAACCGCGACCAGTACCGACGCGATCAACGGCAGCCAGCTTTATTCCGTCGCCCAACAAGTCGGCACCGCGACCAGCGCCATTTCGTCGCTGTCGACGTCGACTTCGACGGGCCTGTCGTCGGCGAATAGCGCGATCACCTCGCTGTCGACTTCGACTTCGACGGGTATCAATTCACTGTCGACCGGCCTCAGCTCGACCAATAGCGCGGTAACGTCACTGTCGACCTCCACGTCGACTGGCTTGTCGTCGGCCAACAGCTCGATCACTTCGCTCTCGACATCGACTTCCACAGGTCTTTCGTCGGCTAACAGCTCGATCTCCTCACTGTCGACTTCGACCTCGACGGGCATCAATTC
>NZ_JBYQCG010000043.1:0-751 GCF_057837105.1 Burkholderia sp. APQ4-4ca | reverse complement strand
TGTCCGATGAAATCATTCGGGTATGATGCGAATTGCGTGCCAAAAGTACGCGCGGGCACGCCCTTCTTGGGCTAAGCCCCGGAAGGGTGTGGATATGAAACACCTGACCGATGGAGGTGCCTATGGATCTACAAATGGTCCAACTGGTTCTCAAGGTCGTAGTTGAAGGTATCAGCTTCAGCTACTGCCTGATGGAACTGGGTCACAAGCTGTTCAATTAACGCAATGCTGACTTCGGCAGTTTTCCCCAACTGCCTCGCCCGACCTCCCCAGGTCGGGCTTTTTTTTTGCCCGGTGCCGATATCTAGCGCGAGGCGTGGACCACAAAAAAGTCACTTTCAGGACCAACACTTCGCACCCATACATGAAGGCGAAAACGTTGAAGTTCAACGGGTCGGTTGATGTGTCCCTATTTTTGAGCCCACATTGACGTGCCGAAAGATATTATCGAAATCGGCGGTCAACAGGGGTGACTGTATAGATATGCCTATACGCTGTCAACGAAAAACCCAGTTTTTGCAAGGAGGTTTCGGATGGAGCGGGGGGAGCGACAATTTCCTCGAAAGCCTTGCGTGGCGGGCCTCTCGGCCCAATTTTAGGTGCGTGTGGCGCGCTGACGTATAGGTCAAAAAGACCTTTTCGTCACCTACAAAAAGGTTCTTTCTTGGCCGGCGGCAAAGGTACTTTGTGTTGCAATTGAATTGCAGACTGGGCTCCGTACCGGGTCCGAGAGGGGGCGCCTGGTCGAACT
>NZ_JBYQCG010000042.1:0-508 GCF_057837105.1 Burkholderia sp. APQ4-4ca | reverse complement strand
CACACGACCAGATCGACGAGCCGAGCGTCGGGCAATTGCTCGACGCGTTCGTCTTCTACGTCGAGAACGACGCGTTTATCCTGTTCTGAGGGCGAGCCGGCGGCACGGCGGCATGTTTTGGTGTGGACGGTGCGAAATTGGCATCGGTTTCGAACGAATAGAGAACGCGTGATGTCGATCGGAGGCACGATGCGCGACCGGGATCTGAAGCCGTTCATCGTCGCGATTCGCGACATGGCCGAGCCGAATGCAGGTATCGACACGTTGGTGTGCGGTCATGCGGTATCCGCCGAGGACATGTCCGTCGACGCTGCCATTACCACGTGGTTCAACGCGCTCGATGGCGTCGATCTGTCGAGTCCCTGGACCGCCGACGACCTGCTGCTGTACGGCAATGCCGCGAGCCTCGCGGGTGGCCAGGTCGGTTATCGCGTCGACGCGTGCGGCCGGCGCCTTGCCGGATGGCACGACGACTGGACCGTGCTGGGCCAGCTGGGCGGCGATCCCG
>NZ_JBYQCG010000041.1:0-599 GCF_057837105.1 Burkholderia sp. APQ4-4ca | reverse complement strand
AATCGCACGTGCGATGCGATCCGATTCCTCGGCAGAGAGGCGCTCCGATTCGACGATACTGCGTGGGGTCGTCGGACACGGGAGTTTCGGACCTACGAGTAATGTCTCGACGGTTCATGCTGAAAATCAACGGCGATCCGTAAGGCGATGTTGATTTCCATCCCTTGACCGATCAGTCGACGTAGTTCGAGCACATCGAATTGATCGAGAGAATTCTTGATGTCGTCGTAGACGGCTTCCAATCTCGTCGAATCGATATGTTGCCTGTTCGATTTCGTCGCCGTTGTACGGCCGCTGGTGGGTTGCTTCAATGGCATCGCGAAACACCTCTCTACTGGAACGTCGAGACACCCATTCAGGATTCGACCTATGAGCGGCGAAGCAATCGTGTCAGGCCAGCGTTGCGTACACCTCGACCGGTTTTCAAACTCAGCCCGGTCCGATTGGCTGTAACAATCCGCCACGTTGAATGGATCGGGTGTGGTGCCGGAGCCGCTTCGGCGGCGGCCGTTGGGCTCGGCCGTAGTCGTGCTATGCAATTCGATAGCACCTACTCCTAAGAGACGGTTTCATAAAGACTGCTCGGCGCGTCGGAGCGT
>NZ_JBYQCG010000040.1:0-702 GCF_057837105.1 Burkholderia sp. APQ4-4ca | reverse complement strand
TCGCCGCGGCCGGTCCCACGCAGCGCGCGGCGCAGATGGCTCATCTCGTTCTGGATCGTCCGTGCGCTGATGCCGGCGTCGATACGCGACACCACGTAGTTGCGCAGCTGTTTTTCAGTGACGGTGGCCGGGGCGACCTGGCCGTACCGACGGTGCTTCGCATGGGCCGCAAAGGCTCAAAATGTGGTGCGCATCTTCTGCTTCGTGAGCGTGGCCGCGCCCTTATGCAGCGCCGCGCTCATGAACTTCGCCTCGATGGATCTCGGCTTGTTCGACGTCGGTTTGCTCATCTGCTTTGCTCGTGGGTGGTTTTGCCTTGTCGCGTCGCTCCAGCGAGGCGGGTACTACGTTTGTTTAGAGAGGAGTGGCCGCCACCTGGAGGTGGGTTGGATGGCCGGGGGACTGCGTGCCGATCAGGTCGTTTGTCGATCGCCGGTTGGCCGGTTCGACGCGCCGACAGTGCGCGTAACTACGTCGTCAAAGAACAAGCGCCTGGACTGGCGCGGGAGAGATGGGGGGGCGCCAGCGCGTCACTGATACGCGCTGCGCATCAGTGACGCGCTGGGTTCGCGAGTGCGAGCGGTGCTGATGTGACACGGTGGTCAGGAACGCGTGGAAGCATCGTGCTTGACCCGCTGCGTCTGGCTGTCGGCACAGCTGGACGGGGGGGCGCGCGAGCGATGGCGTTCGGAGCACACGGGG
>NZ_JBYQCG010000039.1:0-417 GCF_057837105.1 Burkholderia sp. APQ4-4ca | reverse complement strand
CCTTGATCTCGACGATGCTCGGGATCGCCTCGCGCGCCTGGCCGAAGAATTCGAGGCAGACGGTGCGCGTGTGCGCGGGCATCTTGTGCAGCACCCAGCGCGCGGACGTGATGAGCCCGTCGCAGCCTTCCTTCTGCACGCCCGGCAGGCCGGCGAGGACCTTGTCGGTCACGTCCTTGCCGAGCCCTTCCTTGCGGAACCGGCGGCCTTCGATCTCGAGCATTTCGGTACGCAGCAGCTTCTCGCCGGGCGCATGCGCGCCGTCGAACCACTTCAGCTCGAAGCGCGCGACCGCGATGTCGTGGATCTTGCCCTGGTTGTGCTCGTGGCGCGTGACTTCGAGCCAGTTGCCGTCCGGGTCGACCATCCGCCACCACGCGAGGTTGTCGAGCGCGGTGCCCCACAGCACGGCCTTCT
>NZ_JBYQCG010000038.1:0-522 GCF_057837105.1 Burkholderia sp. APQ4-4ca | reverse complement strand
GATGGTGGTAGGCCTGTTTAAGCAGGCCTCGCTCGTCATAACTGAAAGTACTCAGCGTGTTGTCGCTCAGTTGGCGACCGATCATCTGACCGAGATTGTCGTATATCAGCGTCGTGCGAAGTTGTCCGTCGTTTCCACAATCGATCTGCTCGATCAGTTCGCCGGCGACGTTGAATCGAAATTGTTGGCGCCGACCATCGAACCCGATTTGCTCGATGATGCGTCCCAGTTGGTCGTACGCAAAGGTGCCACGTTCGCCCTTGGGGTTCGTCAGTGCGGTGAGCTTGCCGCGCACATCGTACTCGAATCGATATGAGCTACCCATCGCGTCGATTATGCTGAGTGGCCGGTCATAGGCATCCCATCCAACTCGCGTAACGCGACCGCGCGGATCGGTATAAGCGACCGGCCGGCCAGCTTTATCGTACGCGGTGCGCCAGCACCCGAGTCCGGCAGGTTCGATTGCAGTCGTGTTGCCGGCAGCGTTGCCGAGAACCTTGGTCGTTTGCCCTAACGCATTCG
>NZ_JBYQCG010000037.1:0-575 GCF_057837105.1 Burkholderia sp. APQ4-4ca | reverse complement strand
CGAGCACCGCGCGACTATGGCCGCCACGCCCGAACGTGCCGTCGACATACACGCCGTCCGGCCGCGTGACGAGCGACTCGACCGCCTCGTCCAGCAATACGGTCCGATGCTGCAATTCGTTTCCCATCGCGGGCGTCTCCGTCACCGCAATCAGAACGTGAAATTCTTCAGCGCGTCGGGCATGCCCTGCGCCATCGCTGCCTGCTCCTTCGCGTTGTAGGTCTGCGAATCCCACAGCTCGAAGTGACTACCCATTCCCAACAACATGACTTCCTTTTCCAGTCCGGCTGCCATGCGCAGCTCGGGCGATACGAGAATCCGGCCCGCGCTGTCGAGATCGACATCCATCGCATTGCCGAGAAAAATTCGCCGCCACCAGTGCGCGTCCATCGGCAGCGCGGCGATCTTGGCGCGGAACACGTCCCATTCGGGGCGCGGAAACAGCAACAGGCAGCCGTCCGGGTGCTTGGTCACAGTCACCCGTCCTTCTGCCTGTCCTTGCAGCGCTTCGCGATAGCGAGCCGGCACCGACATCCGCCCTTTCGCATCGAGCGTCAGCGCCGACGCCCCTTGGA
>NZ_JBYQCG010000036.1:0-302 GCF_057837105.1 Burkholderia sp. APQ4-4ca | reverse complement strand
TGCCGAGCCCCGACTGCAGTTGCGAATACTGCGTGAGCCCCTGCCCGAGCGAGGCGAGGCCGCTGCTGAACGCCTGCTTGTCGATCGGGCCGTGCGTGGCGCCGCCGCTCGCGAACGCCTGGCCGAGCGCCTGCGACACCGATTGCTGCGCGCCGCCCATCTCGACGATCACTTTCGGCTGCTGACCGGCGGTTTCCGCACCGCGTTGCCGCGCCATCAGACGCTGCAGGCGATGTACGACTGGAGCTACCGGTTGCTCGGGGAGGCCGAGCGCCTGCTGCTGCGATGGCTCGGCGTGTTTC
>NZ_JBYQCG010000035.1:0-512 GCF_057837105.1 Burkholderia sp. APQ4-4ca | reverse complement strand
GGCGGCTGAACGGTAGGATAACTCTGCGCATTGCTCCTGTGGGCCTTATGCCGGCAGCAGCGACGGTTATGGGGTATCTGTTCATGCGACCTCAGCTCGACGAGAGGGTCCGGTCACGACTGCGTCTGGTGCTGAACTTGATCGGCGTGGGGACTGTCGTTGGTTACCGGAGCGCTGGCCGTCATTACCCCGAGCAGCATCGCACCGATGCGCAGGCATCTTTCTACCGTTTCCAACCAGCGGTTGAGTTTCTTATGCGTTTCTTCCGTCATGAGGCGAGTTCCAAAGGTGTCGGTCGGGACAGTGCTGTCACGACACGGTGGCGTGTGCACGAGCCGATATGTTCCATGCGCCCAAGACCGGAAGCCTGGTGGCTTTTCCTAAATCACGCGGGTGGTTTAGGAAAAGCCATCGCGGCATCGCTTGGGGGGCGTGGTATGGAGTTTGGCGTCACGACTTCGGACGGTCTACGCGTGTGGGTTGTACACCGTCTCCACACAACCCATTGTCAC
>NZ_JBYQCG010000034.1:0-306 GCF_057837105.1 Burkholderia sp. APQ4-4ca | reverse complement strand
CACGGGCGGTCGCGCGGGCGATCCGGCGGCCGTGTCGCTGTCGTCGCGCCTGAAGGAGCTGAAGCTGCCGCAGGGCCGGCTGAAGACCGGTACGCCGCCGCGTATCGACGGCCGGACGATCGACTTCTCGAAGCTCGACGAGCAGCCGGGCGACCTCGATCCGAGTCCCGTGTTCTCGTTCCTGGGCCGCGCGGAGCAGCATCCACAGCAGCTGCCGTGCTGGGTCACGCATACGAACGAGCGCACGCACGACATCATTCGCGGCGGTCTCGACCGTTCGCCTATGTATACAGGGGTGATCGAAGG
>NZ_JBYQCG010000033.1:0-513 GCF_057837105.1 Burkholderia sp. APQ4-4ca | reverse complement strand
CAAGTGCAACAGGATGTTGATGTCGAGCGGCGTCAGGCCGAGAGCCTGCTGGCGCTCGAAAATGATGTTGGGGAACGACGTCCAGCCCGCCTTCGTTAGCGTTGCGGACCACTTGGCCGCGACGCTTTTGTCGACGGTGCTTGTCGCTTGAGGTTTAGCAGCTGCTGCCATGTCGATGCCTTGCGTGAAGTGCGTTGGATGCAGTATCACCGCGCTTCACGCCGTCCTGCAAGGGGTTGGCGCCATCCCGGGGGAGTCTTACCACACGCCCCCCGCCGTATTTGCTGAGTATTCGCTGTTGCGTCTAGTCCACTAGGTCTACATAGTTCATAGCATCTACTTTGGGAGTCCCGTCGGCCTTCCCTAGGCTAGGCTGCATCACCTCCCGGCGGAGCTTTTGAAGCCGCCCCCTCCAGCACACGAAGCCGCCCCTCATCTGCCATTACGACTGGTCAGCGGCCCCACAAGGCCCCCTCGAAGGGGCTGGGACAACCCCTGTCGTGATGAACCTCC
>NZ_JBYQCG010000032.1:0-332 GCF_057837105.1 Burkholderia sp. APQ4-4ca | reverse complement strand
TTGTCCCCTTCGTCTAGAGGCCTAGGACATCACCCTTTCACGGTGAGTACAGGGGTTCGAATCCCCTAGGGGACGCCAAATTCAGCGGCGTTTCGTAGAAGTGTCGCAAGGCTTGCAGGAACGTAACCGACGTCCTGCAGGTTGGGTAAGAAAGCTGGAGCGGTAGTTCAGTTGGTTAGAATACCGGCCTGTCACGCCGGGGGTCGCGGGTTCGAGCCCCGTCCGCTCCGCCAGAACGAAGCCCGTTCAAAAAACGTTTTTGAACGGGCTTTCTCGTTAAGGATGTAAGCAGTACGTTGTCCCCTTCGTCTAGAGGCCTAGGACATCACCCT
>NZ_JBYQCG010000031.1:0-421 GCF_057837105.1 Burkholderia sp. APQ4-4ca | reverse complement strand
ATTTCACTCCCCTCCCGGGGTTCTTTTCGCCTTTCCCTCACGGTACTGGTTCACTATCGGTCGATCACGAGTATTTAGCCTTGGAGGATGGTCCCCCCATCTTCAGACAGGATTTCACGTGTCCCGCCCTACTTGTCGCACACCTAGTTCTTTCATACTGTTTTCGCCTACAGGGCTATCACCTGCTATGGCCGCACTTTCCAGAGCGTTCGGCTAACAATACAAATAAAGAGTGCAAGGCTCATCCCATTTCGCTCGCCACTACTTTGGGAATCTCGGTTGATTTCTTTTCCTGCGGTTACTTAGATGTTTCAGGTCACCGCGTTCGCTTCGCATGGCCTATGTATTCAGCCATGGATACTCCAAAAGGAGTGGGTTTCCCCATTCGGACATCTACGGATCAAAGCTCGTTTGCCAGCTC
>NZ_JBYQCG010000030.1:0-322 GCF_057837105.1 Burkholderia sp. APQ4-4ca | reverse complement strand
TATGCCCCCATGTACAGGTATTCCTCAGGTGTACCTACCGCCAGACAATGGTGGGTCTGGTTGGATTCGAACCAACGACCCCCGCCTTATCAAGACGGTGCTCTAACCGACTGAGCTACAGACCCCTGAGTCTGTCTTTAATTTACAGCCGATCAGCGTGAGCGCTCAACTTCGCGAGATAGCTCTGGAAAGGAGGTGATCCAGCCGCACCTTCCGATACGGCTACCTTGTTACGACTTCACCCCAGTCATGAATCCTACCGTGGTGACCGTCCTCCTTGCGGTTAGACTAGCCACTTCTGGTAAAACCCACTCCCATGGTG
>NZ_JBYQCG010000029.1:0-553 GCF_057837105.1 Burkholderia sp. APQ4-4ca | reverse complement strand
CCGCCCGTCACACCATGGGAGTGGGTTTTACCAGAAGTGGCTAGTCTAACCGCAAGGAGGACGGTCACCACGGTAGGATTCATGACTGGGGTGAAGTCGTAACAAGGTAGCCGTATCGGAAGGTGCGGCTGGATCACCTCCTTTCCAGAGCTATCTCGCGACGTTGAGCGCTCACGCTTATCGGCTGTAAATTAAAGACAGACTCAGGGGTCTGTAGCTCAGTCGGTTAGAGCACCGTCTTGATAAGGCGGGGGTCGTTGGTTCGAATCCAACCAGACCCACCATTGTCTGGCGGTAGGTACACCTGAGGAATACCTGTACATGGGGGCATAGCTCAGCTGGGAGAGCACCTGCTTTGCAAGCAGGGGGTCGTCGGTTCGATCCCGTCTGCCTCCACCAATCACCAACGCTAAGAGCTTGGTTCAGACGCTGAACCGAGAATTTTGCATTGGCGATTGAGCCAGTCAGAGGATATCAACAGATATCGGCTGTCGTTCTTTAACAATCTGGAAGAAGTAAGTAATTTGGATAGCGGAAGCGTCTCGAGATGGAC
>NZ_JBYQCG010000028.1:0-585 GCF_057837105.1 Burkholderia sp. APQ4-4ca | reverse complement strand
GGACGGACTACGAGAGCCCAGCCCAGCCTGATCAAAAAATTGTGCTCAGGGGGCTGCGCAGGGCGGACGAATCCGATGCACTTACCGTCAGCACAAAGCGGCCATGGGCCTGTAAAAAAACGTGGGCCAGGAACCAGTCCGGGCGGTCGGTCGATGCGCCCGAGGCGCAATGGATGGCGAGAAGGTAGCACGTCGATCTACGTATTTGTAGTGGTTTCTAATTTATTTCGGAAAGCTACATAAAAACATATAGCTTTCCGGTATGCCGACGTAAATAGGAGCTTCGTCTTAGTATCCGCGGGATACTTTCTTGATGAGATACCCCCCGCCAACGAATGCAATGAGAACGCCGAGCTCGGTGTACCAGGCGTTAAACCAGACGGTCACGTTTTCGTCGGTGAGCGAGAAGCGTGGCTCCGAGTTAGTAGCCCAGTAGTCCAGCGCCGGCCACCAAGAGACCCATACCAACCCGAGCAGGATTGGCCAAATATTGCCGAGTCCGATGAGGTCAGAGCCGCCCCCAAACTTCCACGCCAGTACCGCTAGGATCGCAACGCCGACGAGTCGTCCCATGACCGATGCCCC
>NZ_JBYQCG010000027.1:0-528 GCF_057837105.1 Burkholderia sp. APQ4-4ca | reverse complement strand
GCGTACTGCGCATGGATTTCTGTGGTGACGAGTTTGAACTCGACGCCATAGCCTCCCCAGAAATCCCTCATGTCTGCCGTCATGGTCTTCGGTCGCTCGACCATCTTGAAGTCGAAAACCTCGAACCCGTCGGCGCGGACCGTATCTGACAAGGTTTTGAGAATTCTTGCCTGGACGGCCTCGAGGTTCTCGCCAAAATCCTGCTTCAATGAAAAATCGAGATCGACCGACGTGCGCGCACTGATTTGATGAACCAGTGCCATCGCATTGCCACCTTTCAGCACCAACTGCTCCAGCAGCTCATCGTCAGAAAACATCGCTTGAATAGCCAGGTTCTTGATCCTGTCTAGCAGTTTCGGGTCTTGCGGCCCTGTTTTGGGTTTATTCATTTTTTCAGGCTAGCCTTGTATGGCCAATGGCGGCTGAACGGTAGGATAACTCTGCGCATTGCTCCTGTGGGCCTTATGCCGGCAGCAGCGACGGTTATGGGGTATCTGTTCATGCGACCTCAGCTCGACGAGAGGGTCC
>NZ_JBYQCG010000026.1:0-437 GCF_057837105.1 Burkholderia sp. APQ4-4ca | reverse complement strand
ATCGCGCTGCGCTTGAATCGCTTCAGCCACTTGCAGCGCGTGGCTCAGGCGCTTGTGTTCGATGATCGCGCCTTGATCGACCTCTGCCAGTTTGTCGTAAAGACGACATCGCAATACCTCGCCATCAGCCTGGATCTCGATCCGACCATCCGGATACTCCCAGACGTCGATGTAGCGATGAATCAACTTCCGATTCTCAAGCGTATCGTCCAGCAAATACAGCACCCGGTCGTACAGCACCGTGAGCGACTTCGAGACCCGACGCGTTTCGCGCCAGGTCATCACCCGGTCCAGAGTCTCGTCGTCTCGCAGCGGCCGGTGCGCATTGAAGTCGCTGCGCGGCGGCTTCGCGAAGCGACGGTTGAAATCAGCGATGAAGGAGGGCGCATACGCGTTGGCGTCGGCTACCGTGCTGATGCCGCGCAAGCGCATTTCCT
>NZ_JBYQCG010000025.1:0-451 GCF_057837105.1 Burkholderia sp. APQ4-4ca | reverse complement strand
GGAACACGGTGCGCAGCTGGCTTCGGCAGACGGATGCCGTTGAGCCGAAGTACCCGAAGCGCGTCAGCCCGAGCGTCGTCGACGAGTGGGCCGCGCAACTGACGGGCTGGCTGCGGGCGGACAGCCATCGCCCGAAGCGTGACCGGCGCACGGCCCGGTTCATGTTCGAGGCCATCCGCGGCGAGGGCTACGCCGGCAGCTACGGCCGCGTCAGCGCCTTCGTGAGACGCTGGCACGAGGAGCAGGCTGAAGCACCGCGAAGGAAGGCCTATGTACCGCTGGCCTTCGAACCCGGCGAAGCCTTCCAGTTTGACTGGAGCTGCGAATACGCCTTCATCGGCGGGTTGCGGCGACGCCTGGTGGTCGCCCACGTCAAGCTCAATGCCAGCCGGGCGTTCTGGCTGGTCGCCTATCCGACCCAGAGTCACGAGATGCTGTTCGATGCGCACGC
>NZ_JBYQCG010000024.1:0-554 GCF_057837105.1 Burkholderia sp. APQ4-4ca | reverse complement strand
TCCCCGAGCGAGCGGGATGGTGCTTCGCATCAACGCGGGCGACGCGCACGGCATGCTCACGACGATGCCCTGAACGGCTTGATCCGCGCGACCATCTCGCCGACGATCCCGCGCCGGAAAGCCAGCACGCATGCGATGAAGATCAGTCCGGTGACGATCGTCGCCGATTCACCGAGCGACTGGAACCAGCCGATGCCCGTCGTCGACGCGAGCCATTCGCCGATGTCGCCGAGCCGGTCTTCCAGCGCGACGATCAGCGCGGCGCCGAGCAGCGGCCCGAACAGCGTGCCCATTCCGCCGACGAGCGTCATCAGCACGACGAGGCCCGACATCGTCCAGTACGCGTCCGACAGCGTCTCGAAGCCGAGCACGAGCACCTTCAGCGAGCCGGCCAGGCCCGCGAGCGCGGCCGACAGGATGAACGCAAGCAGCTTGAAGCGGTCGGTGTCGTAGCCGAGCGAGATCGCGCGCGCTTCGTTCTCCTTGATCGCGACGAGCACCTGGCCGAACGGCGAATGGACGACCCGCACGATGAACGCGCACGCGGCCACGAC
>NZ_JBYQCG010000023.1:0-506 GCF_057837105.1 Burkholderia sp. APQ4-4ca | reverse complement strand
TGGCGACCGATCATCTGACCGAGATTGTCGTATATCAGCGTCGTGCGAAGTTGTCCGTCGTTTCCACAATCGATCTGCTCGATCAGTTCGCCGGCGACGTTGAATCGAAATTGTTGGCGCCGACCATCGAACCCGATTTGCTCGATGATGCGTCCCAGTTGGTCGTACGCAAAGGTGCCACGTTCGCCCTTGGGGTTCGTCAGTGCGGTGAGCTTGCCGCGCACATCGTACTCGAATCGATATGAGCTACCCATCGCGTCGATTATGCTGAGTGGCCGGTCATAGGCATCCCATCCAACTCGCGTAACGCGACCGAGCGGATCGGTATACGCGACCGGCCGGCCAGCTTTATCGTACGCGGTGCGCCAGCACCCGAGTCCGGCAGGTTCGATTGCAGTCGTGTTGCCGGCAGCGTTGCCGAGAACCTTGGTCGTTTGCCCTAACGCATTCGTCGTGCTTGTTTGGCGCCCGAAGTCGTCGTATGCGTATTGAGTCTTGAACCCTGA
>NZ_JBYQCG010000022.1:0-524 GCF_057837105.1 Burkholderia sp. APQ4-4ca | reverse complement strand
CGCAAGATGGGCAAGAAGAAGTTCAACGCCGGCAACGCGGCGGGCATGTTCTTCCTGAACGCGACCAACCCGCAGACGATCAACCTCGCGCGCGGCGTGATGATGGGCGTGGGCTACAAGGTGCAGCGCTTCGCGAACGACATGCTGAAGAAGGTCGTGACGAAGCAGACGCAGCACCCGCCGGCGACGACGGGCAAGCCGCCGGCGGTGGAGCAGGTGATCCACTTCGTGAACAAGAAGATGCCGGGCAACCTGCCGAAGAAGACGGCGCGGGCGCTGCTGGACATCGAGGACAACAAGATCGTGCCGATCATCCGCAACCCGAAGACGACGACCGTCGATTCGGAGGCGGTGTTCTACGTCCCGGGCTGCGGCTCCGAGCGGCTGTTCTCGCAGGTGGGGCTGGCGACGCAGGCGATGCTGTGGGAGGCGGGCGTGCAGACGGTGCTGCCGCCGGGCTACCTGTGCTGCGGCTATCCGCAGCGCGGCTCGGGCCAGTACGACAAGGCCGAGAAGATCGTCAC
>NZ_JBYQCG010000021.1:0-508 GCF_057837105.1 Burkholderia sp. APQ4-4ca | reverse complement strand
CCGAACAGGAGGAAACGACAATTACAGAAACCTGACTAACGACAATTACCCCATCCAACCGGCCAAGGTAATTGACGCTCGACCGGCCAAAGTAGTTGACGATCTACAGCCTGGTGCGCTCGTCCTGCAGCACGTCCTCGACCGTCAGCTCGGGCCACTGCGGGTGCCGCGTCTGCCAGGCCTGACGACACTGGCCCGCGACCCATTCGTTCAGAAGCTCCAGCGTTTCCCAGCGTCGTAGCGCAGCCTCGTGCCAGATCTGGCGGCGCCGGTCCTGCACGTTCTTCTCAACGATGCCCTTCTCCCAGCCGGCGGCACGGTTGCAGAATTCCGGCTCGAACAGGTAATGGCCGCACAGTGCCTCGAAGCGTGCGTTGACCGCGCGCTCCTTGCCTCGGCCGACCTTGTCCACGGCGGTCTTCATGTTGTCGTAGATGCCGCGGCGCGGAACGCCGCCAAACGCGGCGAATGCGCGGGCGTGCGCATCGAACAGCATCTCGTGACTCTG
>NZ_JBYQCG010000020.1:0-531 GCF_057837105.1 Burkholderia sp. APQ4-4ca | reverse complement strand
TGGGTCGAACTGCAGACCCGTACGCACGCGGCGCCAACCGTCAAGCAGCGCCTGGCGGCCATTCGCCACCTGTTCGACTGGCTGGTGACGGGCCAGGTCGTGCCACACAACCCGGCCGCGTCGGTGCGCGGGCCGAGCCACGTCACGAAAACCGGCAAGACCCCGGTGCTCGAGGCGGCCGAGGCGCGGCAGCTGCTCGACAGCATCGACGTGACCACGCCGGCGGGGCTGCGCGAGCGCGCGCTGATCGCGCTGATGGTGTGTTCGTTCGCGCGGATCGGCGCGGCGCTGGCGATGCGGGTCGACGACGTCTATGTGCAGCAGCGGCGGCTGTGGGTGCGGCTGCGCGAAAAAGGCGGCAAGGCGCACGCGATGCCATGCCACCATACGCTCGAGGCGGCCCTGCATGCGTATCTCGATGGCACCGGAATTGGCGCCGACCTGAAAGGGCCGCTGTTCCGCACGATCGCGCGCGGTACCCGGCAGCTCAGCCGCACGCCGTTGCCGCAGGCGAACGCGTATGCGATGGTG
>NZ_JBYQCG010000019.1:0-599 GCF_057837105.1 Burkholderia sp. APQ4-4ca | reverse complement strand
CGGGTATGTGGGTGTCGCGCGTGCGTCCGCCCTTGGTGCCGTGCCGGATCGTGATGAAGCTCTGGCCGCGGGAGAGCGCAACCTCCCACTGTTTGAGGCTCTTGTGGCTTTCGATCATCTCTTCACGCCGGAGGCCGAGGCAGCGCGCGAGCTGGATCCACGCGCGCGTATCCGACGCGGCCCGCTCGAGCGCTCGAGCAAGCACGCTTTCGTCAACGACCTTCCCTGTACCGATACGCGTGCCTGACGGAACACCTAATTCGGCGTTGGTCAGCGCATCGGCCCACTCGCCGCGGCCGGTCCCACGCAGCGCGCGGCGCAGATGGCTCATCTCGTTCTGGATCGTCCGTGCGCTGATGCCGGCGTCGATACGCGACACCACGTAGTTGCGCAGCTGTTTTTCAGTGACGGTGGCCGGGGCGACCTGGCCGTACCGACGGTGCTTCGCATGGGCCGCAAAGGCTAAAAATGTGGTGCGCATCTTCTGCTTCGTGAGCGTGGCCGCGCCCTTATGCAGCGCCGCGCTCATGAACTTCGCCTCGATGGATCTCGGCTTGTTCGACGTCGGTTTGCTCATCTGCTTTGCTCGTGGGTGGTTT
>NZ_JBYQCG010000018.1:0-508 GCF_057837105.1 Burkholderia sp. APQ4-4ca | reverse complement strand
CGCCGATCTCGACGAGAGCGTGACCGTCGTGCGCGCAGAATCGTTCGGACTCGGGCAGTTCGTGTCGTACGACTTCGCGCGGCAGGTTCGGATCGAGTGGCTTGCGCCCGCGTTTGCCGCGCGTGTGGGCGGCGACTGACGTACCGGGCACGTCCTCGCGCGCAGGCGTGTCGGTAGCCGTCGCCAATGCCTCTGCTTCGTTGAACAGGCCGAGCTGGTCGGCATGGCGCGCCTCGCTCGATGCACCGAACAGTTCGTGCTTGTAGGCTCGCAGCTTCTCTTCGGCCAGATCGCGCTGGGCCGTCACGAGTCGAAGCTCACCGCGCAGCGCATCGCGTTCGGCGAGCAGTGCCTGGTAGTCCTCAGCACTAGGCATGACGGGGTTGTTCGGCATGGCCGGTTAGACCATGCCACCCGCGTGGTGTTCAGCTCATCCGCGCGTAATATCGCTGGGGATGCTTCTGGATCACGGCCAGGTCGATGCCGTCGAGCAGCCAGTGCAACTGCT
>NZ_JBYQCG010000017.1:0-517 GCF_057837105.1 Burkholderia sp. APQ4-4ca | reverse complement strand
TCGTGAGCGTGGCCGCGCCCTTATGCAGCGCCGCGCTCATGAACTTCGCCTCGATGGATCTCGGCTTGTTCGACGTCGGTTTGCTCATCTGCTTTGCTCGTGGGTGGTTTTGCCTTGTCGCGTCGCTCCAGCGAGGCGGGTACTACGTGTGTTTAGAGAGGAGTGGCCGCCACCTGGAGGTGGGTTGGATGGCCGGGGGACTGCGTGCCGATCAGGTCGTTTGTCGATCGCCGGTTGGCCGGTTCGACGCGCCGACAGTGCGCGTAACTACGTCGTCAAAGAACAAGCGCCTGGACTGGCGCGGGAGAGATGGGGGGGCGCCAGCGCGTCACTGATACGCGCTGCGCATCAGTGACGCGCTGGGTTCGCGAGTGCGAGCGGTGCTGATGTGACACGGTGGTCAGGAACGCGTGGAAGCATCGTGCTTGACCCGCTGCGTCTGGCTGTCGGCACAGCTGGACGGGGGGGCGCGCGAGCGATGGCGTTCGGAGCACACGGGGGAAGGTGGTAGGTGGAT
>NZ_JBYQCG010000016.1:0-570 GCF_057837105.1 Burkholderia sp. APQ4-4ca | reverse complement strand
CGGGTCAGAAGAGCGCTGCTTGCGGGTTCATCTTGAACCGGAACTCGAGGCTGACTACCTTCCGACCGGATTTTTGTGGGTTCCACTCGATTTCATAGCCGTCCTTCTCGGTGAGCTCCTTGACGGCGGGCTCAATGATCCGTCGACGCATATCCTTGAAATTCTTGCGGCAGCTTTCGCTGGCTTGCATCGCGTGTGCGAATTCTTCGATGTCTATCCGTAACAGGCCTGTTGAGCGGAATTGTGCAAACAACTCCAGCAGTCTCCAGCTGAAGATAGATCGCAGTGCCGCTGCCTGAGAAAGCTTGTAGCTGGTGAACCGCTCACGGAGTGCGACAAGGTGAGGTACAACCTCATGCCAGAACGCAACCTCGATCCAGCCTTCTCCTTTGGCGTACGTCGCGCGACCAACCCATCTCATGTCCTCGATACGAGGTCCCTTTCTACCGGGTTTCTCGAACCGAATGAGACGATCGCGGAGGCCCTTGGCCGCAGCTTGAAGCTCTTCATAGGCGGTGTTTGGGTCGATGCCGAACGTTTCGGCAAACTCCAGTGCAGAGATTCGCGCGA
>NZ_JBYQCG010000015.1:0-592 GCF_057837105.1 Burkholderia sp. APQ4-4ca | reverse complement strand
GATCGGTGATTGTCCTCGAAGATCTCTGCAACGGTACGACGGACATCTGCATATTTGTCGGCAACCCGTATGGGCGACCGATGATAAAAATAGGAGCTGCGCGCCAGGTCCAACCGCTCAAGCAGCTCAGTCAAACCGTATTCTTCTCTCAGGGCGTCAACCAGCGTCGTCTTCTCCCGATTGCTCAGGAGTGACAGGTCGACGCCCAGGTCTTTTTTTACGAGTTCATTCGCCTTCTTCAACAGGTCGTGTTCAAGCTTCAGATTGCGAATGTCGCGCCGGAGCTCTTCGACCTGCCGCTCCAGTTCGTCCCGATCCGTCTCTGATGGTGATCCTTTGTCGCGCTTCATGGATGCAGGGGCCCCTCGGCCGAGTAACTGGTTCTTCCAGTTGTACAGCGACACCCTGTCGACGTCCAGCTTTTGCGCCACCGCCTGTGCACGTCCTTCCCGTGTGCACAGTTCGTACACCGCGAGCTGCCTGGTCGCCAATGACACGGCCGGTCGGCCTGCCTTGCCAACCACGCGTTTCCTGGTTTCCGGATAGCGCTCGCGAACCCACGCCGTCAGTATCTGGCGACAGGGATAGCCTA
>NZ_JBYQCG010000014.1:0-514 GCF_057837105.1 Burkholderia sp. APQ4-4ca | reverse complement strand
GTGGCTAGTCTAACCGCAAGGAGGACGGTCACCACGGTAGGATTCATGACTGGGGTGAAGTCGTAACAAGGTAGCCGTATCGGAAGGTGCGGCTGGATCACCTCCTTTCCAGAGCTATCTCGCGAAGTTGAGCGCTCACGCTTATCGGCTGTAACTTAAAGACAGACTCAGGGGTCTGTAGCTCAGTCGGTTAGAGCACCGTCGTGATAAGGCGGGGGTCGTTGGTTCGAATCCAACCAGACCCACCATTGTCTGGCGGTAGGTACACCTGAGGAATACCTGTACATGGGGGCATAGCTCAGCTGGGAGAGCACCTGCTTTGCAAGCAGGGGGTCGTCGGTTCGATCCCGTCTGCCTCCACCAATCACCAACGCTAAGAGCTTGGTTCAGACGCTGAACCGAGAATTTTGCATTGGCGATTGAGCCAGTCAGAGGATATCAACAGATATCGGCTGTCGTTCTTTAACAATCTGGAAGAAGTAAGTAATTTGGATAGCGGAAGCGTCTCGAGATG
>NZ_JBYQCG010000013.1:0-502 GCF_057837105.1 Burkholderia sp. APQ4-4ca | reverse complement strand
ATCGGCTGTAAATTAAAGACAGACTCAGGGGTCTGTAGCTCAGTCGGTTAGAGCACCGTCTTGATAAGGCGGGGGTCGTTGGTTCGAATCCAACCAGACCCACCATTGTCTGGCGGTAGGTACACCTGAGGAATACCTGTACATGGGGGCATAGCTCAGCTGGGAGAGCACCTGCTTTGCAAGCAGGGGGTCGTCGGTTCGATCCCGTCTGCCTCCACCAATCACCAACGCTAAGAGCTTGGTTCAGACGCTGAACCGAGAATTTTGCATTGGCGATTGATCCAGTCAGAGGATATCAACAGATATCGGCTGTCGTTCTTTAACAATCTGGAAGAAGTAAGTAATTTGGATAGCGGAAGCGTCTCGAGATGGACGTGGAAACTATCCGGGTTGTGATTGTATCGATGTATCTCAAGATGATTCGAACTCTAAGTTCGACTTAAATTGGAATACGGCACAACGCGAGAACTCAACCTGTAGCGGCTGTCGAGAGACAGACTCG
>NZ_JBYQCG010000012.1:0-3608 GCF_057837105.1 Burkholderia sp. APQ4-4ca | reverse complement strand
CGGTGATGTTCGTCACGTTCATCGAATCGACCGGCATGTTCCTCGCGGTCGGCGACATGGTCGATCGCCCGGTCAACCAGGAGCGCCTCGTGCGCGGCCTGCGCGTCGACGGCCTCGGCACGCTGATCGGCGGCATCTTCAACTCGTTCCCGCATACGTCGTTCTCGCAGAACGTCGGCCTGATCGGCGTGACGGGCGTGAAGAGCCGCTTCGTGTGCGCGACGGGCGGCGTGATCCTCGTGCTGCTCGGGCTGTTCCCGAAGATGGCGCAAGTCGTCGCGTCGGTGCCGCCGTTCGTGCTCGGCGGCGCAGGCATCGTGATGTTCGGGATGGTTGCCGCGAACGGCATCAAGGTGCTGTCGAAGGTCGACTTCGTGAACAATTCGCACAACCTGTTCATCGTCGCCGTGAGCGTCGGCATGGGCCTCGTGCCGGTCGTGTCGCCGCACTTCTTCTCGAAGCTGCCGCCCGCGCTCGCGCCGATCCTGCACAGCGGCATCCTGCTCGCATCGGCGTCCGCCGTGATCCTGAACATCGTGTTCAACGGCGTGAAAGGCGAAAAGGATGCGCGCTGCGAGATTCGGCGCGCGGGGCACGATTTCGACGGGCGGGCCGCCGATTCGCACTGACGGACACCAGGCATGCGTCGGCTCGTGACGGGCCGGCGCTTGCTGCATGGTGCGTAAAAGGCCGCTTCACACCATCGAAATGTGCAGCACTGCGCGGCAGATCGCAGCCAGGACCTCATTTCCCTTGGCAGGGGCATTCATGCGCGCAACCGGGAAGGAAGTCGATTTCTACTCGTTGGCCATTATCCGGCACACCGTTCAGATGATGCGACTTATAAAGCCTGGCATCGACGTCGATAGGGGCTCGACCAAGCCCCAATGTGACTAGCAGCCCCTTGACACTTTCCGCGCGTTGCTGCGCCAGCACGCTCGGCTGTCTTTCGTCAGCTTCGGCAAGGCCACCGACAGACGTACGATCAAGATTGGGATATTTGAGTTGAAGGTCTATCGCCCAATTGGCCAGCTTGATGAGCTCATCGCCGCGCACTTTGGCAGAATCTCTTTCAAACGAAACATCAAGTGTATGAACCGGGGAGCAGGCGAATGTCCCGGTCGAGAAAAACGCCAGCGCAATACAGGCCAGTCCTTTTACCATATCGATTTTCCGTTGGACCCGATCAGATTCAACAAGGAACACACCGCCACGTCGCCTCTAATTCTCATAGACAATATACCCGGCAATGCTATCCGCATTATTGATTGCGAGGTCGGGGCGCACCCGAGCCAATACCAAGCACTCGCGCATGAAATATTGATGATCCTGAGCGCCAAAAGTGTCGGCAAAATGAGTGCACTCATGAATCAGTGTCGATAACATCGAGTCCTTCGCGCTGGATATGGGACGCATCCCGCAAAAATTCTCATGGATAAAAATAGTATGTGTAGCAGTGTCGGGGCCGCAAACATGAGCGACGGCACCATCAGGGTCCTTGTTATTCGGCGTACAACCAAGATATCGATCAAGCTCCTCTGATTGACGAACAAAGTTTCCAGGCTTGAGATCGCGCATCACCCGACTTACTCGTGCGAGGCCGACTGTCAGACGTTGCCGAATCGTTTCATCGCTTGAGCCAAACCACGTTGCGACGCGTTGACGTTCGACCGTCCCCCACTTGCGCAAATCTACGAGCCGCACGTCGATCATTTGTACGGCTCTGTCGCGTAACGTTAGAACCATACGGCAATCCCTCGGCCGTTTCGCCGGCTTGTATGTGAATTCCCCACAACCGCTGAAGCGTTTCGACGATACGATCACCGTTGCTCAACCGGCTACCCACCAGCGCAAACGGCTTGTCGCTGCAAATCGCATATTCGCCTGCGCCATCCATAATGACGGCCTCGCTGCCATCCTCGTAAGTGACGACATCGCCAACACGGGCAACGACAAGCCCGGCGACTGTCAGGCCGCTGGTAGCATTGGTTACCCGCCCACCGCGCTCAGTGAGCGCCCCGATGGTGGCAAAAAGATGGGTCGGTGCAGTCTGCTCGCTCTTCATCCGGATTTCCTTTCTCGACAATGGGTGAGGAATGCTCCATGCGAAATTTGCGCGGACGAGAAAGAAGAATCAATCAGACAAATTCGAATTTTGTACAGCTAATTGTTATAAGCACCGTTCAACAGCAAATGGGCCTACAGCCGCTCGCTTCCATCGAGCCGTGATCCTGAACATCGTGTTCAACGGCGTGAAAGGCGAAAAGGATGCGCGCTGCGAGATTCGGCGCGCGGGACACGATTTCGACGGGCGGGCCGCCGACGTGCACCACTGATCGCCCCGCGCCGGACGACGGCGCGAAGCGGTAACGACGAACGCCACGGCATGCCGTGGCGTTTTGCTTGATTCCCCGCGCGATTCGACAGCGCAAATGAAAACGCCACGAACTTTCGTCCGTGGCGTTTTCGTTTCCGCGTACAGCCGGTTCGAAGCGCAAGCGCGATAAGCCGCGCCTGCCCTTCGCCGTGCCTACCCGTTCGTCGCCGTTGCCGACGCAGGCGCCGGAGCCGCCGCCTTGTCGTAATCGACCGGCGCATCCGGCGCGCGCGGCGCTTCGCCTGCATGCTGGATCCACCCGCCGCCCAGTGCACGGTAAAGGTCGACCAGATTCGTCCAGCGCGCCAGGCGCGCGCTGATCAGCGACTGCTGCGCCGAGTACAGATCCGTCTGCGCGGTCAGCACCGACAGATAGCTGTCCACACCGTTCTTGTAACGCAGGTCCGACAGGTCGAAGCGACGCTGCTGCGCGTGCTCGTTGCGCTCCAATGCCGCGATCTGCTGATCGTACGTGCCGCGTGCGGCGAGCCCGTCCGACACTTCGCGGAATGCCGACTGGATCGCCTTCTCGTAGTTCGCGATCTCGATGCGCTTCTGCACGTGCGCGAGATCGAGGTTCGCGATGTTCTGCCCGCCCTCGAAGATCGGCAGCGCGATGTTCGGCGCGAACGACCACGCCGCCGTGCCGGCCTTGAACAGGCCGCCCAGCGTCGGGCTCGCGGTGCCGAACGCGGCCGTCAGCGAGATCTTCGGGAAGAATGCCGCACGCGCCGCGCCGATGTTCGCGTTCGCGGCCAGCAGCGTCTGCTCGGCCTGCATCACGTCCGGACGACGCGTCAGCAGATCCGACGGCAGGCCGGCCGGCACGTCCGTCAGCAGGTTCTGCGCGTCGAGCGGCATGCCCGCCGGCAGGTCGTCCGGCAGCGGCTCGCCGATCAGCAGCACCAGCGCGTTCAGCGCCTGCGCGCGCGCACGTGCCTGCGCCTGCTGGTTCGCGAGCGCCGTCTCGACCACCGTCTGCGCCTGACGCAGCTCGAGCTCGGAGCCCGTGCCGTTGTCGAACTGCAGCTTGGTCAGGTCGTACGACGCCTGCGCGGTCTTCAGCGTGTCCTCGGTGACCTTCAGCAGATCATCGGTCGACAGCAGCGTCAGGTATTGATCCGCCACCTGCGACACCAGCGAGATCTCCGACGCCTGCCGCGCATACGCGGTCGACAGGTACTGCGCGAGCGCCTGGTCCTTCAGGCTTTGCACGCGGCCGAACAGGTCG